>JAFABO010000131.1 GCA_023426005.1 Bacillota bacterium | reverse complement strand
TACAAGCACTCCGGAAACTTTTCGGCACTGCTTCAAAGTGGTATTTCCGTAATATATCAGATTGTACCGGGAGATTTCAGCAGCAGTAGCAGCTTTTCCGCATATCTTGGGAAAATAGGGGTTCTGCCCAATCCGCTTACAACAATCACTATTTCATATTTTAATTCTGCTTTTAGCTTTCTTGGACTGGGTTTGGTAATCAGTATCCCACCAAACACTCTACCAGATGCATCACTGGGTAACTGGCAACTTTTTACCGGAACTACTGTTCCTGCTCCTCCAGGGACAACACAGGCAATAGTATCAATTAGTAAGCAGGGTGACCCCGGAACAGCTAATGTAGTTGTAGATGATGTATCATTGATATCCGGAGGTGTAGTCCCGACGGGTCCAACCGGCCCAACGGGAGCAACCGGCCCAACTGGCCCAACTGGCCCAACAGGAGCAACCGGACCAACAGGTCCAACCGGCCCGACGGGAGCCACCGGAGCAACAGGTCCAGCCGGCCCGACGGGAGCCACAGGAGCAACCGGCCCGGCAGGTCCGACAGGACCAATAGGCCCGACCGGACCTGCGGGACCGACAGGCACAATAGAACCTAACCCATTTGAGGTATATGTTCAAGCCGGTGCGGTAGGTGGAAACGGTACACATGCAAATCCTTTCGGAACGATACAGCAAGGTTTGGCAGCTGTTTCCCCTACAGGAACTGTCCACATACTGGGAGGAACTTATAATATTACTTCTACAGTGGCAGTTAATAAAGCAGGTGTGACATTAATGGGATACCCGAGTACCATGATTGTGCTGCAAGCAGCGGTAATAGCCTTTCTTGTTACTGGAAGCGGTGTTACAATCGACGGATTAACTATTACCAGTGATGCTCCGTATGCTGTTGAATTCATTCAACTTGCCGGAGCAAACCATAAGCTTGTTGATAATGTAATTTTTGGACCGCCCCAAGCAGGGCCATCTACCGATTGGGTAGTAAACCGTGGCTTTTTAACGCAATCTAATGTAACAAATTTGATTGTGGAAGAAAACATTTTTTACTCTCTCAGGCAGCCTGCATATTTGAATCCAAATTCCACAGGTCACATTGTCAATAATATTGTTTACAATACACGCGGATTTGTTGTTGACAGGGCGATTTTCGTTATTTCAGGCAATTCCTGGGGGAACCCGGAAAATGCAGTTGATATTGCATTGCTGGTCGGCACACCTACCGGGGCTCCTTACGACCCGCTGACTGAATTAGTAAACAGCAATAGCGTTGCTACAATCAGTGATCAAAGGTAACAGGTATTGGCAGCGATAATATGGATTAACTGGACGCTCTGACCTGAAGAATGCGCAAAAAGGCTCCTGCCTGTAAACAGGAGCCTTTTTGTATTTATATTTTACAATTGCGGCAGGAAAATTATTTCTCCACAACGCCGCTCTCAACTACAAGACTGTCGGAATCAACCGCGTTGCCGTAAACAGAGGCAAGGGTTTCTTCAAAGTCTTTATGGAAAAAGTTTTCCTTACCCAGGGTTTTGATTTCATCATTGAGCCAGTTGAGCAGTCCGGCATTGCCTTTTTGTACGGCCGGAGCAATGGTATCAATATCTCCCAGACTTTCTATTCCCACAGCAAAGCCCTTGTTCTGCAAAGCCCATGCAAGGACTTCGGTATTGTCTGTTGAGAAAGCATCTCCTCGTCCATCTAAAAGTGCATTATAGGTTTCGGTATATTGATCAAACTTAAGCAATTTTACTTCCGGATGATTTTTGGTAAAATAGGTTTCGGCAGTGGTTCCTTTGGCAACGATCAGAGTTTTGCCGTTAAGCTGGGAGACATCAGTAATCAGTGACTTGTCGGGGCTGACAACTCCAAGCGCCACCTTCATATACGGAAGCGCAAAATCCACCGATTGAGCTCTCTCTTCAGTAACTGTAAAATTGGCAAGGATAATATCCACTTTGCCGGTTTTCAGGTACTCTACACGGCTGGCAGGTTCAACCGACACAAACTCCACATTCACTCCCAGATCCTTGCCTATACGGTTTGCAAAATAAACATCATAACCCTGGTAGGCGCCCTTTTCGTCTACATAGCCAAATGGTGCCTTATCGCTGAACACTCCTATGATGACTTTACCGCTCGATTTTATATCTTCCAGTGATCTGGCGGTGCCGGCAGCCGTATTGCCTGCTGAAGAAGTATTTGCGGCGGATGAATCGGCACCTGAAGAGCCGGCGGCTCCGCAGCCTGCAAAAAGTGTAAGTGCAAGAATCAGCACTAGAGCTGATGATAAAATTCTTTTTGATTTTTTCATAATAAATCCCTCTTTCTGTCAGTAATTAAATATATTCAAAAACTTGCGCGCACGCTCAGTTTCTGGCTGAGTAAAAAACTCTTCCGGATTTCCGGTCTCCACTATCTCTCCGCTGTCAATAAATACAATATGGTTTGCAATTGCTCTTGCAAATTGCATTTCATGGGTAACAATGATCATGGTCATGCCTCCCTTTGCCAATTCCAGAACTACATCCAGCACTTCGCGCACCATTTCAGGGTCCAGCGCGGCAGTGATTTCATCAAACAGCATCATTTCGGGTTCCATCATCAGGGCCCGCACAATAGCTACTCTTTGCTTCTGGCCGCCCGACAACTGGCGGGGATAGGAATTAATTTTATCCTGAAGGCCCACACGTTCCAGCAGCTTTTTTGCAGCAACGGCAGCCTCCAGCTTATTACGGCCCTGCACTTTTAAAGGGCCAAGCAGTACATTATCCAATACGGTCATGTGGGGAAACAGATCATAGTTTTGAAATACCATGCCTATTTTCTGGCGTATCTGGCTCCATTGAGTTTTACCGTCGGTAATTGCATTTCCGTTCAGAAGGATATCTCCTGCCTGAATGGGCTCAAGTCCGTTGATGCATCTGAGGAGCGTACTCTTTCCGCAGCCCGAGGGGCCAACTATCACCACAACCTCACCCTGGTGGATATCAAGAGAGATATCCTTCAAAACCGCATCATTTCCATATTGTTTTTTTAAATGCCGGATTTCCAGCACCTTCGGTGTTTGTGCCATTGTTAACCTCCTAAGCCGTTTATGGCTTTGACATGTTATGGCTTTGAGCCGCAAAAGCGGCCACAAAACTGTAATGAAATATTTTCCACTCCCTATCCGCTATAAGACTTCAATTCATCCAGCGTTTTTCCAACCGTCCGGCCAAACGTGAAATAGGGAAGCAAACAATAAAATAAAGCAGGAAAATAGTTCCGTAAATCCACAGTGCACCCGAGGGTGCAGTATAACGGTTGGCCTCGATGATTTGCTGCCCTACCTTCAGAACCTCCACAACACCTATGAGAACAATCAGGGAAGTGGTCTTGACCATACGCGTCATCAGGTTTATTGACAAAGGAAGCAGTCTTCTCACAGTCTGGGGAATTATTACATATCTGTACACCTGCAGGTTGGTCAGCCCTAAAGCTGTTCCGCTCTCATACTGGTGCTTTGATATGGAAATAAGAGCACTGCGCACCAGATCTCCCATTTCAGCGGTTCCCCAGACAACAAAAACGATCATGGCCGACAATTGTCCCGAAAGATTGATGTGAAAAGCTCTGGTCAAACCGAAATAAACCAGGAAAAGCAGCACCAGTTGGGGCATGATACGGACAAATTCCAGATAGAGCCTTGTTATTGCCTTTGTCACAGGATTTTTTAAGGTCATTACCATCCCAAGAAAAATTCCCAATACAAAGGAAATGGCTACAGAAATAAGAGCTATTTTTACAGTAATCCACAAGCCGCCCAGCAGGCGCAATAGATTGCTGCCTTCAAAGAGCACTCTAATTCCCAAATCCTGCATAGCGCAGCCTCCTCTCCAGTAATGACGCTATAATTGAAACCGGCAGAAGGATGACAAGATAGGATAAAACCAGCATGAGCAGTGCTTCATCGGTTTTGTAGTACAACCCTATTAAATCCTTTGCCACATACATGAGATCGGCAAGCGCCACCACGCTGAAAACGGAAGTTTCCTTTATCAGGAAAATAATGTTTGCGCAAAAGGCGGGCACTGAAACTGAAATAGCCTGGGGCAAAACAATATATCTGATTATTTGACTGCGCTTTAAGCCAATGCTGAGCCCGGCCTCCACCTGTCCCTTTTCTACCGATTCCAATCCGCTTCTGAAGGCCTCGGCCATATAACTGCCGCCGAGAAAGGAGAGGCCAAGTATGGCACAACCCTCGGAACTGATAATTATACCCAGCTTGGGAAGGCCAAAGTACAGGAAGAACAGCTGGACCAGTAGAGGCGTATTCCGGGATAATTCAATATAGCCTGATATAAGCTGTTTCAAAGCAGGTATTTTATAATATTGAATCAGACTGCAAACCAGTCCTGTCACCAGGGAGAAAACAATTCCCCAGAATGCAATCCTTAGCGTAAGTGCGGCTGCAGTAACATACATGGGTGTGTATTCTGCAATAAAATCAAAGTCCAAGATAATATGCTCCTTTCACTACAGCAAAATCCGGATATGGCCCTGCCAGTACTCCATACAACACAAATCATACTATTCTTATATGATTACTTTGATATATTACTATATTTAAATTAAACTGTCAATAAATTAAAAAAATTAAACATGTCAATTTAATAGCCCGGAATAATGGCGATAGGCTGAGAAAAATATGCTGTATACGGGATTGTATGCTTCAGAAGAAAAATTTAGAAATACTGCATTTCAAAGGATCAGGAAATCCTGCGTGCAGGTAAAAGACATATAGTTGTTAAAAGATATATAGCAGATAAAAGGCAGATAGAGGTATTACTTTTTGTAGTTCGTAAGCACATCGAAGACATACCCCTGTTTTTTCAGTCCATCAATAATACAGGGTAATGCCTTTACGGTGTATATTTTTGTGGAATCGTCGTGCATCAGCACGATGAGCCGCTTTTTTCCTTTGGTGTTATGGAGTACATTTCCTGTCATCAGATTTACTATAAACTTTTCATCTCCATAATTTTTCAAGTTGGGGTCTGTATCTGCAACAGATACATCCCAATCAAAATAACGGTATCCGTTTTTCTTCAGGATATCTGCTCTTTTTTGGATAATACTCTTTTTTCTTCCCGGGGTTCCTCCGGGAAACCTGAATACTGTTGTTGTATAGTCCAGCTTTTTATAGATAAAAGCTTTTGCTTTTAATATATCTTTCTCGAAATCATCTTCAGAAGCATATATATGATTGGAATGGGAGTAGGAATGATTTCCAAGCACATGGCCTTCATTGATTATGCGTGCATAAATATCGTCCATATGGCCTTTGGGAAGTACAAAAAAAGTTGCTTTGATTTCAGCTTTTTTGAGTATATCTAAAATTGCCGCGGTATTATTGGTGGAGGGGCCATCGTCAATTGTAATATATGCAATTTTTTTGTCGTACTTTTCTTCTTTTTCTTGAGCTTTGCCTGTAAAATTATTTTTTGAGGTTTCGTCATTTTTATTTTCGAGCTGCAAAGGTGCAGTATCAACAGCTTCTTTTTGGGGTATATCCTTTTTTGGTAAGCCACAGCCCGCTGCCAGAAATACGCATATAAATACCATATATAAAATGCTTATATTACTTCTCATAAGGAATCCTTTCGGGACACGTTGCTTATGCTGCCGACAGATATCGGCACATCCTGACACATCCAATGAATTAAACATTTTCATACATTAGTATCACATTGGCCAGCACAATATTATTCATAATTTTCTACTTAAATTAACTTGTTATGCTTTTCAGTTTATGTAACTTTTTTATATCAACTGGTAACTTCCTTACTAACTTCATGAAATAAGGATGACAAAAAACAATTACAAAAATTGTATCGCCTCATTAAAGCGTTTTTGCCGTTGCTCAAACTCGACATCCTGTCCCGGTTTGCAGCTCAAAGCAGCGTCCTGCTGCTTTGACGGCAAAACCACTTTAATTTTGCCGACAATTTATAGCAATTGTTTTTAACCGTGCATCTTATTTCATGAAGTTGCCCTCGCGTACCAGCTGATTCTAAATAGAGCTAACTGTAAGGCAAAAACAAAATTTCAATTAGACACAGCAGGTTAGTTAAAGCAAATTTTAATTAATTAGCACAATAAGTTAAATTAGGAGGGCTGAAGTGGTTCTGACAATGAGAAACATTACCTCCCGAGAGCCTGTCCCTGGTACATGCCATGCCCGGCCATGTATTGAGACAACCCGTTAAGGACATGGCGTTTATGTCCGCTCCATTCAGGTGCAATCAGGTGCTTGTGATCACCGTCTCCCGTCACTCTGTGAATGACCATTTCCCGGGGCAGCCGGGTGATGGCCTCCGCCACCCATTTTATATAAGTTGCTTCATCCAGCAGGGGAAAGGGCTCTTTCAGGTAGTCCTTATATAAAGGGCTGTCTTTCAGTATGTGCAGCATAGCCAGCTTAATGCCGCCTACAGGCTGTCCTGCCATATAATCAATGGTTGCCATGAAATCCTCATAGGTCTCGCCCATGAGCCCGACAATCAGATGAACAATCACCGGAATACCGAATTGATTTAATTTCAAAACGGCATTTTCAAAAACAGACAATTCATATCCCCGGTTAAAAAGCTTTGCTGTCTTTTGATGGATGGTCTGAAGCCCAAGTTCCACCCACAGGGGCTTCATTTCAGATAGACGCCCAAGCTCCCCAAGCATCTCGCCTGAAAGACAATCCGGCCTTGTGCCGATGGACAGGCCCAAAATTCTCTCATCAGCCAGGATTTCCTCATAGACAGGCACCAACTGGCCCACCGGTCCATAAGTGTTGGAAAAGGCTTGCAGATACCCTACATAACCATTTGAACGGCTTGAACTGCTTTTTGCGGAAACCATCTGAATTGCCGAGTCAATTTTTTTATGCATGTCCATTGGCCCCGCTATGGCAAAATCGCCGGAACCTTTTGCCGAACAAAAGGTACAGCCGCCGGTGCCCTTGCTGCCATCCCTTGTAGGACAGGTACAACCGATATCCAGTGAGATTTTGTAGACTTTATGGCCAAAGATTTGCTGATAGTAATGGTTGACAGAATAATACGGCTTTTGGTCGGGCCAGAGTTTCATATTGCACCTCTCATGGGAATAATAAAATTTATTTAACGCATAGAGTCCAATTTATCTGAGTTTCAAGCAAGCTCTTCTAACCAGGCTTCCCATTGATGAATACCGCCTCATGTACTTTTGTGCTTCAGATATTTTTTGTTCTTAAGGCTGAAAACATTATTTATTACTTGAAAGCAACATAATTCAACTGGCATAACACGCCAATTTAATATATTTTAACACATTTGCAGATAATTATGGATTTAATATTCGCCCTCAGGTGTCTGACGGTCATTAGCAGGCCCGGAAGGCTTTTTATAGCCTGATTTGCTTTGTTGATTTTATATGTGAGAAATAATGCCGGAATGATAGCAATCACATGAAGATCAGACTGGTAATAAACCCCGCATGATAGGCCCCGGATATATGGGCGGCTGTAGCTGCCATACCGCTCAGTGAAAAGCCAGTGACAGGTCAGATGCTCGGTAATCAGGCCGCCTGTAATTGGACCGCCATTGTGCCGAAAACAATGGCGGTCCCCACAATGGACATCAGCCGGCCAAAGTTTTCCGCTCCCGCTGCACGGACGATCATGGTGGTCAACGTTGAGATTAAAAGCCTGATGTAAAGCTCTGTAAGATGCGAAAAGCTACCTTGGGAAATAGGAGTCAACGTGTACCTTATTTAATTTTATGCTATAATGATTAAAAGTCATGTAAACAGGAGATAAGTAAAAATGAAAGAATCGGATAAAAATGCGCGAAGGCGCGGTGACGTGCTGATTGACAATATTTATGATGCTGCCGTAAAGATTATCAGGGAAGTCGGTTACCCGAATCTCACATTCAGGCAAATTGCACAGAATGCCAAAACCAGCAGAACCGTATTGTACCGGCGGTGGGCTACAACCTTTGACCTGATCCGGGAGATTATGGTGTATAAATCTGCGCTTGCACTGGACGGTGAGCTTATTGACAAAATAGAGGATACCGGGAGTCTGCGCAGTGACTTGCTGCAGCTGCTTGTACTCTACCAGAGATTTTATACCGGGGTCGGCACCGAAATTATGAATGTTATCTTGTTTGAGATGAGTCAAAGCAGCGAAAAGGTAACTGATATAAAAACAGGAAAAATAGGAAAAAAGACAGCTGATATAAAAACAGGAGAAATGGAAAAAAACATTCTGGTTATGAAAAAATTGTTGGGGTTGGCTAAAGCACGTGGTGACAAATTAAAAGAGGTGGATGATATGACATTGGTTTTACCGTTTGATTTGATCCGGATGGAAAATATATTCCGCCAGGTGGTGGACTCAAAACGGCTGGAATTATTGGTTGATGAGATATTGCTTCCGGTATTCAAATTGTGATTTTAAACAGACCTGAAATCCATATATGGGTTTGTATGGGAAGGATGAGAATACAAAAAATGTTACCCCTTTATGTGTGATAACAAAGGGCAATTATGATATAATTAAATAGCAAGTATATTATAAGCCATATGAAAAGTCTGGTAGAGTTGGAGGAGAACACTGTTGGAGATGGACTTTGACATAACGAAAATAAATGAAACAATAGTCGATATGATTGGTGACCGAATTCTGGTTTGTAATGCCGCCGGGCAGATAGTTTTCTCCAATAAGGCCATGCGGTCATACTTGGGCTATACCGGCTCAGAGCTGCAAGGAAAAAGCTTTTTTGATATCCTTGAGGACATTCACGCAAATAAGGCTAAAGCCTTATTTGACAGTGCAGCCGAAGAGTCCTCCGGCTGGGCGGAATTTTTATTACGCGGCAAGCATGAGGTATTGAAACTTCATCTCAAGTTTTCCCGGAAGGATAATCATATATATATTTGTGGCAATGAAAAATATGTGGAATATGAAAGATTACGAAAAAAACTGGATGTTGAAATAGCAAATGCAGTTAAAATTCACAAGCGTTCCCTGCCTGAGAGTCTTCCTGATACAGAAAATATCTCCTTTGCTTCCCTGTATATTCCCGCCGAAGAGCTGGGCGGAGATTTATTCGATGCATTTAAAGTGGACAATGGGCTGCTGAATGATTATTTTGATCAATATGTATGCTTTATAGCCGATGTTTCAGGACATGGATTGGACAGTGCCATGCTGGCTATTTTTGTAAAAGATACGATAAGAAGTTTTTTCAGACTCAAGCATGTGCCGGGGCAATTATTGTCCCCTAAAGAAATCATGCATTTTTTTATTGAGCAATATATAAAGGAAGGGTATCCGGATGAATACCTGGTTTGCCTTTTCATAGCTGTATTTGATCTGAAAACAAATGAGTTGACCTATTGTAATGCGGGTTTACATACCTGTCCTATATTGGCCGGGGATGGATATAATATAGTAGAGCTGAACCATGCGGGGCTTCCAATATCGGCAGCTATAGATGCCGATATGTTAATTTATGAGGATTCTTCTCTGCCGCTGCTCCCGGATATGACTCTGTTTATTATGTCTGATGGATTGCCGGAGCAGAGGTCCAATAATGAGTTTTATGACGATAGGCTAAAGAAACTGGTTGGTGAAATTTACCGCATGAAGCCCTCCCATGTTATCCGGAGGATTCAAGAGGATTTTACTGATTTTTTAAAATATGAGAAGATCAAAGATGACATAACACTGGTTGTAGTAAAATTATTGCCGGCATTGGACCAGTGACCTGTAACATCTTAATGAGTTTAAGGAGGGAAGCTGCATGCGGCAGATACTGGAGGGCATTTTAGAAGCTATTGAAGATGAGATTAAAGCCCAGAAACGTTATCAAATACTGGCTGAAAAGGCAAATGATCCAAAAGTTAAGAAATTCTTTGAACAATTGAGAATAGATGAAGAAAATCATGAAAATGTACTGCGCAACCGTTACGAGGCTTTTGAAAAAATGTTGAATGCAGACAAAGGAGAAAACGGATGAGCTCCCGATTATGGAATAAAAACTTTTTTGAAATGGAAATAAAAATATGAGAATACTGGGAAGAGATTTTTATAATAGAGATTCATTAATAGTTGCCAGGGAACTCCTGGGAAAGGTACTCGTACACCATATCGGCGGGCAAAAAATTTCTGCCAGAATCGTTGAAGCCGAAGCATATATGGGTATTGAGGATAAAGCCGCGCATTCCTATGGAGGGAGAAGAACGTCCAGAGTGGAGGTTATGTACGGCGGGCCGGGAGTTTCCTATGTATTTATTATTTACGGTATGTACTACTGCTTTAATATAGTCACCAGGGAAGAAGGAAATCCCCAGGCAGTTCTGATAAGGGCTGTGGAACCTATAGAGGGATTTGACCTAATGTCTCAAAACAGATTTAAAAAGCCGTACGATCAATTAACAGTTAACCAGGTAAAAGGGTTGACCAACGGGCCGGGGAAATTATGCAATGCTTTTTTAATTGATAAGAATTTAAACGGAGAAGATCTGTGCGGCAGCAGGCTATACGTGGAAGAAGGAGCAGGTGAAAAATTCAGCGTAGTATCCACTGCGCGGGTAGGGGTTGATTATGCTGAGGAAGCAAAGGATTATCCCTGGAGATTTTATATAAGGGATAATAAATACGTGTCGGTAAAATAGTTAAAAAATTATTAAGCAACGGAATAACAATGCTGCATGACATCACAAGCTCCTGCTGTAGATATCCTGTTGCTTTTTTGCATCCGCAAAGAGGAAAAAGACGGGCCAGACCGCCAGGATGCTCCAGTGAATACCGTAATTTGGGAGGATTTTCATCACATCCATGCCCAGAATATGATCTGTCAGAACGAACGGGATGCACAGGGGAATGAATTGTATAAAATCCGTACTGTACAGCATCATACACAGACACATGCCGACTATTCCGTAAAGAACTCCGGATACGGCCAAATGGGTAAGCCCTGCAAGAAAAAAGGCCGCCGGACTCAGGAGAAGATGCATCAGGCTCACAAGCAGCAGGATTTTTATAAAATGCCGGAATAATTCCGGCGGCAGGGAAGCCTTGAGAAGCACGGAGCCTGAAAACAGGGTGCATATACCGAATAAAATCACAGTTGTCCCAATGGCCAAAAGCATAACAGCCAGTTTGGAAAATAGGAATTTGCGTTTCGGGTAGGGGTAGCAGAGGATTACCTCCATCATATTTTCTTCATATTCCCTGGCCCGGAGGAAGGCCGCAAAGGCCGAGAAGGTCAAAAGGGATTGAACATTGAATATCAGCAGCGCCACATGCGTGAAAACCAGCCATGAGATATCCCTGTCCTCCAGGAAGGAAAGGCAGGTGATCAGCGCCGGCAATACTGCCCCGGCGGCAATCAGCCACCATATTTTTGAAGTGTGCAGTTTTTTTATTTCCGCTTCCACTAATCTTAGCATTATCCATCACTCCTTTTTCTTCACAAAGCGTATCGACAGGTATAAAAAGGCTGCAAAAGTAACGGCAAGGATCAGAATTCCGGGCCCGTAGCCCATCCGGGTGTAATGTTCATAGCCCAGGTATTTGGACACCAGTATAATGGGCACCAGCTGAGGAAAAATATAACCATAGCTCATGAAAGTAAATGGAAATGTGAGCATGAATAAGACAAGGAAAATAATTGATGAACCGGCAAAGCTCTGCCTCCATAAAGCTATAAAGATGATGGCCGGTATCAGGCAGCCCAGGAACAATGCACTTAAGATGCCTGCTACGAGGAGACGGAAGGCAATACCGCCGTCGAAACCGTTAAGGGCCGTATTCACACAGAGCAAAGCTCCAAAAATGGCCAGCTGCAGTACAAGGGTCTCAATAAATAGCAGGATGAACTTGCAGAACAGGATCCGTGCCGTGGAATTTGGCGTAATGTCCAGGTATGGCAGCATATTGCTTTTATACTCCCTGGTGATTATGTAGCATCCCGAAATCACAACACATGCAAAGGATATCATCTGAATAAAGACGCTGCTTTTTGTTATAATATCCGGTAAAGAAGCCTTTGAGCCTGAAGCATACTGGATGAGGACAAGAGTGAGCGGTGCCAGAAAAGTAACAGGGGCCAGCAGGAGCAGGAACGTCCCTTTCAGTTTCCTGAATTCCAGGTTTAATAATTTATACATGGACGCTCCCTCCCGTAAGTTTGATGAAGTAATCCTCGAGGGAAGCCTGGACAAGCTTGCTTTCCTTTACATCAATATCGTTTTCAACCAGCAGTTTTGTGATTTTTCCGCTGTTATCGCTTTCCGCAATTTCCAAAATGATCAGATCCTCATTGACAGTAATAGCCGGCTGGTTAATCAGCTCTTTTATCAATCCGGCTGCCTTGACCGGGTCACTGACCCTGTATTGGATGGAATGGCCGCATTTTTTGAGGAAAATTTCCCGGCTGCTCTCCTCAAGCAGTTTCCCATTATGGAGGATGCCTATCCGGCTGACCATTTTCTCTACCTCTGCCAGGATGTGGGAGGATATGAGTATGGTTTTTCCCTGTTTTGAAATATTTATAAGCATATCCCGAATTTCCACGATGCCCTGGGGGTCCAGTCCGTTTGTGGGTTCGTCCAGTATCAAGAGCTCCGGATCGTGCAGGAGGGCTCTTGCAAGGCCGAGGCGCTGTTTCATTCCAAGAGAGTATTGACGGGTTTTTTTACCCTTCTGCTCCGACAGCCCCACCAATTTCATAGCCCTGTCAACGCTGAATTTGTCCGGAATATCCATCATGATCCGGTGGATGTCCAGATTTTCCTCTCCTGTAAGGTTCAAATAAAACCCCGGTGTTTCAATGATTGCGCCAATTTTCTTCAAATGCCGGAATATGCTGCTGTCTGTTACCTTTTCGCCGAACAGTTCAACAGTTCCGCCGGAGGGCTTTATCAAATTCAGCAGCATGCGTATGGTGGTAGTCTTTCCGGCGCCGTTTTGCCCGATGAAGCCGTAAATATCACCCTTTTCCACATTAAGCTCCACTTTGTCCACTGCGGCAGATTTTTTGAATAATTTGCTCAGCTCTTTTGTCTGTATGATGTATGACATTTTTGGATACCTCCTGACTAATCAGCTTTTTTATATTTTGCCAAAAAATTTTGAATATGCTTTAACAGGCTTTTGTTAACTTCGGCCCTGACCCCTTCTGTGATTTCACCTGCGGCGAGATAGCGGTGAAACAGATAAATAACATGTGCATAGTATTCTGTAACCATCGTATCAATATCCAGGTCTTTCAGGAAGCCGATGCGGACCAGCCACTGGTATATGACCTTCTGTCCTGCAATAGCATCGTCAAACAAAACCCTGTGATACAGTTCGGACGCCTGCACATTGGTGCTCTGCTCGATAATCAGCATCCGAATGAACTTGTTTATTTTTCCGTTCATGAGATAGTCATTCACAAAGCTCTGACACACAAATGTGAATTCCTCATCCTTTACTGAAGTCACTTTCTGCATCTCGACAGAAAAGGCCTGCGGCAATGCATAGAGGGTTTCGGTAAAGGAATTGCAGAGAACGTCAAAAATATCCTGCTTGCTTTTGAAATGATGGTATACCGAGCTTTCCTTAATGCCCACTTTGCCGCAGATATCACGTATGGATACCGAGCTGTAGCCCCTGAGGGAGAACAGGTCCAGGGAAACCCCCAGTATTTGGTTCTTTGTATCACTTTTGTCTTTGGTCACATTAACCTCCTAAGCTATTTATGGCTTCGAGCCGCAATAGCGGCCACAAAATGTTATGTAAGTAAGTATCCTTTATCGCACTCCGCCTAACGACTGTTAGGGAAATTATATCTAACAGTTGTTAGGTTGTCAAGAGTTTTAATGGTGATAGCTTATATAAAAAATATTACGAGAGGAGTTGTACTTTGAAATGGAGAATATAAATAATGAAATTTGTTTATTCCTCTACAGCAAAGGAGATACCTATGGCGGAAAAATTGCCGGATATATTTAACAAGTTGACAGAGCGCTGGTTCATAAATACCCTGGGTTCACCTACTGCCGTCCAGCGGCAGGCCTGGCCGGCAATTGCCTCGGGCAGACACGCGCTGGTATCGGCGCCGACAGGTACGGGTAAGACGCTTACCGCATTTCTGGTATTTATAGACAGACTGCTGGAACAGGCATGGAGCGGCGATTTAAAGCAGGAGCTGCAGCTGATCTATATATCGCCGCTCAAATCACTTGCAGGTGATATACGTGAGAATCTCAGGCGTCCCCTGGACGGAATTCTTGAGGAACAGTTAAAAGCAGGTATTCCATCAGACGGTACCGGGCTTAGTATCGGCATACGAACCGGCGACACCGCACAAAAGGAGCGGAGCCGGATGATAAAGGCTCCTCCGCATATTCTGATTACCACTCCCGAATCCTTATATCTGATGCTTACAAGTAAATCCGGTCAGAAAATTCTCGGAACGGCTAAAGCAATTATAATAGATGAACTGCATGTCCTCATTGATTCCAAACGGGGCGCCCATCTGATGCTGTCGGCTGCAAGACTGGACGGGCTGTGCCGGCGGCCGCTTCAGAGGATTGGCCTGTCTGCCACAATTGAACCTCTGGATATTGCTGCGCAGTATTTGTCTCCCGACCCGGTTTGGCAGGAGCTTGCAAAAACAGTGTATTCATATTGCGGCGGTACCGGCAGCGCCATTGCTTTTGTAGAAGGGCGCACTTATGCCGAAAAGCTGGCCTATTTTATAAATCGGCTGGGGGGAGAGGGTTTTGCCCGGACGCATCATGGCAGTTTATCCAAGGAACAGCGCTTTGAGGTTGAGAACGCACTTCGCAGCGGGACACTGAGGCTGCTGTGTGCGACCTCCTCCATGGAGCTTGGAATAGATGTGGGTGATATAGATCAGGTATTCCAGATCGGCTGTCCCCGTTCCATTTCCGGTACCATGCAGAGGCTGGGCCACGCCGGGCATAATCCAAACCGCATAAGCATCATGCATATGTTTCCCAGGGAAGCGGTGGAAGGGCTGTATTGCGGATTAACCGCAGAGGTGGCGCGGAATTATTCAAGACGCAGGATATTTCCATCACAAAACCGCATTGTAATTAAGGATTATCCGAAGTAGGCCGCCGAAGCACTCAGCAGTGCCGGCTTCGTTCACGAGCCCCAGGGCTATGTGGCATACCGGCCATATAGGTAAAAGGGCCTGAACAAGCGCCGCCGGCTTATGCTATAATGTGTTATACGTCACTTTTTATTATTGGCGAACAAGAATTCGCCCGATAAATACCAATGAACGTTAAAAGACTGAACGCAGCGGATTTTCTGCTGTTGTGCATAAGGAATTAATTTATGAAAGATTTTATTATAATGGATCGGGTAGCCTTCTCCTATGGAAAGAGGGAGATACTCAGCAATGTTCACCTGAGGCTGGAAGCGGGAGGTTCCTACGCTTTGATCGGCAAGTCGGGTTCGGGGAAAAGTACCATTCTGAACCTCATCGCAGGATTTTTAAAACCTGACCGGGGGACGGTAACCGTCAGCGGTGTTAAAGTCGGGGCTCCCAGGAGGGAAACCGCCTTCCTGTTTCAGGATTTGGGGCTGTTTCCCTGGCAGACCGTAAAGGATGCGGTTTCAATGCCATTAAAATTAAAGGGGCGGACAGACGGTCTGGAGGCTGCCGTAATGGAGCTGCTTGTGGAGATGCGGCTGGAAGGCCATAAGGACAAGTATCCGCAGGAACTGAGCGGAGGCGAGCGGCAGCGGACGGCTCTGGCAAGGACTTTGATCGGGAAACCGGACCTGCTCCTGATGGATGAACCCACCTCTGCACTTGATGCAATGACAAAGGAGGAGCTGCAGGGCATAATAATAAGAGAACAGCAAAAACGGACGGCGACACTGCTGTTCGTCACTCACGATATTGAAGAGGCTGTTATGCTGGGACAGCACATTCTTCTGATGAATGGAGACGGAACTGTCTCACAGCTGGACAACCCTTATTATTCGGTAAAGAACGCAAGGGAAGAGCTGGGCTTCTATGACCGGTGCATCAAGCTCAGAAAGCTGCTGAAGATGGAGATGTGATCATGAAGGACATAAAAAAATTAACTCAGAGCCAGCTGGCAGGTTTTTTAAGCTTTCTCATCCTTTGGGAGCTTCTTCACCTGCTTTTGAAAACCCGCACCATACCGTCCCCCATTGAAACTGCAGCCTATATATTTACAGTCCCCGGCGAATTGCTTAAACACTGTGCCGCCAGCATACTGAGAGTGGCCGCAGCTGTGGGCGTTTCCATGCTGCTTGGAGTTCCGGCCGGGATTGTTCTCGGTGTGAATAAAACCTGTAAGAGATTGTTCTCACCTTTGCTGTACTTCATATATCCGATACCGAAGGTTGCGTTTCTGCCGGTTTTCATGCTGTTGTTCGGACTGGGGAATACATCCAAGATAATTCTGGTGATTTTTATTATCATATTCCAGATCATACTGTCGGTTCGGGATGGAGTGGAGCACATTCCTCCTCTTTATTTCAAGGTTATGGAGAGCTTCTGCGCGCCGGCGGGCCGGAAATACCGGTATCTGATCCTGCCGGCAATCCTCCCCCATATATTCGGAGGCTTGAGGATAAGTATCGGAATATCGCTGGCTTCGCTATTTTTTGCCGAGAATTATGCAACGGTGTACGGGATCGGCTATTACATCCTGAGCGCATGGACAAAAATGGATTATGTCCAGATGTTCAGCGGCATTCTGGCCCTTGGCCTTGTGGGAATAGTGCTCTTTAAGCTGCTGGACCGGCTGGAAGCAGCCTGTGCTCCCTGGCTGAAACGTATGAAATAACGTGCTGCACTTATTTTATAAAGTTAGTTCGGGAGTTACCATTTGATATGAAAAATTATATAGGTAAAGCAAAAGTTAAATTAATTGGCACAACACGTTAAGTCAATACTATTTTATAAACGAGAAATCGGTTAATTCATCATAGGTATAGAGCCTGTCTGTCAGCCCCTTGTCTTTGGTCCACCTGATGATGTTATCAAACTGCTCTTCACTGATGGTTCCGGCGTGTGTGAACTTCCCGGCCAGGTTGGAAAGGTAATCCCCGATTGCTTCGGGAAACTGGTAATTTGTCAGAATGGCGCTGTATTCCTTCACATCGGTGTCGTTCATGTAATCAACTGCCTTGTTGTAAGCCTGATAGAACCTTTTTATGTCCTCAGGACGGCTGGCAATCGCGGCATCGGTAAACAGCAGGGTGCCGCCTTTGATTCCCGCTTTTTTTGAACTTCCCAGCAGATGTGCACCCTGCTTTACAAGCATGCCTGCCTGCGGTTCGGTATACACGACTCCGTCAATCTGATTGGACATGAGAGCTTCGGCCCTTCCCGCAAAGGAAGGTATTTCAACGATTTGATAATCAAATCCGTTTTTTTCTGCAAACTGGTCCATGATGTATTCCAGGAGGAAGTTACGAACAAGAGAAATCCGCTTGCCGCTTAACTCTTCTATTTTTTCAATCCTGGAATCGGGAGAGGATAATATTTTAAAGTCTTCACTGATATCCGATGTGATTTTCATGGCAATACCCTTATCTACAAAAACTGCGCCGGTCATGACATCGCCTATGGCTCCGTCCAGTTCCTTGGCCTGAACCGCCACATTGCGGTCATTGGGAGAAGAAAAGGACTTGATGGATACCTTTAGTCCGGCCTGGTCAAAGAAGCCCTTTTCTTTTGCAAGAATGATGGGAATGGCCGACTCGGCAGGCAGGATGCCCACTTTCAATTCCTGTCCGCTGGGTGTCTGGCCACCGGTGACCGAGGAATTGGATGAATTCCCGGCATTATTGCCGGTCTTCGAGCATGAGGGCATGAAAAGAATTCCCATTAATAATGCTAATATTATGGCTGATTTTTTCATATTTTCTGTTCCTCTCTTTTATTATGTTAATGTTATATAAGCAGCTTCAAACCTGATGCGGCTGTGAGGCATGCTTCGTCACCCTGTGATGCCTCTGAAGGTTTCCATATCCATGGAATAGGGGATGACATTCCGCTTGAGAAGCAGTGGCTGGGTATCCGCGGTATTACTGCCGCCCTCAGTGGTAAAAGCAAGCTTGAACCCTTTATTTTTCAGCAGGGCCACATTCAGATCGGAGTACAGACCGAAGGGATATGCAAAGACGTCCTTTGCATCCACCAGAGGGCTGGCATTGCAGCGGTCCAGGTCCTCAGAGGTTTTTTTTCGACCTGCTTCCAGCAGCCTGCTGACTGTGGTTCCGGTTCTGGTGTGGAATTGGTCGGTGTGGTTTGCATATTCAAAGATGCCGGACATTTCTTCCAGTTCTTTTCCGGTAAGGCAAATGGATTTTTCCGGATCGAAGGGTTTTCTTCGGGTATTGAGCCAGCCGGTAACCACAAAGGCCGCGGCATGAAACCCATACTTTTTTAAAGCGGGATATGCGTAAAGGCCCATTGACTGATAGCAGTCGTCAAAGGTCAGTAAAACGGATTTTTCAGGCAGTCCGGTGCCCTTGTAGTAATAGTCCTTTACCTCGGAGAGTGTTAAGGTATGAAAGCTGTTTGCATGCAAATACTCCAGCTGGGCAAGGAAATTCTCCAGGGTCACAAAGAGAGGAGGAGGCAAACTGTCCCTGTAATCCTGTCGCACTTCAATTGGCGAGGACTGTCCCGGGTGGTGCATCCGGCTCTCCCGGATTTCGTGGTATAGTAAGGTGGTGAATGACATAGTATTCTCCTGTCTGTTTTTTGACTTCATAATTATATTTTAAAACTAATTATAAAATATATCACAGAAATTTGTGAAACGGTTATGAAAATTGATAATTTCTGTATATGAGTGCCAATTCCGGGATGTTGGCTTTGATAGGCAAACTTAGCTGATATTGTCGAAATATGTTATAGTGGTAAAGCTAGGAGGTTGATATTCAACCATATTTGTTGCAGCAGAAAAATGCACGTCAGCCTGGTGAGAAAATATTATCCGTAGTATCTTCACTAAAAATTCCAGCTGGAAATAATGAGGTGAATTTAATTTTATGATTTTTTCCATGAGCGGTTGATGCGAATAATCATTAGTACCTGGACGGAGGCACTCCAAATTTCTTTTTAAACATTTTTGAAAAGTTGTAGATGTCGTCATACCCTGTGCTCCGGGCAGCTTCACCAACCGAATAGCCGTACTTTGCAAGCAGGATGGCCGCTTTTTCAAGCCTGTAGTTGACCAGAAAATTCTGAGGTGTGTCACCAATGTTCTTGAAAAACACCCTGCAAAGGTAGCGCCTGTCAATACCCAGCATGTTTGCAATGCTCTCTATTGATATGCGGTTTGCATAATTTGCCATTATATAGTCCTTTGCCCTTTCCGAATAAAGACTTCCGCTGCTTCCTTTCAAAGCAGGGCGGTATTCGGCCTGAAGATTTGAGAACAGTTCAAAAATTTTACCGCATAGGAATATCTCAGCAGAATAATGCAGGTTGATGGTTTCCTTCATGCTTAAAAATATATTGCGCAGGGACGGTGCGCACAAGGTGCAATTATCCTTTGAAAAGCCGCTGTCCTCAAGCAGGTCGGGAACCAGACGTCCGTTAAAGCCTATCCAGATATACTCCCAGGGATCGTTATCGTTGGCTTTATAAAAGGTGATTTCATAGGGACGGATCAAAAACATGCTTCCCCTGGATAGGGAATAGGTTTGACCGTTCCTCTGGAAAATGCCATGTCCCGACATAATATAGTGGATGAGGTAGCAATCACGTGAGGCCGGTCCGAAGGGATGGCCGCTTTCGCAGGTTTCCCAGCCGCATAACAGGGGATTTATTTCTGCAAAGCCCTTATTCAAAAGCGAAACATCGTGCATCATATTAACCTCCCAAGCCATTTTATGGCTTTGAGCCACATTTGTGGCCACAAAACTGTAATGAAATCTCCTTGAGGTTACATTATAACAAATTATAGTTACATTATTCAATTTAATTTTTATATCTATATGCTATCCTATACATATAAAAATCTTGATTTACAAATATGTATTGGAGGTCGATGATATGGTCAAAATAACATTTATGGGTGCGGGGAGCACCGTCTTTGCCAAAAATGTATTGGGAGACAGCATGTGCACCGGGGCTTTAAAGGACAGCGAAATATGTTTGTATGACATAGCAGGGGACAGGCTGGAGGAATCCCGGATAATGCTTGAAGCCATTAATAATAATGTCAACGGCGGAAGAGCAAAGATCAGGACCTATTTGGGCCCGGAAAACAGAAAGGATGCACTCAGAAGTGCCGACTTTGTTGTAAATGCCATCCAGGTAGGAGGATACGATCCCTGCACAATAATTGATTTTGAAATACCAAAGAAATACGGCTTAAGGCAGACAATAGCAGATACCCTGGGAATAGGGGGAATAATGCGGGCCCTGAGAACGATTCCTGTTCTTGAGGAATTTGCACATGATATCGAAGAGGTTTGTCCCGACGCGTGGTTCCTGAACTATACAAACCCCATGGCTATGCTGACCGGCTATATGCAGAGATACACAGGGGTAAAGACCGTCGGACTGTGCCACAGTGTGCAGGGCTGCTCAGAGGGGCTTCTGAAGGAGCTGGGCATGGAAGACAAGCTGGAGGGCAGGAGGGAATTGATTGCAGGAATAAACCATATGGGCTGGCTGCTGAAAATAGCCGACAGGGACGGAAATGACCTGTATCCCGAAATACGCAAACGTGCGGCTGAAAAGAATAAAAATGAAAAGCATAATGATATGACCCGCTATGAATATATAAGCAGGCTCGGATATTATTGCACTGAATCAAGTGAGCATAATTCCGAGTACAATCCGTTCTTCATCAAGTCAAAATACCCTGAATTAATTGAACGGTATAATATACCTCTGGATGAATATCCCAGAAGATGTATCAACCAGATTTCCGACTGGAAGAAGCAGAGGGATGAATTGATGAACAACCCGTCATTATCCCATACAAGGACATTGGAATATGCATCCTATATAATGAATGCCATTGTAACTAATACACCTTTCAAGATAGGCGGAAATGTGCTGAATAAGGGCGGACTCATAGAAAACCTGCCTTACGATGCCTGCGTCGAGGTACCCTGTCTGGTTGACGGAATGGGAGTTAACCCGTGCCATGTAGGGAGACTGCCTGTTCAGCTGGCTGCAATGAACATGACCAATATAAATGTCCAACTGACAACAATCGAGGCAGCCGCCACTAAAAAGAGAGAGCATGTCTATCATGCTGCAATGCTGGATCCGCACACAGCTGCTGAGCTTTCAATTGACGACATAGTGAGCATGGTTGATGATTTAATCGATGCACACGGAACATGGCTGCCAAAGTATAAATAAGCATAATCCGCCTGGAAGAATACCCTCTTGACAAACCTTGCTGAACAGCGTAAACTATTAACAGTGTTAGCAATGATGGAGGTGTATGGATTGAGTGAAATAGAAGAAATAGTTGATGCATTGAGCGAATTAATGTCGAGCAGAAAAGTCATGGATGATTTTAATCGCTCTGGCAAAGGCGAAATTTTCATTCTAAAATATCTCTTTATTAAAGATGAACCAGCGTTGCCGTCCGAATTGAGTGAGGCATTGAACAGCAGCACTGCCAGAATTTCTGCGGCTCTCAAAACTCTCGAAAAGAAGGGACAAATCCACCGCGAAATAGACACGACAAACCGCCGCTATATTTTGGTTACAATTACGGAAGTGGGTCGCAAACGGATTTGTGCAATCATGCAGAAAATGCGAAGTCATTTGATTCAAATAATGACCGAAATGGGTGTAGAGGATGCAAGAGAATTTGTACGCCTATCAGAACGTTTCTTTGAGATTGCCCAGCGCACCATGCCTGATACTATTGAGTAAAAAAACGATCACCGGATAAATAAAAGTGGTGAGATAAGAGTGCAGACCAAATGAGGTCTGCACTTAAAAAGCTCAATAGGTAACACTATTCAATATGAACACTGATAACAAGGGGGATTTTTTCTATGATCAGGATATTTAAATATCTTAAGCCTAAAGAGTGGATGATGGCATTATTCAGCTTAATTTTTGTGGTGGTACAGGTTTGGCTGGATTTGAAATTGCCGGATTACATGTCGGAAATCACCATGCTGGTGCAGACGCCCGGCAGTGCGATGGGCGATATTTGGCTTGCCGGGGGCAAAATGCTTCTCTGTACACTCGGCAGCTTGGCAGCCGCAGTCATCGTTGGTTTTTTTGCCGCCCGGATTGCCGCCGCGTTTTCCAAACGCCTGCGCAGCCTGCTGTTTAACAAAGTGGAATCCTTTTCGATGGAGGAAATCAACCGCTTTTCCACCGATAGTCTGATTACCCGTTCGACCAACGATATCACGCAGATACAGATGTTGATTACAATGGGACTGATGCTGATTATCAAAGCGCCGATTATGGTCGTTTGGGCGATTACCAAAATCGCCGGAAAGGGGTTTGAATGGACGCTCGCCACAGGTGCGGCGGTTGCGGTTTTGGTTGTAATGATTGGCTTTATCATGATTTTTGTCATACCGAAATTCAAAAAAATGCAGGCGCTGACGGACAACATGAACCGGGTTACCCGCGAAAATTTGACGGGGCTTCGCGTGGTAAGAGCTTATAACGCCGAGGATTATCAGGAAAAGAAGTTTGAGGAAGCCAACGGTGAATTAACCAGCACACAGCTATACACCGGCCGCGCTATGGCAATCATGATGCCGATTATGATGATGATTATGAGCGGACTATCCCTGGCGATTTATTGGATCGGCGCCTACCTGATTAATGCGGCGCAAATGGCGGATAAACTGACGTTATTTTCTAACATGGTGGTTTTCTCCAGCTACGCAATGCAGGTTGTCATGTCATTTTTGATGCTGGTAATGATTTTCATCATGCTGCCCCGTGCCAGCGTTTCCGCCAAGCGTATTAATGAAGTGCTGGACACCAAACCTACCATCCTTGATGGAACCCTGACAGAGGGCATCCCCGGTTTGAAGGGCGAGGTTACGTTCAGGCATGTGGGCTTTAAATATCCGGATGCGGCGGAATATGTGCTGGAAGATGTGAATTTTACGGTAAAGCAGGGGGAAACCATTGCCTTTATCGGCTCCACAGGCAGCGGAAAATCAACGCTGATAAACCTTGTGCCGCGTTTCTTTGACGCAACAGAGGGAGAAATCCTCATTGACGGTGTGAATATCAGAGAGTACAAACAGGAAGCACTGCACAACAAGATCGGATATGTGCCGCAAAAGGCGGTTCTATTCAAGGGTTCAATTTCCTCCAATGTCGCATACGGAGATAACGGCGGGAACGACTTTTCTGCGGACGAAATTAAGAGAGCTATAGCAATCGCACAAGGAACAGATTTTGTGGAGCAAATGGAAGGTGGCTATGAAGCGGACATTGCCCAAAGCGGTACAAATGTATCCGGCGGGCAGAAACAGCGGCTTGCCATTGCCCGTGCGGTCTGCCGGAAACCTGAAATATACATCTTTGACGATTCTTTTTCGGCACTGGATTATAAGACAGACCGGGCTTTGCGCAACATGCTGAAAAAAGAAACTGCCGGGGTGACCAGCATAACTGTTGCACAGCGTATCGGCACGATTATGGATGCCGACCAGATTATCGTGCTGGATGAAGGCAAGGTTGTGGGTAAAGGCAAACACAAAGATTTGCTGCAAAATTGCGATGTATACAGGCAAATAGCCATGAGCCAATTGAGCGAGGAGGAACTTGTGTCATGAGTGAACAAAGAACGAGTAGAAGGCCAATGTCCGGAGGACCAATGGGACGGGGTGTCACCGAAAAGCCGACGAATTTCAGGCAAACATGGGGCAAGTTGATTGTTTATTGCAAGAAATATATGCCTGCAGTGATTGTTGCCCTTTTCTTGGCGGCAATCGGGACAGTATTGCAAATTATCGGTCCGGATAGGCTGAAGGAAATGACTAACGAGGTCATGAAAGGGTTACCTGCATTGGCGAATGGAGTTCCGGTTGCCGGTGCGATTGACCTTGGCGCAGTAGAGAGCATCGGGCTCCTGTTGCTGGCATTTTATGCGGGCTCGGCGGTTCTCAGCTTTATTCAAAGCTACATGATGACGACCATAACGCAGAAAATCAGTAAAAATATGCGTGCCGGTATATCACAAAAAATCAACAGGATGCCCTTAAAATATTTTGACAGGGTAAGCTATGGTGATGTTCTCAGCCGGGTAACCAATGATGTGGACACCATCGGGCAGACCATGAACCAAAGCATTGGGAATTTGGTTACAGCGGTTACGATGTTTGTGGGTTCAGCAATTATGATGTTTTACAATAACTGGATTATGGCGCTGACTGCCATTGGAGCCAGTGTACTTGGATTTGTTTTTATGATTGCTATCATGGCAAAATCACAAAAATACTTCGTTGAGCAGCAAAAGGGTTTAGGCATTGCCAATGGACATGTGGAGGAGATTTATTCCGGACATAATGTTGTGAAGGCTTATAACGGCGGTAAGGAAGCCAGGCGGTTTTTTGAAAATGTGAACGAGAGCCTGTATGACAGCGGCTGGAAGAGCCAGTTTATGTCTGGCCTGATGATGCCGTTTATGACGTTTATCGGCAACTTTGGATATGTTGCGGTCTGCGTGGTAGGTGCGGCACTGGCTATGAACGGAACCATCAGCTTCGGTGTGATTGTTGCCTTCATGCTATATATCCGTCTGTTTACCCAGCCGCTTTCTCAAATCGCGCAAGCCTTCCAGAACCTGCAAAGAACCGCCGCTGCCAGCGAGCGTGTATTTGAGTTCTTTGACGAGGAAGAAATGCCCAATGAGAGCCAAAAGGCAAAGCAGCTCACCAATGTGAAAGGCGATGTGGAATTCCGTCATGTGAAGTTTGGATATACCCCCGAAAAAACTATTATCAAGGATTTTTCGGCCAAAATCAAAGCTGGACAAAAAATTGCCATTGTAGGACCGACTGGTGCGGGAAAAACTACAATGGTCAATCTGCTAATGCGTTTTTATGAGCTGGACGGTGGAGAAATTCTGCTGGATGGCATCCCAATCAGTCAAGTGCCGCGGGATAATGTGCATGAGCAGTTTTGTATGGTACTGCAGGATACATGGCTATTCGAGGGAACCGTCAAGGAAAACATTGTCTATTGCAAGCAGGGCGTGACAGACGAACAGGTGGTTGCCGCCTGCAAAGCAGTGGGACTGCATCACTTTATCAGAACCCTGCCGCATGGGTATGACACATTGCTGAACGATAAAGCGAACCTCTCCCAGGGGCAGAAACAGCTTGTCACCATTGCCAGAGCAATGATCCAAAATGCCCCGATGCTGATTCTGGATGAGGCCACAAGCTCAGTGGACACCCGTACCGAAATTTTAATTCAGGAGGCTATGGATAAGCTGATGGTGGATCGTACATCCTTTGTCATTGCCCACCGCCTGTCCACCATTAAAAATGCCGACCTGATCTTGGTAATGAAAGATGGGGATATAATCGAAAGCGGCAACCACAAAGAGCTGCTGGAAAAGGGCGGCTTCTATGCCGACCTTTACAACAGCCAATTTGAACCTGCCGCGTAGAATACAGTTAAGAAACAATTCAACCCGGAAGGATGGTGTCCTTAACAAGGCTGTCATAGTTATAAAATATCTATTATAAGAGGTTATCCGCATAATTGTATTTACGTTTGCAGATAATCTTTTTTATTGAGAAGACACTGAAATGGTTAAAAACCAGGCAGCATTTGACATCCTAAATATTGTTAATATATAATTTTGAATACCAGAGAATTCAGGTGTTTCATATGATCTGATCAAATTATATTAAACATGGCGGGAAACCAGCGCTGTAATGCTTGAATGCAATGTCAATTATCTGTTTTTAATGGAATAGGTGAAAGAAGGGAGAGGATATGCCGTTACATGATATAATGAATGATATTTGATAATTTTTTAACCATATTAGAATTAGATTACGGAGGGTTTACATGCTGCAGCAGGATACGTATAATACACAGAGAGTTCATAGAGTTAATGTCATGGTAACTGTATTGGTTGTCGTTTTGATGACTGTTCAATCCATGGTTACCCAGGGGCTGGACCATGGTATGAAAGTTGGGATTGAAGGTTCGCTTGTAATAATACTGGCAGTTGTGAATTTATTCCTGCCTATAAATAAATACATAAAAGGTCTGCTTTTCGGACTTATTCCGGGGATAGTGATTTCGGTGCTCTTTTGCATTGATAATTATGCACTGAATAAGCATTATATACTTATCACATCAGTGGCAATGATTACATTGTACTTCAAAAAGGAAATCATCATGGTCTATGGCATAATACTTGACATTATGCTGGTTGCGGTTTTTCTTATCAAGCCTGAAAACCTGCTGGGGCCGGGAGGCGGAACAGGGGAGTTTGTTTCTTCGCTGGTAGTGCTCAATGGAACGGTAGTGCTGCTGTTCTTCCTGAGCAAATGGGGAAGGGACCTTATAAATGAGTCATATCAGAGGGAGCTTCATGCAAAGGAACTGCTGGAAAAGCTGAAGGTAACCCTTGTAAAGGTAGATGACAGTACGAATGTCCTTGAGGAAAAGATCGAAAGTTTCAATACAAACATAGATACTATAAGCGAAGGGAGCCGGAATGTAACGGAATCCATGCAGGAGATGGCCGGCGCCATACAGCTGGAGGCTTCCAGTGCCCACAGGATTAACGATACAATGGCTCAATCCCTCGGGGTGGTACGTGAAACACAGGAGGTCTCGGCCAGCATTTCCGAAAATTCACGGCAAATGAGCCATAAGGTCGAGGATGGGCACAGTAAAATTGAGCATGTGAATACCCAGATGAATATAATTGAAAACGCAATAAGTACGGCGGTAGTTACCGTTTCGGAACTTCAGAGCAATATGGAAAAGGTGAACGGTCTCCTTGAAGGTATAACCCAGATAGCCGATCAGACCAATCTTCTGGCACTTAATGCGGCAATAGAATCGGCCCGTGCAGGAGAACAGGGAAAAGGCTTTGCGGTTGTTGCCGACGAAGTAAGAAAACTTGCCGAACAGAGCGCACTTATTGTTAAGGACATAACTAAGGTCACCGCAGAAATCTCAGGCAAATCACAGGAAGCATATGAAAAGGTGAGCCAGGGAGAGAATGCAACAAAAGAAGGGAAAGAGCTTGTTGCAGACATATCGTTGTATTTCAGTGAAATTAGAGAAGTATTTGAGAATACGGGTATTAAATTTGAGCTTGAAGCTCAAAAAATCCAATCAATATCGGAAAAATTTGCAGAGATCCGGCAGCAGATAGAGAATATTGCCGCCATATCTGAAGAAAATGCGGCTGCAACCGAAGAAGTTCTTGCAACCGTTGAAAATGAAAACAGTGAGATATTACAGGCCGGCAATGTAGTAAAGGAAATATATAAATTAAGCGGTGACTTGAGGGAGCTTGTAAAGAAGGAACAGAGCATGGCTTCGGATAACTGAAAAGGCAGCAGGAACTGAACTGTTCCTGGAGCAGCAATTACCTCAGCAAACTTGAAAAGGAGGCGGCTGAATGAAATATGCGTTGGGATTCTCCTGGATGGGATTTATTGCAGTCATGCTTGTAATGCTGCCCAATATTTTTTATTTTAGGTTTCCTCCGGCCAATATTCCGGATATGCCCCAGGACCGCGGGCATATTATAAATATTGTTGAAAATACAAGCCGGATAATTTTTATGATACTATTGATTTTCATGGTTAATGGGCAGAAAGTGAAGTATATAAGTCCCTATACGGCTTGTATGCTGGTTTTGCTGCTATTATACTACTGGCTCTGGTGCCGTTATTTTACCGGAGGAAGGAACTACTCACTGTTAAATGAAAAGTTATTATTTATTCCTGAGCCCATGGCGGTCTTTCCGGTACTATACTTTATCGCAGCCGCACTGTGGCTGAACAACATCCCTGCTGCCGCGGCTGCGGCGGTATTTGGGATAACACATATTGTTAATACGTATATTACGTTTCGCTGACTGTGGGAGGATTTTCTGAACAGCTACAACTGCAACCCTTCCTATCCGAAGGTGCAAATTGGAGAATATGGTTCAAACTCAAGAGACCATACAATAGCTGATGCTGTTGATACCATGAAAGATATGGCCAGATTTGAGAAAAACCCCCTAAGCGGTACAGTGACAATAGATGCAAGGGTCAGAAGAGAGAGTACCGCAGATCTGTGGAGTTTGCCTGACATCTGCAGCAGTGACGGAACCCTGGCTGCAGCTTTCATATTTGACAATGGCTATATCAAGGCATACAGGGATGGGGAATGGCAATCCGCACAGGAATTTGTGGAGGTACATGGTATACTCTCAAATTGGTGATAAATACCGATACCGATAAATTTGATCTGTATGTAAATGAGGGGCAGAAAATCACTCAGGCTGCACTTAGAAATGCCGTTGATGACATAAGCAAAATAGAATTCCATGCGGCAGACGAGAACACCGGAAATACATATGTGGACATTGAAACCGAGCCGGCTTCGGCAAGCAATGCCGCATTAAGCGGTCTGGTAATCAGCCAGGGTACTCTGTCACCAGCATTTGCGCCGGGTACAACCACAATAAGAGCAACAAGCGTATCGGATAGTAATATCTTCGGACAATGTACTGTTACTGTATTACCGGCGGATGTACCTTCGGGAGGAGATAATGGCGGAGGCAGGGGAAACAGTGGCGGAAGCAGCGGAACTGAGACACCAAAGACGCCAGAGATACCAAAGACGCCTGAAACACCGGGTACACTGGATACGACACCTGCACCTGAAACGGCAGTCAACCTGACGGATACCAGGGGACACTGGGCCGAAGCCGATATAAACAAACTGGTTGCGCTGGGAGCCGTAAAGGGTTATCCTGACGGAAGCTTCAAGCCTGATAAAAAAATTACAAGAGCGGAATTTATTACAATCCTCGTTAATGCATTAAAACTTTCCGCAAAGGCAGGAAAATCCTTTGCAGACACTTCAGAACACTGGGCAAAGGATTACATATCCACAGCAAGTGCTTATGAAATAACTGCAGGCTATGACGATGGTACCTTCCGGCCCAATGACAGCATAACCCGGGAGCTGATGCTGGTTATGGTGGTAAAAGCAGCAAAATTCACACAGGAAAATGCTGAAGCGGTATTTACCGATATCTCGGACATATCGCCGTGGGCGTCCGCTGCAATAAATACAGCTAAAAAGAATGAAATCATAGGAGGGTATCCCGACAACAGCTTCAGACCTTCAGACAGCGCAGCTGGGGCAGAGGCGGTAACTGTAATTGTAAAAACACTTGAACGTGTAAAATAAATACAAAGATGCAGACAGAATGTAAAGGCTTGCCGAAATACAAGTTATACAGCTGAAAGTGAGGGCTATGCTTTTCAAAATAATAGCATAGCCTTTACCTATTCCGCTTTCCTTCAGTCAGGTGTTGATATAAATTGTTCACCGCGGCCTTTAACAGGGGAATGCCCTAAAATTTTCGTATATAAACGGTAAAATGAGGAATAGTCATGAAATCCGGCGCTGGAGGCCGCCTCGCTTGCATTGTGCCCATTGAGAAGCAAATGACGGGCATAAATAATCCTTTTATACAGCAGATAATCATAGACCGTGGTTCCTGTGGCCTTTCGGAAAACTTTATTCAGGTGATGCTTGCTGATAAAAAATTGTTCCGAGATTTTATCCAGACTGAAAGGTTCCGTCAGGTGCTCATTTAGATAAGCGATAATATCGCTGACAATTTTGGAACTGCTATAATCGGCAGCGGCAGCCGGTTTGGAAAAGCTCATCAGCATAGTCTGGGAAAGCAGGGCCTCAATATGCGGGGGGAGCAGCTTTTGCTGCAATTCTGCTTCCAGGAGAGAGCACTCAACCAAAGATTGAAAAAAGGAAAAAATGCGGTAGTTTTCACAGTTTTGATAAAAAATTTCATTTCCGGAGTATTTGCCCATGGATGGGAATGCGGAGAGCAGAAGATGTCTTCTTTCCACTGATAGGATTTCAGGATAAAATTCCAGCACACATCTCCTATAGGGCTTTGTACTGTTTACCTTCAGTCCGTGAAAAACATTGGGAGATAGAAGCAGCATACTGTTGGGAGTAAGATGGTATCCCCTGTCCTCAACCACGTAATCGGCTTCACCTTCCAGAAAATAATATATTTCATACGAATTATGGCAGTGCAGAAAGTATTCCTTGCTGGCATCCATACTGACCGAATATCTGAATGAAATTTTATCATTTTGAATCTCTGCAAGAATTTTCATCAAAGGCTCCTTTGTGAAAAGTGATTTGATTCAGTATAGAACAGGATCGCTATATTTGCAATATAAATATATGGATTTGCAATGGCATTTACAGGTATTAATTCCTATAATGAGGTAAGAAAACGGGGTAAATATATTTACAAAGGAGCAATTAAGCGTGTAAACTGGATAATAACCGATTGCTACCGTACGCAGGCGTACTATAATTCGGGGGAGTGGATATGCGGGATGCCTTTAACGGTAATGGCAAAATGCCATACAGGATATTAAAGCGGAGGATAAATCATGTTAAAAAATTCAAAAATCAGCGGTTTTGCTGATGAAATTAATGAAGATATAGCAGTGCAGGTAAAGCTCTTAAAGAAGTTGGGAATTTCCCATATAGAGCTGCGCAGTGCCAATGGGAAAAATATTTCTGATTTTACCCTGGAGGAAGCAAGGGAATTGAAAAATTATTTTTCAGCTAATCAAATCCGGGTTTCGGCCATAGGCTCTCCGGTTGGAAAGATTCAAATCACCGATGATTTCGAACCCCATTTTAAAATTTATCAGAGAGTTGTGGAAATTGCAAAGATAATGGAGACACCCTATATCAGAATGTTTAGTTTTTTCATGCCGGATAGTGAAGAACCCGGAACATGCCAGGGAGAGGTTTTCGCAAGATTGCAGCGCCTTATTGCTTATGCCGGAGAGCAGGGTGTGGTACTGCTCCATGAAAATGAAAAGGATATTTACGGAGATAATGCATTGCGCTGCCTCCAGCTGTTTGAAAAGTTCTACGGCGACCATTTTAAATGTACCTTCGATTTTGCAAATTTTGTACAATGCCGGCAGGATACTATTAAGGCCTATGAAATGTTAGAGCCTTATGTCGAATATGTTCATATAAAGGATGCCGCCTTTGAAACGGGAGAGGTCACTCCGGCAGGTGAAGGCGACGGCAAGGTCAAAGAAATCCTTGCGATGCTGGATCAAAAAGGATATTCGGGTTTTTTGAGCCTGGAACCACATCTGGCAGAGTTTGCAGCACTTAAAAGCCTGGAGAAAAACGCCGGGAAACGTGAAATGACCGATGGGGAATTGGCGTTTACAATTGCTTATGAGGCCTTGAGAAAAATTCTGGATTAAAACGGTAAGGTAAAGCAAAACACTGCCCTTGAATGGGTGGTGTTTTTGTTTTAAGGCTGGTTAAAATGCAATTTGTACTATAAAATATATGGAATATTTATTGTATAAATACTATTGAAAAAATGGTAACATTCACTCAGTGGTCAATACACGCAAACAATGGCATGACTGATAGCGGAGGTAAAAATGCAGCAATCGGCAGCATTAAACACAAGGCGTGTTCAGAAAGCAAAGAGGGTGAAAAATGCACAGGGAAAAAAAATGTTTCTTTACATATTGCCATTTTTGTTTTTGTCCTTTGCATTTTCTTACTTTCCTTTGCACGGTTGGGTCTATGCATTTTTCGACTACAAGCCTCCTCTGAAATTATCACAATGCAAATTTGTGGGGCTTGATTGGTTTAAATTACTGTTTACCAATCCAACACAGATAAAACAGCTTTTAAAGGTCATGTCAAATACCTTTGCCATAAGTGGCCTGACTTTGGCCACTTCCTTCTTCCCAGTATTGTTTGCTGTTTTCTTGAATGAGATCAAAAGTAAATGGTTTAAAAACGTAGTTCAGACATTAACCACACTTCCAAACTTTATCAGCTGGGTAATGGTATACTCTGTGGCCTTCAGCCTGTTTTCCGCCACAGGGATGGTCAATACCTTTTTAATAGACACGGGCTTGCTGACCAGGCCGGTTAAATTTTTAGACGGAGATTCCCATACATGGCTTGCCATGCTGCTCTGGTATACCTGGAAAGGCCTGGGCTGGGGAGCCATTATGTATCTTGCGGCAATTGCCGGTATTGACCAGGATTTATATGAGGCGGCGAGGGTTGACGGTGCGGGCCGGTTTAGATTGATGCTGCATGTTACATTGCCGGCGCTGCTGCCTACCTTCTTTGTATTGATACTGCTCTCGCTGGCCAATTTCCTTAACAACGGGCTGGATCAATACTATGTATTCCAGAATTCCTTTAATAAGGAGCACATCCAGGTTCTTGACCTATATGTCTACAATATCGGCATGACGGGCAGGAGCCCGTCAATGGCAACGGCAATAGGCATGTTAAAAAGTCTGGTCAGCATTACTCTGCTGGCAGTCTGCAATATAGTATCCAAAAAGGTACGCGGTGAATCTATTATCTAGTAGTCTGTAACATCTAAACTCATACATTGCCGACGGTTAAATTTCCCCGGAACTGCGTTGCCGAAAAGCACTGCTTCCCAGTACTTCGTCGGAATAAAGCCAATTACGGTTGAAAGGATATGTGATGAAAGATATAGCTGATAAAACGGGGAAAATACCAAAACCGGGTATTGTGTTTAACATTGAAAATTACGCATTATTCGCAGTATATACACTGATTTGCCTTTATCCGTTTTATTATTTGGTGATCAACTCAATCAGTGCAAATGACCTGAGTGCCAATGGAACAATAAATTTTCTGCCAAGGCAGATACATCTTAGAAACTACATAGAGGTATTTAAAATAAAAGGGTTGATGACCGCAGCGGGTGTTTCCCTTGCAAGGACGGTGGCAGGGACGGTTTTTACCGTATTGGCGTCGGCATTTCTGGGGTTTATGTTTACCCAGCAGAAGCTGTGGGGAAGAAAGTTCTGGTACCGTTTTATCGTTATAACAATGTACTTTAATGCCGGGTTGATTCCAATGTTTATTACCATGAAAAATTTACAGCTAACCAACAACTTTTTAGTTTATGTCATTCCGGCTATTGTGCAGCCATTTAATATCATACTGTCCAAAACCTACGTAGAATCCATACCAACATCCCTTCAGGAGGCAGCGGAAATCGACGGCGCCGGAATTATTACAATTTTTGTCCGGATCATTCTGCCCACCTGCAAACCGATTTTGGCAACTATCGCAATCTTTTCAGCGGTTGCACAGTGGAACTCCTTCCAGGACACTTTAATTTATGTGACAGATCAAAAATTATATTCTCTGCAATACTTATTGTACTGCTATATCAATCAGGCAAACTCTTTAAAGGCCTTGATAATGAACAGTGTGGGGACTTACAGTAATGTGATGACCCTGGCCACGCAGCAGACTCCTACTTCAGTACGGATGACAGTTACTGTTATTGTAGCGCTGCCCATCCTGTTTGTTTATCCCATCTTCCAGAGATACTTTATCAAAGGAATTATGATTGGATCGGTTAAGGGCTGACATGGGCGGAACAAAATGAATGAATTATATTTTATTTATTTTGCCAATTATATGTATTTTAAGGAGGCTATGAAATGAAAAAGAAGCTGGTAAGTGTGTTACTATCTGTAATATTAGTAACCTCCATGCTTTACGGCTGCGGAGATAAGGCGGATAATGCCGCAAAAGACGGCACGGCGGCAGGCAGCGCAGCCAAGACAGCAACAGCCGGTTCAGCAGCAGGGGCAGCTAAATATCCCGAATTTATCACCGTTGATGTATTTGACAATCTGGCTAATTATCAGGGAATTATGTCAGGCTGGTTTGCAAAAATAGTAAAAGAAAACTTTAACATGGAACTTAATATAATTGCGCCGAATGTAGCCGGCGGAGGGGATACCCTGTTCCAGACCCGTTCGGCTGCCGGAGAATTGGGAGATTTGATAATTATAGGAGCAGAGAACGGCAGAATGCAGGATGTTGTTACTGCCGGGCTGCTGTATGATGTTACAAAATTATTTGCAGAGAGAAAAAATATTACCAAATATCAAGCGGCTATAGATTCATTAAACAAAATGGTGGAGGGTGATGCAATTTACGGTATTCCATCATTAGTTTCGGAACAGCCGGCTACCAACCCGTCTGAGGGACTTGATCTGACATTTGGCCCGTACCTCCGCTGGGATGCATACAAATCCATTGGATATCCGCAAATCAAGACTTTGGAGGATTTGATCCCGGTTTTCAAGGCTATGCAGAAGGCGGTGCCTGCAAGCAAAAACGGGAAAAAGACATATGCCGTCTCGCTATTCAAGGATTGGGACGGCAACATGATGTGTATGGCAAAACAGCCCACATGTTTTTATGGATATGATGAACTGGGCTTCGTATTGGCCAAAGCCGATGGGTCGGATTATCAGAGCATTATTGATCAGGACTCCATGTACAACAGGGTTTTAAAATTCTATTTCGATGCAAATCAGGCAGGACTTGTTGATCCCGAATCAACCACACAAAATTACGATACCATGTACACCAAGTATCAGGAGGGACAGATATTATATGCACCGTGGCCTTGGCTGGGTCAATCTGCCTTTAATACACCTGACAACAAGGCTGCCGGTATAGGCTTTATGATTGCACCCATTGACGATATGAAGGTCTTCTCCTACGGCTGTAACCCGGTGGGAAGTAAAACATTTATAGCTGTCGGAAGTAAAGCAGAAGATCCTGAAAGATTGGCAGACTTTATCGACTGGCTGTATTCTCCAGAAGGAGTTCAGATGTCGGCTGCACAAACTTCCAAGTCGAGCGGGCCTAGGGGATTGACCTGGGATATGGCCGACGGCAAACCTTTCCTTACGGAGTTTGGCTGGAAGGCGTTTTTTGAAGGCGGCAACACACCGGTTCCCACAGAATGGGGCGGTGGTATCTGGAAGGACGGAGTGTCGGCATTGAATTATGACACAGTTTTGCCAAGTGATATAAATCCATTGACAAACTATCCGTATAACTATACATTGTGGGATTCGGTGCTGGAGAAAAATAAAACACCTCTGGACATTGATTGGCAGACAAAGATGGGAGCCGCCACCACACTTGAATATCTTCAGAAGAAAAATCAGATAATGGTTGCTCCCGGAAGCTCTTACATAGCTCCAGCCGAAGATTCGGAAATCACAGCATTGAGGGGACAGTGCAAAGCCATTATTATTGAGAACTCCTGGAAAATGGTATTTGCAGAAAATGAGTCGGAATTCAAAAGCTTACAGAAAGAAATGCAGGACACCGTAAAGGGTCTTGGCTATGATAAGGTATTAGCCGTGGACATGAAGAATGCAAAGGATCAGAATACGGCAAGGGAGGCCTCTGCAGCTGAATCCAAATAAGATAACAAACAACCTGATAAAATGGGAGGAAATTTTCTGGCTTAATGGTTTAAATTTTTATTCCATTAGGTCAGAAAGTTTTTCAGCATATTTTTTTTGCGGAATTCTGCAGGACTTTCGCTCTGGTACTTCTTAAATTTTTTATGAAAATAGTCAACATTCTTATAGCCCACAAGCTCTGAAATCTCATAGACCTTCAAATTTTTTTGCAGCAAAAGCTCTTTTGAATGGTTGATTCTCACGTGATCGATATAGGAGTTGAAGCTTTCCCCTACTTTTTTGTTGAATATCTTTCCAAGGTAGGAGCTGTTATACCCAAACAGAGGCGCTATGGTTTCCAATTTGATATTATCCCTGTAGTTGTGATTGATGTAGTAAACGATATCGTCAAGTACACTTTCCCTTGAAAAGTTTCCGATTGCATTTATTATCATTTCAAATTGCACTGAGAAGAAAAGTATTATTTCATATAGGTAATACTTGCCGTCAATAAGGTTGATTACCCATGAGTTGGTGGGAAACGGAATATCTGCCGTGCTGTATATATGATTTATGGTTTCCTTGATCTGGAGATAGATATCGGTTAAAAATAGTTTTATATTGGATATATTGGTTTTTGCATAATATAAGTTTTTTTCAAGGGTAAACAGGGTATCGGCTATCTTCCTGCGGTTGTAGCTCTGTATATAGCCGCATAGCAATTTACAGTATTCATTGGTTTCCTTTGTACTTATTTCATAAACTCTGTCATCAGACCCTGGAAGCTGCTCGTAGCCTATTGCATGCTGGTTTTGCTCACAGAAAAAACGGCGGTTCATAAGGCATAGGGCATCCCGGTAGGAGCAGTGGATATCCTCAACTCTGTCAACCTCACGTCCGTAGGCAATAAACAGTGAGTCCGGAGGAGAACTTTTTTGAGGGCTTTTGTCATAATGTCTTAGAAAGTCGCGGAAATGCTTCAGGGCAAATACCCCTTTCAGTAGAATAATATCCTTTTCATGAATCTTTATGTATTCAAAGGAGCTGTTTCCCTGATTGGTTACTTTTAAGAGGTCTGCAAAATCGTAAATTAAATTGAAGGTATCCTGATTATAATTCTCATATATTACCACCTGGTAAACCGCGGCCGAAAGATTGATCTCACTCAGATTAATCTTTGGAACACCGCCTGTATTAAGCAGAACATCACGCAAAATGGTGTATTTTGCTTTTTCCCGGAATTGATTCATTGTATCTGCATGCATATGCTCTTTAAGTATATTTTCTTTTACGGTATTTACCGCACGGTACAACTCATCGTCATCAATGGGCTTTATAAGATAAAATTCAACTCCGTAACGGATCGCAGTCTGGGCATATTTAAAGTCGGAAAACCCGCTCAATATGATGAAATGCCCCTTAAAGCCGTGTTCTCTGGCAAGCTGCACAATTTCGGTGCCCTGCAGCCTGGGCATGCGTATATCCAGCAGAACCAGATCGGGATTCAACATCAGTATATTATTCAGCGCATCTTCACCGTTGTTTGCTTCTCCGCAAATTGTAAAACCCAGTTCCGGCCAGTCGATAATATGTTTTAATCCCTCAAGAATGATTGATTCGTCGTCTGCGATAAAAACTTTCAGCATAAGCTACTCCTCCATCAAATTATACAAAGGAAGTGTAAGAGACACCAGGGTTCCTTCCAGCTGGCTGCTTTTAATTTCCATTCCATATGCTTCACCATAAAATAATCTGATCCTCTGATTAATATTGTAAAGTCCGATACCGCTTGCAGTTTTCTTATTACGTACCCGGATACTGTTTTTTAAATCGTCCAATACCTTCCCGGTCATGCCAAGACCGTTGTCAAAGATATCAATTAACAAAAGTTCATCCCCCTTTGTTTTTACTTCAATAGTGATCTGTCCACGGGTTTCAGTGCCTTCCAGACCGTGCAGGATGGCGTTTTCCACTATGGGCTGCAGCAGGAGGGGGAGGATCTGATATTCTTCCGGATTGATGTTCTCCTCCACCTTTAATGTATAGTTGACACGGTCATTAAATCTCAGTTTTTGTATGGTCAGATAAATTGATATGTAATCCAGTTCTTTTTTTAATGTGGTGGAGGAAGTGCCGGTATTCTCCAGGACATAATGCATGGATTTGCCCAATAATTTAATGACATTGGCCACTTCCGGATTTCCCTCGGTAAGTGCCTTCATACGTATGGTTTCCAGGGTATTATACAGGAAATGCGGATTTATCTGACTTGCCAGCATTTTGAACTCCATTTTCTGCTGCTGGTTTCTTAACAGCTGTTCCCGTATCTTTGCCTCATACATTCTGGCATCCATCTGCTGTATGCTCTGTATCATCACTTTCAGATCGGAATACACTTCGGATATTTCATCCTCACCTTTAAAATCGTCAATGATATGATAATTGCCGTTGCAGACCTTATGCATCTCTCCGCGCAGGGTGACAATACGGGAACTGAATTTGTTTGTGAAGTAGATAATCAGTAAAAAAGGCAGCGCCGAGGCAAAGAGCAGGGTGGAGGTACATATTAAAATTATATTATTAATATCCTGCAAAGCATAAAAATCCAGAGTGGCTATATAAATCCGGTCTTTAGACGAATAGGGCAGGAGAGTGGAAATACTTGCAATACTTTTTTTGTTTTCATAGGTCAATTGGCCTGAGAACAGGTATTGTATTTTGCCGTAGTCAATGGGTATTATCTGATTTTGCCCCGACAAATTGCGCTGAGTGCTGTAAAAAACAGGATCCTGGTTTACCGACACAGTGTTGAACAGAGAGTTGTTCTGAATCCGGTTTTTCAAATAATTATTGCTGATCCTGATTATCAGGACGGCATATTCTTTGGCCGATATGACCGGTATCCTCCTGATCAGGCATAATTCCTGGGAGACATGGTTCCAGGTGTCAATTGAGTACAAGCTCTTCCAGGAAATGTCGGCCTGCCGGAGGGCCTGCCGGTACCAGTTACTTTTTGCCGTCTCTTCAGTTGCGGGTATTATAGAGGCGTACTTGTATATGGTAGGATTTGTTGTGTACAGTTCTATGGAGGATATGAATGTATTTTTATTTATATAATTCTTCACCCTGGTATAACTGACGCAGCTTCTATGGGCCTCTTCCTTGCTGTTGTAGCGGGTTGCCAGGAGTGCCTGAAGATTTTTGTCGTTAAAGATTTCATCTGAGATATTGTAAACTGAAGTTGTTACGTCAAACATAATGGATTTAATACGGGTGTTATCTGCTTCGACCTGATTCTGATAATGATCCAGTAATAATTTTCTGGTATACAGTATTAAGAAAAACCCGATGATAAGGATTGGTATTAAGATGGCGCTGTAGTATATGAAGTATAATTGTTTCTTTACCTTTGTCCTGCTGAATAACTTACCGAAAGCATTCAATATTTTCACACGGTTATTCCCCTTTCCATAACAACTATGTACTTACATATTATAGTAAAAAAAGAAATATGCGTCAAACCTGATTGCATATGAAGCTATTTAAGTGTATTAGTACAAATAAAACTGTACTTACAAAAATATGTTGAATTTACATATTATTACATGATAATATATTTATAAGCCAACCTTTTCCAGAATTAATCAAATCAAAATTTCCGATACGTATGCCACTAAAACTTATCTACAAATAAAAAGGAGGTATGATTATGTATAGTTTAAAGAATATTCTCGGGATATTCTTGGTTATCATGCTTATTGTTGCCTGTACATTTGTGCAGACTCCCATGACCAATGCGGAAAGTAATGCGGCTGCAATTCTGTACGGGGATGCCAACGGGGATGGTAATGTTGACTCTCTTGATCTTGCAGCGCTGAAGTCTTACCTTTTGGGCAAAGGTACTCTGGCAGGCATGGAAGCTGCCGATACCAACGTAGACGCAGCAGTTGATTCCATAGACCTGGCAAATTTAAAGAAGTTTTTATTGGGACAGATATCCCTTCCTGTGAGAACATACAATAAAATTGCCGCTCTGACGTTTGATGACGGGCCAGACACCCAGCTTACCCCTTTGGTGCTGGACAAGCTGGATAAATATAAAGTTCCTGCAACCTTCATGATGATAGGGCAGAAAGTAAATGATTCCACAAAACCTGTAATAGACAGGATAATCAGATCAGGCTGTGAAATTGGAAATCACTCCTGGGGCTATTCAAGTATGACCGGCATGTCGGCCGCCGACATCAAAAAGTCGGTCAGTGACACAAATGCAGCCATTCAAAGGTATTCGGGAACGACGCCGAAATTTTTCCGTGCGCCAAATCTTGCAATAAACAGTACAATGCTCAGTGCCATAGATTTGACCTTTGTAAACGGCGTTACCTGCAATGACTGGGTTCAGTCAACCACTGCCCAGGAGCGTGCAAATTTAATAATAAACGGTGCAAAGGACGGTGCCATCTTTTTGATGCATGATGTCCAGCCATTGCCCCACCCCACACCTGAGGCGCTGGATATAATAATTCCCACTCTTCAAAAGCAGGGCTATGAATTCGTAACCTTAAGCCAGCTGTTTGAGAGAAAGGGTGTCAAATTAAGTCCTACAGACGATAAGGCTTATACTTATGTACCTTAAATAACTATGGTTGATTAAAGGCATACGGGATCAGGGTGGTTATCACAATACCGGCAGGTAATAAGTTACGATATTGTAACTTCATAAACAGGAAGACTACTGGCAAATAGTAGTCTTCCTGTTTATGATATTAATATATAGCTTATACATGAGGGGAAGAGCGATAAATGAAAAAATTCTTTTATATGATAATTCTTTATTTTTTAATACTATTGATTCCGGGCTGTACGTTTAATCGCGAAAGCAAACAGGTAGCGGCTGTGCGAAGTTCGGAGACTGCTTTACAAAATAATCAAATTCCGGTAATATACGAAGATTACAAGGAAGCAACGGCTGAACAGATTAAATTGATAGATAATGAACTAATAAGTAAAACAGTTGCGGAAAAAGATGTAAATGATATAAAGATATCTATTGTTGAAATGGCTGATGATAAGGAATACTATCATTCTGTGGCAGAAACGGATAATAAGGTGTATGATCTTGGGCAGGTTTCTTTAAAGAATTTATCAGATTTAAATACAGATCTGGTCACTATAAATACTTCAAAATTCTGCAATTTGGATTTGATTCGTATTGATGGTATTATGGGAGCGGACTACCCCCAATCAAATTACTATATGATAAGCAAAAATACCCCAGCTTTATTTCTAAATCTGGGAGGCCATATTGCGGAGACAGATATTGATGGAGATAATTCAAATGAAATCATAGTTTCAATCGGAACCCCTACTATTACGCAGATAATAAAATGTGAAGGGGCCCAGATAAAAATCGCTGATGTTAACAATATTTTAAATAATGCTCTTTCAGTTATTTATGAAAAAAACTATTTTGTCGCATATTATAAGGATCAGCTTAATAAACCTCAATACTTTGAATACAATAAAAATGGTTTCAAACTGAAACTTGTGAAATAAGCAGTCAGCTGCAGTTATAGCAGCACCGGTATGAATAATTAAAAAGCAACTATCCCATGTGGAAAATTAAAAATTGCATTGACAATAATGACTACGAGCAGGTATTAAAGGGGAGAAAAAAATGAAAATTGGGAAACCTGGAGTATTTATATTTTCAGCTGTAGCTGCTATAATTCTGGCCGGGGCTTTGTGTACTTCAAATGGCGCAGCAGGACCGGCTGACAATGGGGATAAAACAGTTATAAAAGCCCCTGTTGAAATAGCAGAAGACAAACTTCTGCAAAAATTAAAGTCCCAATTGCCGTCGGACAGTGTAATTACAGTTTCATATGAGGATGAGTTCAATAAAGACAGCAAGCCCGGGCTGTTTGCTCTTGTCAACAAGGGGAAGGATATTGGAGAGGATATCCTTGACGGTCAGGTGTGGTATGTAAGTGACACCGTCATTGAGAAAATGCTGGAGACCAGTATTTACCGGAATTCAACAGTTGTTTGGGATGTGGGCAGTCAAAAATTGTTCCGACTGGAAGAGGGTTACGGGGGAAGCGGTTCCAATTCACATGTTTGGTCGGTGAGAGACGGCAAGCCTTATGAATTGAAATATGCCGGCGAAGCTCTGGAGTATGCGGGAAACCAACAGTTTTATACCTATCCCGGCGCATTTGACATGATGCGCGACGGCACAGGCGGCCACACCTGGAAGCCTTATTATCTCTACTTTGATGAAACAACCGGTATGTTCGGGGAGTATGGGGGTATTTCAATAAGCAGGGAGGATTTGTCAAAGCTGAAAAATGCATCCGGTATTCTGGATAAAATAACTAAAAAGGGTATGAAAATAACCGGAATTTTTTATCGCAGTAACGGAATTATAAATATAAATTATATGGACGAAATTTATAATTTGAACCTGACACTGACTGTAAAGGACGATACTGTGACTGTGGCCGATTCAAATTTTATAGATAATCCAAATCTTGACCAGGGCGGTGTTTATAAAGCTGCGATATTTGAGAAAATTGCAACCTACCCTGACAAATTCATAAAATAAGGGAGTATACACCCCTGCCGGCCGCGGATTATATAGATATAAGCGTCTGAATTTCCAAAGTGTTTGGACTTTAGCGCAAAAGAAAGATATAATGTTATTGATTAAGCCATTTTGTAAAGCAAAATTGAACTTCAATCAGCACAACACGTTAAATTAGTATAAAAGTAATACAGAGGCTTGAATATAAATGAAAGGCACCTCCCGATACAGTTTAATGACATATGGGAGTGTTCAAAAATATTCAAGCCTCATTCTCATTATTCAGACAACTTTAGTGTCTGAGTAATGTAAAGTATTATTAAAATGTCGGAATGGTCCAATCAACCCATTTTGCTTTATCGAAAGTATAGTTCCTGTCCGACCGGAAGACCTTGGTGTTGCTGTTCTGTCCCAGCAGGAATTTCTGTATATAGGCTGTCAGTTCCGGCTGCTGTGATGCGGGGAACTGGCAATGCCCGTGGCCTCCCACAGAGGAATAGCCCATGTTGTCGGGTACGCCAAGACCTTCATATGCCATATGTGCGGCAGTTGAAGTATTAAAGCAGCTGAGGTTGCCCAACCATGTAAAATCAGGATTCTCTATTACAAGCAATCCGCGGGGGGCACACAGAGCCATTAATTCATGGTGGTCATAGGGCAGTTTGTTTGTCTGGCCGCTGAACTGGTTGAGAGATTTGGCGAACCAGCAATTTTCAGTAATTATCTGGGAAAGTGTTTGAACATCCTCGCCGGCCGCTTTCTGTGCATCGGCAGTTCTCCAGCCGGAGGCTCCGCCGTTTCCGGATTCCTGAGGTACGGTAAGGGCAATCCTTTCGTCAAAGGCGCCAATGGCAAGTGCTCCCTTTCCATTGCGGGAACCGCCTGTTACACCCAGCTTTTTCGGGTCAATTCTCGCTGCCGGAGTCATTTCCAACGCGTCTATCAGACAGTCCACACCCCAGGCCCATGTGATCAATGCACCGGCATCGTAACTGCTTCCGTACAGGTCAAAGAATTTACCCTGTCCCCTGGAACCGGCGTTATCTTCCTTTCCGATCTGGTCGGCAGGAAAAGTTATCAGGGCAACCCCCAATTTGAGTATCTCTGAGGTATTAAGTGTGTTCATATTTACCCCTATCATAGCGGGATAAGGAGCTGTACCTGTAGTTGGATACTGGATTGCACAGCTAAAGGAAATTGATTTTCCGTTTTGGCTGCAGGTTACCGTTATTGAGTTGTTATTGAAGGAGCCTGTGACAGTCTGAGGTTTCGGCGGTTTCACACCAAACTCGAAGGCCTGGGCTAAGGCGGATATTTCGGCACGGCGGGCCGTCCATTGGCTCTTGCTTGTAATACGCGTACCTTTCTTGCTGCCGGTCTTAAACATAAAGGGGTCGGGAAGTTTGGCATTTGGCTGCAATGAACCAAAGGAAGGGATTTGTATCGGTTCCAGAGGTTCTCCGACAGGTAACCCGTCAATAGTTCCCAGCAGGAATTGTTTTAAATATGACATATCGATTGCATCTATGCTGCCGCTTAAATCCACATCGGCCGCTTCTTTACCCTGTCCGCCCGGAAAAGTGCTGATCTTTCCGAGCAAGTATTCTTTCATTAATGAAAGGTCAATAGCATTAACTTCCCTGTCGCCATTCAGGTCTCCATAAACCAGATCTGATGCCATGCGGACATCAGGCATTGCCAATAGACATATGGAAAGTGATATACAAACTAAAAACGCTATGAACCTTTTGATATTTTTTAAATGCATGTACATAAATTTTACCTCCTGTATTTTTTAATGTCAATTTTCTAAATAAACCTGGACAGGTTATACATTTTGCCGGTTTATTTTAATCATTGGTTTTTTATGTATCAGTAGAAAATGGAGGAATATACTACAAAAAAATTCATTACGTGAACAGCTTGTCCGGATTAATACAAATGATAATTCATTTCAGAATTTTCAAATCTCATTTATAAAGCTGAAGCAGTAAAAGATATACAGTAAAATAGATGTAAAAACACCTGCGCTGTCATTCTCCTTATTTTTTACCTTTACCTTTTAACAC
>JAFABO010000110.1 GCA_023426005.1 Bacillota bacterium | reverse complement strand
TTTTCGGATGAGTATGAAGCTGCAGGTAATGGATTTAGAATAATCCGGAATGTCAAGGTTCTAAAAGCGGGAGATGACCTGGGCTTTTCGACAAAAATATCTTTTATAATGACTGAATCGGATGATACTCATGAATATAACTGCTTTGCACCCGGTGTCTGGTACAGGCAGAATGAATTCGCACCGGAGTACGCTTTTGGAAAAGACCTGGCTTGTGAATATTTCTGGTGCAAGGAAACCAGCTATGCACTGCCGCTGTTTGCAATGCAAAATATTAAATCGGGAGAGACAGCGGCCTTTTCACGCTGGGGGGCGGATGTAACAATGAGGTCGCTTGACCTTGTACAGTCTGAAAACAACACCGATCCCTGGTATACAATTGGATCCATAGGCATGAGCAGACCAGAAAGCAAAACCGTTAATTACATGTATTACGGTTTTGAAGTACGAAAGGAAATAGCGACAAAGTGTGATGGGTTGTCCATTGATTATGTTTATCCCGGGTGTGACGGCCAGATGCCCGGAAGAAACAATTTTGGCGGGCTTGACTACAAAAACAGGATCAAAACCTTTCAACGTATCAATCATCCGGTTGAAGCAGGTTTTTTTGAAGTACCATTTGAGAAGTATGATGCTGAACCGTTGATAGTCAGCGATACCTTTAATCATTCTAAAAATAAGCTGGACTTGAGATGGGAATGGAATCACAATCCCGAAAACACTTGCTGGTCTTTTACTGAACGGCCTGGATTTTTGAGGCTTCGAACTCAAACTCTTGCCGATGATATTTTAACTGCGAGGAATACCTTGACACAAAGAACCAGCGGCCCTAAGTGTACGTTTGCAGTAGAATTGGATTCGGAGGGCATGAAAGCCGGAGATTATGCCGGCCTGGTTACACTGCAGGGGAATTATGGATTGATTGGGGTGTTCATATGGAGTTTGTAATATGCTCTCCGGTATTCCCGGGGGGTTATTTTTTCGTGCTGCTTGAAAAGCCTTAAAAAATACTTGTCATCAGAGAAACCCAATTCCGAGGAGATCTCCTTCACATTTTTATCAGACTGGATAAGCAGTTCCCTTGCTTTTGCAATTCTGATCTTATTTATATATTCCTGCATACTCATACCCATATGCTTTTTAAAATACCGTGCCAGATATTCCTTAGTGTAATTAAACTCATATGCTGCTGATTTCAGCGATATATGACGGGTGTAATGGGTATTTAACCATTCTATAATTGTTGAAAGCTTTTCCTTTCCGTCCGGGTTTCCTTTTTTCCCTGATGCGTGGGAAAGGGTCTGTTCTGTTAGCTCGATAGCCAGAGAGGTCAAAAAGTAATTTATGCTGTGGCTTGTATAATAATTGGACTCTGAGACGTGGAGCAGCTGGTGAAATAAAATGCTCAGTCTCTCCAGGTTGAATGGGCGGAAAAAGCCTGGCAGCAGGACGTTGGCCTCAAACCCTGCAAAATAGGGATTATTATTTGTTAATTTTATATCTTCATCCGCCTCTTTCTCATCCAGAATAAGATGATTATCATTACATCGAAAGTGCAACCAGAAGAAGGAGGTTCCCTTTGGTGAAACGGCATATCCGCTGTGGGTGCGGCCGGGAAGCAGCAGCAGAAAATCTCCTTCGCCTAAAACAAATTTGTCGTCGTCCTGCTGTATATATACGTTTCCGCGTATACCAATAATAATTTCGAAGCTGTCAATAACACGTTCCATATGTTTCCAGACTGTGTCGGATGTGAATATTCCCGCTGATAAAAAATGCAAGGGCTTTGAAATATCTGTTTTTAAATAATACATGGGTCAATATAATCCACCTTTTGTGTTTTTTATCTACTTACAATTACTGTTTTATTTGTCATACTTATATTGTAAAGACATTTAAGCATAACGGCAATATACAGTTTTATACACCTTTAAAAAAGGAGAGGGATTTCTATGGATAAAATTATTACATCTCAGCCTGTTTCAATTAAAAATGTAACTGTTTCCGACCCATTCTGGTCGGAGTATGTAGAACTTGTAAGAAATACTGTGATACCTTATCAGTGGGAGGCTTTAAATGACCGTATACCGGATGCCGAACCCAGTTTTGCCGCAAAGAACTTTAAGATTGCTGCAGGGCTTGAGAACGGTGAATTCGGAGGACTTGTCTTCCAGGACAGCGATATGGCCAAATGGCTGGAAGCAGTGGGTTACAGTCTTCAGACCCACCCTGATCCAAAGCTTGAAGAAATAGCCGACGGAATTATTGATATTATTGAGAAGGCCCAGCAGCCCGACGGTTATCTGGATACTTATTTTATATTGAAAGAGCCGGGGAAAAAGTGGACAAATCTCCATGAATGTCATGAATTATATGTTGCGGGCCACATGATGGAGGCGGCTGTTGCTTATTATAAAGCTACAGGAAAGAGAAAGCTGCTGGATGTTATGTGCCGCTTTGCAGATAACATTGATTCTGTGTTTGGTCCTGGGCCGGGAAAGCTCCGGGGATATGACGGACATCAGGAGATTGAGCTGGCACTTGTAAAGCTATATGAAGCGACCGGCAATGAAAAATATCTGAAATTGAGTAAATACTTTATAGATGAGAGGGGAAAGGAACCTAATTTCTTTATAAAGGAATGGGAAAAGAGAGAAGGGCATTCCCACTGGGCCAGGGGACAGGTACCTTCACCCGAGCTTGAATACAATCAGGCCCATAAACCCGTACGTCTGCAGGAGGCGGCAGTGGGACACTCCGTAAGAGCTGTTTATATGTATACTGCCATGGCCGACCTGGCAAGAGAAACCGGTGACCAATCATTGCTGGATGCCTGCAAACGTCTATGGAGCAATATGATAAACAAACAGATGTATATAACCGGAGGAATAGGCTCGACCCACCATGGAGAAGCATTTTCATTTAACTATGACCTTCCCAATGATACAGTGTATGCCGAATCCTGTGCTTCCATAGGGCTGATATTTTTTGCCCACAGAATGCTGCAGTTGGAGCAGTTTAGCGAATATGGGGATGTCATGGAAAGGGCCCTGTACAACACGGTGCTGGGTGCAATGTCCCGTGACGGAAGACATTTCTTCTATGTCAATCCCCTGGAGGTCTGGCCCGAAGCTTCCGAAAGGAACCCGGGAAAACACCATGTGAGGCCGGTAAGGCAAAAATGGTTCGGCTGTGCCTGCTGCCCGCCGAATATTGCAAGGCTTCTGACTTCACTCAACCAGTATATTTATTCTTATAATCAAAATACGGTTTATACTCATCTGTATATCGGAGGAGAAGCTGACATAGGACTTGCGGCGGGGAAAATAAAGCTGAAGCAGGAAAACCGGTATCCATGGGATGGCAGAATAAAAATGACAGTAGCGGCCTCAACTGCCGGAGATACATCACTTGCTTTCAGGATACCGGAATGGTGCAAAAATTGGTCTGCCTCCATAAACGGCAAAAAAGCCGACGGTGTTGCAAAATTGAAAAACGGCTATGCATTCTTTACGGATAACTGGAAGGCAGGGGATGAAATTGAACTCTGTCTGGATATGAACATTGATATAATTCAGGCAAATCCAAAAGTCCGTGCAAATGCAGGAAGAGTGGCAGTTCAAAGAGGACCGCTGGTATATTGTCTGGAGGAAATAGACAACGGCGCAATTCTGTCTGCCATAGCCATTGATACCAATTCCCAATTATCTGCCGAAATAGACGAAAGTCTTCTCCAGGGAGCAGTTGTCATAAAAGGAAAGGCATTCAGGACAGGTGAGGAAAATTGGGAGGATGTTTTGTACAAGACTTATTCAGAAAATGAAAAGGAAGTGGAATTCAAAGCAATCCCATACTTTATGTGGGGCAACAGAAAGCCCGGTGAAATGCTGGTATGGATTCTTAGAAAGTAGAATATGGAAAATTGTAAAAATAACCGGCTGGATAGGCCGGTTATTTTATGAATTCCCCGGTATTCATAATATCTGAGCGCCTTAAAATAAAAAACCTCCATAATTGATATTAATTCTAATATCAGCATGGAAGTTTGAAATATACTGCAAAATGTAAAAAAGTCATCTGGGTTTGTTATCAAACGCAGGATTGAAGGCACAATAATTTCTGGAGTCCAGATGATCCCGAACTACTCTCAAGGCTTCGCCGAATCTCTGGAAATGGACTACTTCTCTTTCGCGGAGGAACTTTATGGGAGCTTTAACATCTGGGTAATCTGCATGCCTTAAAATATTGTCATAGGTGGTTTTTGCTTTCTGCTCTGTTGCAAGGTCTTGAATAAGATCTGTTATTGGATTGCCTTTGGATTGGAAATAGGTGGATGTAAATGGCATGCCGGATGCAGCTACGGGATACAACGCAAGTGTGTGGTCAACAAAATAGGTATCAAAGCAGCTTTCCTTAATTTCATCAACTGTTAAATCCTTGGTCAGCTGATAAACAATGGCCGAGATTATTTCCATGTGGGCCAATTCTTCGGTGCCGATATCCGTCAATACGCCCTTGGTTTCCCTGTAAGGCATGGTGTACCTTTGATTGAAGTAACGAAGAGAAGCGGCCAGTTTACCGTCGGGCCCGCCGGATTTAATATTATACTAGTTAATCCGGGCAGTTTCTATCTGTTAAATTGAGCATACTTTTTTGGAGAGATTCCGACAGCCTTAATAAAGGCTTTCAGGAAATTACTGTAGTCATTGAAGCCGCATTTTTCACAGGTTTCTGTCACTGACCTTCCCTCATTAAGCAAAGCCTTGGCTATGGTTATCCTTCTTGCAATAACATATTTATTTATTGTTGTGCCGGTGGCGGCCTTAAAAATACGGCACAAATATGAGCCGCTTATATAAAAGTGGTTTGAAAGCGTTTCAATGGTCAGGTCGTTTTGAATATTCTGATTTATGTAGGTTAAAATATCGTCGACCTGGGCGTTATGGGTTGACTGATTTTCTGCCTGCTGGTGATTGCAACTCTTGTTATAAATCTTATTTAAAAATACCATTAATTCAATAAATGCAGCCTGTTCTATCAGGTCGGAGCCAAAGCCCCCCGAGTGAAGAATTTTATGTATAAAATACATAAAGCGCTTCTGAGCTTCAAGGCCGAGATGGAGCTTATGAGCAGAAGAGGAATCTCTGTATTTAAAACAATTGTTCAGGTCGGTTTTTTCAGAGGAGAGATTTGAAATATAGTCGGGATAGATTGACAAAACAATCCTCTCGTGAACCTCCTGGTCTATCTGGGTTAAGTAGTGACTTTCATACTGATTTATTAAAAAAATATCGCCGGGGATTATATCATAAAATCTATTATCAATAAGAAATTGTTTACCTCCGGAAATCGAATAATAGATCTCATAGCAATCATGTATATGCATATCCATGGTTTTTTCTTCATTGTACAGATGGGCTATGGAAAAATATTTTTGTGAAATGCAGGAGTTGATTGCCTGCTTGCATGAAGAAAATTCTCTCATTAAATTTCCTCCTATAAATAAGATTAAGAATTAACTCAATTATAATTTGTTTGTTCAATATTTGCAATATTTATGAAAGTTTATCACAAGAATTAGTATAACCATACTGCTATACTGAAATTGCAAAGACTTTTAGTTACAAAAATTTTTTTGCAGTTAATTTATTAACATAAGAAAGGTTGTGGTGAAATAACATGGAAATTCGAACAGCTGCATCACCTAAAGATATGAAAAATTACACGACAGAAAGATTGCGAGAGGAGTTCCTGATACAGGGATTATTTCGATCTGATAAAATCAAGCTGGTCTATAGCCATATAGACCGTATCATAACCGGGACGGCAACCCCTGTATCCGGGAAATTGCAACTGACGGCCGGGGAGGAACTGCGGGCCGACTATTTCCTTCAGAGAAGAGAGCTGGGAGTCATTAATATCGGGGGAAAAGGTGACATTACAATTGATGGCAGAACCTATGAGGTGGATTCCAGGGATGGCATGTACATTGGGCTGGGAGCGCAGGATATTTCTTTTGCAAGCCGGGACGGCAGCAATCCGGCAAAGTTCTATCTAAACAGTACCCCTGCTCACAAGGCTTACCCCACAGTTTTGATAAAAAGGGAGGGGAATGCGGGGGACGGTGTCGTAATAATAAAGGCTGAGAACAAAGTCGAACTTGGCAGTCTGGAAGAATCAAATCACAGGGTCATTTGCAAATATATCCTTCCGGGCCAGGTGGAAAGCTGTCAGCTGGTTATGGGAATGACTTCCCTGAAACCCGGAAGTGTATGGAACACAATGCCCTGCCATACCCATGACAGGCGTATGGAAGTTTACCTGTACTTTGATATACCCGAGACTGCATTTGTTATGCATTATATGGGAGAACCTGCTGAGACAAGGCATATAGTTGTCCGGAATGAGGAGGCCG
>JAFABO010000088.1 GCA_023426005.1 Bacillota bacterium | reverse complement strand
CACTCATCCTTCTCATTTTTGAGAAGAAATACTTTCTCTCCGGAAAAGACAACACCACCTGCACAGTTTCTAACAAGCATAATCAAAACCCCTTCCCTGATAGATTTTTTTGAGTTTTCAGAATAATTAAATAATAATATCACTATTCTTATGTATATATTATCTAGCTATTCCTTATTATTTCCAGTGCATAGAATTTAATACATCCTTATAAATATAATACCGTACTTATATATATTATACAAGGATAAATTCTTCGAGTTTACCAATTTTGTCTATTTTCACTAAAGCCTTAACCTGTATTCCACTCTCAAGATACTCCTGATTGATTATTTGTCCGTATTTATATATATATGGAAGCACCCAGCCCTCATTATAGGGTATGAGCAAATTGATTTCCCTGAGCCTGTCTTTAAAACCTTCGGTAATTTGCTCCAGCAGACGGTCAATACCGGCTCCGGTAACCGCCGATATTTCACAGACTGAGGAATAGCCCATGGAATTTATCCTGCCGCCCGAGGTCACCAGATCCTGCTTGTTGAGTACAAGTATTGTATTTTTCGAGGAAGCTCCCAGTTCATCCAATAGCCCTTCCACCACACTGATCTGCATTGCCGCATTCTCATTTGAAGCGTCAACAACATGCAGCAGCATATCTGCATGTACTGCTTCCTCCAGTGTTGACTTGAAGGCCTCTATCAAATCATGGGGCAGTTTTCTTATGAAACCGACCGTATCTATGAGTACGGCTTCCCTTCCGTCAGCCAGCATCAGCTTGCGGGCAGACGGATCAAGAGTGGCAAACAGCTTGTCCTCCACAAATACGGTCGCTCCGCACAACCTGTTCATAAGCGTTGATTTGCCGGCATTTGTGTAGCCAACAATGGCTATAACAGGCACATTGTTTTTACTTCTTGTGCTCCGCATAAAATCTCTTCTTTTTTCAAGCTGCTCCAGTTCTCTCTCAAGACTTGATATTCTCCTGCGGATATGCCTCCTGTCCACTTCCAGCTTTTTCTCACCGGGACCCCGTGTTCCGATGCCTCCGCCCAGTCTGGACAGTTCAGTTCCCAGGCCTATGAGTCTGGGAAGCTGATACTTGAGCTGCGCCAGCTCCACCTGAAGCTTACCTTCCTTTGATATGGCCCTCTGGGCGAAAATATCCAATATTAATGTGGTACGGTCTACCACCCGTACACCTGTTGCATCTTCTATGTTCCTAATTTGGGCGCCCGAGAGCTCATCGTCGAATATGAGCAGCTGAACATCCCTTGCCTGGCACAGCAAAGACAGTTCCTCGATTTTTCCCTTCCCCACGTAGTGGGCGGAGTCCTGGGCCTGCTTGCGCTGGAGGACTTTGTCTACTACTATGGCTCCCGCAGTCCCTGCCAGTTCCTCCAGTTCGCCGAGAGAATCCTCCGCATCCTTGAGTGAGGCATTCTCCAGCCTGCTCTGACTGGTTTCCAGCCCTACAAGTATGGCTTTCTCGGCCTCGCCTCCATTTTCATATATATCGTCTTTCGCCGAGGCGTCAAGTTCCTCTATGATTTTATACAGGTAGTTAAGCCTCGGCTCGCCCAGTGTAAACGGGCCATACACATCCACATCCTGCTCAGCCGACAGACAGCCCGCATATATTTCGTCAGGCTGTCCCCCATTTATGCCCATGGCCAGCATTGCGTCCAGCCTTAGCTTTTGCAGTGTACTTATGTCGACCTGCGACAGCAGCCCGTTTCCTCCGGGATGTGTATGAATACATCTGATGGCAGACAGTCTGGATTTCCCTCTTCTGTTGTCCAATTGGGGCAGCGACACCGTTCCGCTGTCGCCAATACTTATGTCAACTACAATCCCCCTTCTGTTTATGAGAACAGATATTTCCCTGTTTATCTCATGGGAAATCCTTGCTATGGTTTCAGCCAATTCCACAGGCACAAGTTCCCTGGATCCGAATTTTTTATCATACAACTCCTCAAGCTCGTTAAGAAGCCTTTCCTTGATGGATTGGGTATTTCCGTTAATATTTATAAGCTCGCCTCCTATAATCCAGATACGCCCCGGCACACTTGCATACCAATTTCGTATATTACAGATTTACCTATATTATATATTACTATTAGAGAATAAGGCAGATAAATGAAAATTTCAAGGAGTGCTGCTAAACTAATAAATTTAAATTTGCTTTACCGGTGTGATTTTTAATATCAACTGGTGACTTCCGTACTAACTTGAAAAAGTCCGGTTATTTGCTCTCTGTCCATTATATCCTCAAGTGCCCATATAACCGCGCCTATAACCGGAGACTTATCCAGGAGGATGAACTCTATAGCCATATCCCTGTTCGCCGAGGTCACGCATTCTTTTAAAGTATCGGTAATTGTGGGATTGGCCGCTTTTGTATTAATGGAGCCCGATAGTATTACCTGCAGCCCCGGTATATCAAATTTCAGCTCTCTTATACACCCGTTAACCGAGTTTGCCAGACTCCGGCCAAGCTCCTCGAGTATTTTTATGGCCAGGTTATCTCCCCTGTTGGCAGCATCAAAAATAATTCTGTTCAGTTCCCGTACACTTATGCTTCCTTCTTCTATTTTCTGGACGGCATTGTCAATGAAATCATATTTCGACCTTACCTTCAGTTCTTCCGGGATCATGTCCAGCATACAGGTTGCTTCCCCGCATCTGAAATAGTAGTTGTAAACGGACTGTATAAACTTTTCTCCCAGGTATGCTCCGCCGCCCAGATCTCCCGTAATGGCGCCCATGCCGCCCACCTGAAGAATGCCGCCCGTCCGGTCAATACCGGCCACACTGCATCCGGTCCCATTGACAACTCCGATTCCCCACCCGTTTTTACTTCCGGCTTTTATTGCAAGGTAGGCGTCATTATACAATTTAAAATCATTGAAGCCAAGTTCCTTCAAAATTCCTGAAATGACCTTATGCTGCCATCTTGTATCAACTCCTGCCATGCCAAAAACACTTTTAACTATCTGACTGATTTGCAGCCCGTTACGCTTTACAAAGTAGTTGAGCATAAGCGTCATTTCACTTTTGAAGCCTTGGTAGCCGCCTTTTAATACCTCATGGTTCGTCGGGCCCCAATTAATTAAGTCAACTTCGTTACCTTCAATATCATACAGTGCACACTGCGTTTTTGTACCGCCTCCATCCACCCCAAGCACGTATTGCTTCATATTAGCCTCCCAAGCCATGTTATGGCTTTGAGCCGCATAGCGGCCGCAAAATGTTATGTAAGTATTTATCCTTTATCGCAATGTGGCGAATAAAGGAGGTTAACAACTGTTTTTACTGCTTATAAAACTGCGGCAAAAATTTTCTGTTGGCTTCCAGCATCTCATTGAGCATGGGCTTTATCTTGTTGTAATCACCTATTAACGGGTGGACCAGCAAAGCGGACAGTGCCGCATTATAATCCCCTGCCAGTGCCGCCCTGACGGCCAGCTTTTCATATGCCTTCACAGCCTTCATCAACCCTATAATCATATGGTTATTAAAATTTTTCATTTCAGCAGGGAAAATTCCCTTTCTGTTTACAAGACACTTTACCTCAACAACATCATCATTATCCATAAAGGGTAACGCACCTTCATTCCTTACATTTACAACGTGATACTCATTTTTGTCATTCTCCAGCGCATCGATCAGTGAGACTGCCGCAGTGGAGTAGTAGGCTCCGCCCCTCTGCTCCAGCAGGGCCGGTTTATCAACCAGGTTAACGTCCTCATACAGCTCAAGCAGCTCCCTTTCAAGCTCCTTGCACATCTCTCCCCTGGTTTTCTCAGCTTCCTTGCAGTGCCGTATCTGAGCATCCCTGAAATAGTAGTAGTTAAGGTACGAGGAAGGAATTCCTCCAGTGGCTTTCAGCAGTGGTTTTTGAAGCTCCGCCTCCTGGATATTTTTCATGGTGGTTATTTCCAGCCCGCTCTCAATAAGCTGTGGCAGGATATTGTTTCCTTCGGCATATACTCCTGTTATCCAGCTCAGGTGATTCAGCCCGACGTAATCGTAGTCAAAATTCCGCGTATCAGCCGAAACCATGGCTCTGGCATCTTTTATCATGCTGGTGGGACAATTGCACAATCCGGCCATCTTAATGCCGCTGTTGTTCAATACTGCTTCAGCCACCAGACCCGACGGATTTGCAAAGTTGATGAGCCATGCGTCGGGAGCAAGTCTTTCCATGGTTTTTACAATATCCATAATAACGGGAATGGTCCTCATGGCCTTCATAAAGCCGCCTGCGCCTGTGGTCTCCTGTCCCAGCATGTCATATTTGAGAGGTATCTTTTCATCACTGATCCGGGCATCCAGCTTTCCCACTCTGACCTGGGACAGCACATAATGAGCCCCCCGTATTGCCTCCTCAAGCTTATCAGTCATAACAACCCTGCATTTCATGGAATTCTTTCTTAATATTCTTTCGGTCAGTGCACCCACTATGCCCATTTTCTTTTTGTCTATATCCATAAGATAAATGGATTCCACCTCAAGGGTCTCCCTCCTGACGATAAATCCCTCGATAAGCTCGGGGGTATATGTACTTCCTGCTCCAATTACTGCAATCTTTAAATTTCTCATAATCCATCCTCCCAGAATTACACCGAATTACATCTGAACTATACCTGAATTTAATTTATTGAATCTGTCATTTCCTCTCTTCCGGATCTTTCAGGATAAAACCGTTTATGATTTCAAAAGTCTGGATAAATTCGTACAGATCAAAAACCGGCTGTATCTGGTCCTCGATGCTGTAAATATATTTCTTCAGCCCTTTCCAGGCGCTTTCAACCATATCAAAATTATTAAGCGTTCTGTACTTTAAAAGTTCAGCCATACGTCTGCAAATTTCCATGTGAAAGGTCAGATATTGCCAGGACAGCCTTTGACTTGGATGTCCCTTCTCCCTGTTCTGATTTATTAACAATCCGAACTCCTCACAAACCTTATGTATGGAATCGTATTTATCTGAAATTTTCTCATCAGCCGCCGGAATCTCTCCTCGCACATACGGTGGTGTAAATAATTCCGACAAGTCCAGCAGGTATGAAAAACACTGGTCTCCTCGTTCGCCAAAAGCGCTGTTAAAATAGTCTTTCGCCGCTTCATTAAAATCCAGCCTGTCATTCCAAAGGGTCCGGGCCATTATATATAAGCCAAATCCCGTGGGAAGGAACGCTCTCTGGCATTGGCAGCTGATCAGGCCATCCAGGCCTATTCCTTTCAGGTTCACTACATCTTCATAAACAGTTCTGGCTGTGTATATACTGCCGGGATCATAGAAGTGGTCCCACATGAAATGATAATCAAAATCAAAGCTGTCTCCTTTAAACTCCTTTTTCCAGCTTTTTAAAAATCCAAGATTTTCACCTATGGTTTTGGGCAGCTTAATATCATTTCTTTCATGCCTGCCTGTATTTTCATTTACGGTGCTGCTGGCAAAGGATTGGGTATAGGTTCTTGTTATGGGTGCAAACATCATTATGAATCTGTCCGGGTTCTCAATATGATACTGTTCGGGAGTCCACAGGAGATCGTAGTACAGCAGGAATACAATTTTGGTTTTAATATTATTCTCAGTCAACACCCTGTCCAGTTTATTCAATATCTGCACATAAAAATCCGAAGGTATATGCTTTTTACAGTTCTCACACTCGCATTGATTGTTGAACCCGTCTGCCAGCCAGAAATGAAGGATATCAACATTTTTATTGGACTTCAGGTAATCCAGCACACTCTGTACCATCATTTCCCGGACTTCCGGATTGGAATAACACAGATTCAGGTTTAAGGGTATCCCGTCAACCATCTTTCTCTCACCCTTGACCATTGCAAAGTATCTGGTGATCTCAGGGCTGAAATCCTCCTGCACCTTGTCCCAGCTTATTCCAGGGATACCCAGGGGTTCGCAGGTCCAGCCATGCCCCACTCCATGGTAAATCAGGCCTCTTTTTCCGATCCCTGCCTCCAGTGCTTTTGTAAGTTCTCTTGCTTTTTCAATGGTAAACTTCTCGCCCTGCTTTTGGGGATTACCGGTATGGCTGTACCATCTCTCAAAGAAAGTATATGCCTCCCTGAACTGGATAAAATAACTGTTCAAGCCCACTTTTGGAAGCCAGTCTACAGTATCTGTGACGTTTTCCAGGCTGACCGCCCCTTCTATACATATGCCGCGGTGCCTGTATGACGGCCTTTCCTGCAGCCTGACTGAAATATCCTCAATACACCGTCCAGGAATGATCTCTCCCCCGGCTCCGGGCCTGACCCATCTGCAGCCTGCCTCTGTGAGGAATCTGTAGACTCCCAGCAGTACACTTCTGGGATTGGCTCCTGCAATGATACCCCCACCGTTGGCAATATCAATGAAAATCTCATCATCAAATGCTGTTGCACTGCCATTTATGGGCTTTATGTCAAAATCCTCGAATACTCCAAGCTTTATCAGGTGCGATTCTACAAGACTCCCGGCTGCCTTTGGCTCCATATTGCACCGGTTGTTTTGCATCAACTCCAGATATCTTTTCAGTTCCTCTGCTGCAAAAGCTGTCACTTCATTGTGGGACTGTGGTATAACTATCAAACTTTCTTCCATATAATCACTCCTCATAATTGCTTCTTATAATTGCCATTCAAAAAAATTGCTGCCGTATAAAAATTATACGGCAGCGCATCTTTTACATCTTTACATATATTACAAACTAATTTATATATTCTCTTATGCTCCTGAAATCCTTCGGGAGTTTTCCGGTGTATTTTTTAAAGCAGCTTATAAAATGCGGCAGGCTCAAGAAACCAACCTCTGCGGCAATATCTATAATTTTTCCGTCTGTTTCCAGCAGCATTTGAGATGCTTTCACTATCCTGAATTTATTTATATATTCAGTAGGTGTTGAACCGGTTGACTTTTTAAAAACCATGTTGAAATTGGATGTGCTCATATTGACAAGCCTGGCCAGCTCCTCTATTTTAATCTTTCCTGAATAATTTTCCTTAATATACTCAAATACCGGAATAAAAAAGTCGTAGTTCTTCGCATTATTATGTAAACTGCCTTTTAACTCAATATTAAAGCACCTCTTAATATTTACAGTCATTTTTAAGAGAGCTGCTTTAACCATTAACTCATATCCGGAGTTTTTACCGCTATCCTCATGCATTATCTCCACAAGAGTGTCAAGGATAGCCTCATAATGGCTAAAAGAGGGCGATATCCTGTGAAACAGCATCCTCCTGGCCTCCTGGAAGGTGTTGATGTAATCCAGCTCAAAAGAGTACCCTGCTCCGTTATAAAGCAATGCGGGCATGAAAAGGACTACAAGCATAATGACATCCCTGTCATTATAGGCCAGATGTATTTCATTGCTGCCAATGACAAAAATATCCCCGGCCTCGAAGGAGTATTCACTTCCATCAATCAGGTAAGTTCCGGTCCCCTGCTTTATATAGCATATTTCGATACAGTCATGATAGTGAAGCATGCAGCTGTTCTTATCAATACCGTAGGTCTCACCTATTATTACAGGAAAGTCATCCTTTTTCTCTTTGGAAATGTCATTAAAAATAAACTTTTTATATTTATCCCTTTGTTTTATCAGAGCGGATTCCCCCTATTTCACTCCGGTCGAGCCAAAGCCGCCTCCCCTGTCATTTCCCACAGCCTTTACCGACTGAACTTTTGTAAACTCCATTTTTGGTACTGCCTGCAATACTATCTGGGCGATCCTGTCACCCTTTCTTACAATATACGCTCCCTGCCTGTTGCCCTTCTCCTCCAGTGTAAAAGGTGTCCGGCCGGGTTCGCACGCATTTCTGTCGGAATTATTGCTTATAATTATCCCCAATTCATCTCTGTAACCGCTGTCAATGGTCCCGGGGGAATTGGGAATCCTGACGGGAGTTTTCAGGGACAGCCCGCTCCTGGGTCTCACCTGTATTTCATAGCCCTCCGGTATTGCCAGCTTTAAACCGGTGGGCACTATGACTGTCTCTCCCGGAGCTATAATCACCTCTTCGGCAGCAAATACATCCATACCCGCATCACCCGGATTCGCATATACCGGCAGTATTGCATCCTCCCTGCACATCTCTACAAAAACCTCAACCACCTATTCCTCCATTTCCGGGTATAAACTCAGCCTTTATCTTTCTAAAGACTTACTAGACGCCTCTCTGCAGGTGACCCTTTGTTATACCCCTGCTTCTGATATTTTCTATTGTCCGTTGGGCGGAAGGTGTGTTTCTTCCGCCTTCTATCATATCTCTGTGTAAATTAACAATATCATATATTTCCTGACTTGTTTCGTCAATAAAACTCATCCTTGCATAAGCCGCCCCTGTTTTGCATATATCCTCCAGCAGTTCGGGCGCAAACAATATATCCGAGTTGAATATGGTGCTTCTGCAATCCAGGCAGTCGCACCTGACAAGGAATGCCGCATTCTTTCTGTCCTTTAAGTGAAAAACTCCGTTTTTACACTCCGTTCCGC
>JAFABO010000060.1 GCA_023426005.1 Bacillota bacterium | reverse complement strand
ATGATTGCACGTACCCTCAGGATTATCGTCCATACTATTATTAACCCCCCTGTTACATTTTTATAAATAATTTACAATATTTTTATCAAAGTGTCAAATCATACAAAGTAAAATTCCGCTGAATCTGGTCAAAATGCTGAAACCTACATCGCTCATCCGCTCCCGTTCTTTATTTTAGTATTTACCTCATTCTGTTCTTTTATAAAAATCAGTCACTATTTATTTTTCATTAATAATATATGCCGCAGCCAGTCATAATATTTTAGAATTAATGAGCGGGAAAAAGAAATTATGCAGGGATAAATTTTAGGCAAGCATATGATGTGTGCTCATGAAAAGAGAGTGTTTCTCTGCCTTCGGCTGATAATACACTCTCCAAGAAAATTGCTCCACTCAGTTTTTAGTGCTCACCGGTATTTAGTGAGCAAATTTTCTTGTTCGCTAGGGGGCACTACTGCCCCCTTCGACGGAGCTTACGCTCCTGAGCACCCCCCCTAAACCAGGAAGGGGCAATCCCCTTTCCAAACCCCGAGTATAGAAATTTACCGTTTGGAATTTTCTGGTGTACACATTCAAACTCAGTATTATAAGTGCCTCATCACTGTTCCAAAAGTTATAAATTCCTATACTCCAAGAAATTTTTTAGTTTATCCTGAACTTTTTCTGAAATCGCTGATTTTACAGTCCGGCTTCTTTTTTCAGTGTTTCGGCAACATCTGTTTTTTCCCAGGTAAAGTCTGCGTCATTTCTTCCGAAATGTCCGTAAGCGGCAGTCTTTTTGAAGATCGGCCTTCTTAAGTCGAGAGTTTTGATTATTCCTGCCGGCCTAAGATCAAAGTGCTTGCTAACAAGCTCGGAAATCCTTTCCTCCGGAATGGCAGCCGTACCAAAGGTATCAACCAAAACTGATACAGGCTTTGCAACACCGATGGCATATGCAAGCTGAACTTCACATTTCTTTGCGATGCCTGCTGCAACTATATTTTTGGCAACATATCTTGCCGCATATGCTGCGGAACGGTCAACCTTTGTAGGATCCTTGCCCGAGAATGCTCCGCCGCCATGTCTGGCGTATCCGCCATAGGTATCAACTATAATCTTTCTTCCTGTCAATCCCGAATCTCCCTGGGGACCACCCACTACAAATCTGCCTGTCGGATTGATAAAGTACCTGGTATCTTCATCAAGCAGATAAGCAGGAATAACAGGCTTTATAACAAACTCCAGAATGTCTCTTTCTATGATTTCATGGCTTACATCCGGACCATGCTGAGTTGAAATAACTATTGTATCCACTCTTACAGGCCTGTCTCCATCATATTCAACAGTTACCTGGGACTTCCCGTCAGGCCTGAGGTAATCCAGTATTCCATCCTTTCGAACCTCACTTAGCTTTTTGGAAAGCTTGTGTGCCAGTATTATTGGCATTGGCATCAATTCAGGCGTTTCATCACATGCAAAGCCGAACATCATCCCCTGGTCACCTGCTCCAATTGCCTGGATCTGAGCTTCACTCATCTCTCCTGTCTTGGCTTCCAGGGCCTTATCAACTCCCATAGCTATATCGGCCGACTGCTCATCAATTGAAGTAAGCACTGAACAGGTTTCACTGTCAAAACCATACTTTGCTCTATCATACCCTATTTCTTTGATAGTATTTCTTACAACCCTGGGGATATCAACATAACACTGAGTTGAAATCTCACCCATAACCATTACCATGCCGGTAGTCACTGCTGTCTCACAAGCCACCCTGGCCTGGGGATCCAGTTCATAAATTGCATCCAATACTGCGTCTGAAACCTGATCGCAGATTTTATCCGGATGCCCTTCTGTTACTGATTCCGATGTAAATAATCTCTTTGACATCTTTTGATACCTCCATTTTTTATATTTAATATGAGGTCAGTTTTTATCCCTAATGCCTTAGTATGAAATCACTAAAATATAAGTATATATAACATTTAATACTTATAGAAATGTTAAAGGGCTATACATTTCAAGGCAATAAAAAAACCTCTTTCGAGGTTTGTCATTTATCTTATATTATAATGATCCCCCTCATCTTTCAGGCAGTATGCCTGCAGGAATTGGCACCGTACATGTATAAATGTGGTTGCCGGGTTTCATAGGGCCCATTCCCTCCACCTCTCTTGATAAGGATAAAATATTGACTTTGACTCTATTAAATCATAAATTTAAAAGGCCGTCAACAACTTTTTTCTATATTTTTCCGTTGGCTTTTGCCATAAAACGTTCTATATTGATGATAAATCTTTCATGCTGTCCTTCTCCGATTTTTTCCGTCTCATCAAAGGCTTCAACTGTAAAAACCAGACGCTTTCTGTCCACTTCTGTCAGCACAGCTCTTGCTGTTACCTTTATCCCCATAGGTGTGGCTGCCGAATGTTTAACATTTATTATTGTTCCCACCGAAGAGCTGCCTGCCGGCATGAGTTCCTTGAGAGCATTGGTGGCTGCTTTTTCCATAAGTGCTATCATGGAGGGTGTCGCAAAAACCTCCAGCTCCCCGCTGCCCATTGCCCTTGCAGTATTACTGCCATCTACAGGAACCGATGCTTCACCTGTTAATCCGATTGTAAATTCCATAGTATTCTTCTCCTTCAATAATTCCATTTAAAAATATAATAAGCACAGCCAACAGTAAAATAATTACCTGTTGAACTATGCTTTATTATACTCGCAGGTTCACCATATTAAAAGGAATAAATTCCTCTTTGGTGCTTTTGACAAAACTTTTCTCAATACTATTTTTCAATTTCCCAGCCCCGCAGGTATGCCCGGGTATTTGCAAGCATTCTTTCAAACAATCTTTCGGCATCCTTAATGCTGATATTCACCAGGGGATCATTTGCAAAGGCTTTAAAAGCCAGGGCTTTATCTTTGGAGAAGGCAGCTTTTATAACAGTTTCCTGATTTATAACATGCCTTATAACAAGGCTGTA
>JAFABO010000026.1 GCA_023426005.1 Bacillota bacterium | reverse complement strand
ACTGACCTGCCCCCACAGTCTGGTTGTATCCCCGGTAGGACCCTCCAGAAAAGATGAATCTCCTTCATAGGGTGTATAGTTGTTAATGATAAAATCCCTTACATCTATTTCTTCACACCAGTTGCCGCTCTTAAAATTTCTCCATGCTTCCATGAAAATCACCTCTTTTTAAAATATTATTTTGGTTAATTTGTATGAATAGTATAAGCAAAATTGTTATGTGTTATTTATACCACAAAAGAGCGGCCTAAACCAGAAACTTTCGAAGTTAATATTTAACAAACCCGCATAATCCTCTGATTATGCGGGTTACAAAAATGAAAAAAGTTTATTGTATACAGTATTTACTTTGCTTCCTTTAATTTTTCGGTAATAAATTTGTCGGCAAAGCTCTTGCTGAAAGGCAGCTCTATACGTGTACTGCCCGAAACTAAAACGGTTTTTGTCCTGCCATCCTTTTGCTCGGTAATAACTTTGGTCTCCTTCACACTGACAGTATGCTGCTTGCCAAACAAATCAAGGGTTGCTGTTCCGTTATTTACAGTAAAGCTTGGCAGGTTCATATATATTATCACCCCGATTGCAATTACCGCCGCCAGAACCGCCAGCTTAAGTATACTTTTCGCAACCTTTGCAATAATCAATATTATTACAGCCACAACTATCACGGGTATTAAAAATGACGTGTCCAAAATTCCAAGTCCCTTAAGTAATTCCATATTTTATACCTCCAAAATTGTATATTCCCTCACATCATAATCAACAAAGTTTTTCCTGTCAATACAACTTTTATATGCACCGGTAATATGTATTTATATATGCGCCAATAATAAGGTTATTCATTCAACCTTAACCCAGTCCTAAAATGTAAAAAGCAACCACTTATGGTGAATTATAACAATTACCGCCTCAAAAGTAAATTGTTTTAATAATTTTCTGGAGTTATTGCACAATTATTGTTTTTTAATATACTTCTGATATTTTAGAGGCTCTCCTTTTTCCCAGGGCCTGTATTCATTTGCAAAATCAACTCTGAATTTGTACGTGGGATGGTCATAGTTCCACAGCATGTATACATATCCCGGCTCAGGCATTGCCAGGCTCTGCTGATGCATTTTGACAGTTGCGGTCGCAGTAGCAAAATTATTCTTTGTCAGCTCAATTTCAAACCTGTCCGCTTCGGTTTCTATACTCCTTGAATAGGCGTTCATCACCGGTGAAGTGATAAACAGCATAACATTTATCACCAGCATAATAAGCGGTAAAGCAGCAATATCGGATAGCTTGTTGAACCCCCAGCTTCCGTTTGATTTTTTAAGAAGACTGTTTGAGAGTCTATAGACAAAGTATAGCACCAGAATGCTTGCAAACCCGCCAAAAACTATGGACTTCCACACATGTCCCATCAAATAGTGTCCCATCTCATGGGATACAACTCCCAGGATTTCATCAGTGTTCAAATAATTTATCGTGGTATCCCATAAGACGATTCTTTTTGTGTTGAACACACCTGTCATAAAAGCATTCATCTGGTTGGTCTCTTTGCTTTTGTCCACCTGCAGCACCTGACAATTTTCTATATTTGTTTTTGCAAGCAAATTGTCAATTTTATTTGAAAGCTGCGCATCTTCAACCTGCTTATATTCATTGAAAATAGGATCGATAACCACAGGCTGGACATAGGAGCCAATCATCAGGTACGGTATTGAAACCAGCCCCAGATAAAGCCACCAGCGCTTTGGAGCTTTCCTTATTATAAGGAAAGGTATCCATATGACTGCTGCTATTATAACTGTATCCACAGCAAAGCTTTTTATCAATTCAATTGCCCATTGTGCTAATGTCTGGTTGGAAAGGCCGTACCGGTGCATTCTGAAGAAGCCGGTATATACATCCAGGGGTAAATATATAAGAGCCTCTATGAGCGAGTACAATATGAAATATATTATTATCATCGACACCCAGCGCTTTGTTCTGCGGGAGGCCCAATCCCTGAGTCCTGCTGACAGTTTGGAAAAAAGAAAAAAAGCAGGTACTGCGAAGCCTAAAAACAGCCTTATCAACCAGGTAGTGACCTTGCTTTTCTGAAACTCAAAGGCCTCCTGAGAAGGTTTTGAAACCGACACTACATCGGGAACTGCAATGGACTCCTTGTCCGGGTATGTATTGATTATATTTTTGTTATTAATGCTTTCAGATATGATTACCGCAAAAACAAATACTGTAAAAACAGCAAGAAATACCAAAATAGATCTACGAATTTCCTTGCTCAACAAACTCAACTCCTTTACGTTATTTCCTATCATAAATATATCAGTTGTCCTTTTTAATTATATGATAGATTCAAAACAATTAGGAGTATTTTATGCCTTTTGCAAACACTGTTTCAATATTCAGGTCTTTATCGCATATTACACAGTCGGCGTCCTTGCCTATTTCCAGACTGCCTTTCGATTTGTGTATTTTAAGTACACCGGCCGCATTTTTAGTAACAAGGGATATCGCTGTCTCAACAGGAATTCCTTTCTCTTTTATGGCTACCTTGAGTTCCTCGAAAAGTATTCCGGTGGTGGCCGTATCTGAGGATATTACATTTCCAAGTCCATCAAAAGCAGGTACACTGCCATATGCATCAGAACTCATTGTAACCCTGCTTATATCAGCTCCTGTATCTACAAGCTTTTTCAGCGCATCATAGCTGGCAACGCAGTCGGGGTCGTCCTTACCGGGGATGAAACCCGCTGTGAGATCTATATATCCGCCCTTTTGCAGATAGCTGCAGGCCTGTTCAAACAACATGCCGGTTCTGTTTACATGAGTCGGAAGAAAGTGGGATACCGGTATCGGCGTTTCATTCATCATCCTGAATAAGTATTCCAGTCCGGTCTCACCCAGTCCCATATGGAAGTGCACCAGGCCTGCCTTCCCGGATATAAGCGCCCCGTTCCTCGTTTGAGCAGCTATCCTGGCAATTTCCTCAAAAGTGGGCTGGAACGCTCTGTGATCCTCCAGGCAAAGCTCACCCACACCTATTATCTTGTCCACAAAAACAATATCCTTTTGGATGCTGCCAGTCAAAGTTACAACCGGTACCTGATAGGAACCTGTGTACATGTAAGTGGACAAGCCCCCGGCTTCCAGCTGCTTTGCCTGGGCGTACAGGTTTTCGACGCTTCTGGTTACACCGTCGGCGCCCAGAACCCCAACAACCGTGGTAACTCCGGTTTTGAGGATTTCCTCAGCCTTCGCGGACGGTGTCCTGGTAGAAAAACCGCCTTCTCCGCCTCCTCCCGTAATATGGACATGCAGGTCTATAAAACCCGGTAGAATAAGCTTATTGCTGCAATCTAAAACTTCAACGTCATCAAATGCCGATGCGTCAATTGAGTTTTTGATTGCAGCAATTTTATCAAAGCAAAACAGTATATCCTTTTTCCCCAGAAAATCCGGTGAGTATATGGAAGCTTCCTTTAACAGTGTAAACATAAACCCTCCCGGAGGATTTACATCCTCCTAAAGTACTTTACTCAAAAATTCTCTGGTACGCTCATGCTTCGGGTTGGAAAATATCTCTTTAGGCCTGGCTTCTTCCTTGACTTTTCCTTCATCCATAAACAATACCCTTGTACCGACCTCACGCGCAAAACCCATCTCATGTGTAACCACCACCATGGTCATTCCTTCAGAGGCCAGCTCCTTCATAACCTCCAGAACTTCTCCCACCATTTCAGGGTCCAGAGCCGAGGTCGGTTCATCAAACAGCATAACGGCGGGAGACATGGCAAGAGCACGCACGATTGCAATTCTCTGCTTCTGCCCTCCCGAAAGCTGGGCAGGATAGTTATTTGCCTTTTCTTCAAGACCTATACGTTTTAAAAGAGACATGGCATTTTTTTCGGCCTGTTCCGGCGGCTCACCTTTTAGCTTCCTTGGACCCAAAGTTATGTTCTCAAGGACGGTGAGATGCGGAAAAAGATTAAAATTCTGAAAAACCATCCCCATCTTTTGCCGCTGTTTGTTTATATCATTCCTTTTATCTGTGATATTAATACCTTCAAATATTATCTCACCATCGCTGGGCTGTTCCAAAAGGTTTAAACATCTCAGGAAGGTACTTTTTCCCGAGCCGCTTGGTCCAATTACCACAACTACCTCTCCTTTTTCAATTGTGGTATCTATTCCCTTTAAGACATGCAGTTTTCCAAACTTTTTATGCAGATTTTTAACATTAATCACCTGTATGCATCCTCCTTTCAGCTATTCCCAAAACTCTCGACAGTGTAAAAGTCAAAATGAAATAAATCGCCGCAGCTACCAGCAGCGGTTCAAAAGGCCTGTAAATAGCCGACTTTACAATATCCGCACTTCTCATCAGCTCAGCAATGCCTATTACCGAAAGGATCGAGGATTCCTTAATAACAACAATAAATTCATTACCCAGGGCAGGAAGGATATTTTTTATCGCCTGCGGAATTATAATATATCGCATGGATTGGCCCGAGGTGAAGCCCAAAGACCTGGATGCCTCCATCTGTCCCCTGTCGACAGCCTGGATACCGGCTCTTATTATTTCAGCAACATATGCTCCGCTGTTTACGGATAGTGCTATAACGCCGGGTATAAATCTTGCCATTTCCAATCCGAAAAGTTTAAAATTAGGAATTTGAATAAGATAGAAGAAAATCAAGGCCTGTACCAATATTGGAGTTCCTCTGATAACCTCTATATACGCAGATGCTATAAATTTAAATATGCCATTGTTCGATATTTTCATCAAAGCCAGAAGAGTTCCGATCAAAACACCGAATATAACTGTTAAAAAGGCTATTAATACAGTATTGACCGTACCCGTTAAAAAATAATATGAATAGTCCGGTAAAAAGCTAAAGTCCAAAGTAGTTTCCTCCTGATAAATTCTTTCATTTAATACTATGCCAAAAATGCAAACAAAAATGAGGGCTGCCTTAAAGTCAGAAGAATAATGACTTTATAAACAGCCCGTCAAAGATGTTAATATATCAATTACTATTTTTCCTCAGAAGTCACATTCATTTCATTGGCTTCCTGTACAAACTTTTCAATTGATCCGTCCTTCATCAGCCTGTCTAAAGACTTATCAATCAGCTCTACCAGTTCAGGATTACCTTTCTTAACCGCTATTGCAAATCCGCCGGTATCTTCTTTAACTGCTATTTCTGACAAAGTAAGATCGTTGTTATTTTTTATATATCCGTTTGCAACAGGCAAGTCTACTACCAATGCATCAATTTTCTTGTTTTTCAGTTCCATAACCAGATCGGGGATTTTGCCGAGTGAAATCAGATCAGCATCTTTTATTTGCTCTTTCGCTATTTTTTCCTGAACTGTCCCAAGCTGCGCACCTATTTTTCTGCCGCTGAGGTCGGCAATGCTCTTTATTTTGTCCTTGTCCTCGGTCCTAACCACCACGCCCTGTTTTGCTTCATAATATATCTTTGAAAAATCCGCCGATTTTCTTCTTTCATCATCAGGATTCATACCTGCAATTACTATATCTACTTTATTGGTACCCAGAGCACCCAGAAGTCCGGCAAAGTCCATATCGACAATTTCAAGCTGAACTCCAAGATCTTTGGATATTTCCTCGGTTATGGAGATATCTATCCCAACGATGGTATCCTTGCCATTTATCATTGTATGGTACTCATACGGCGCATAGTCGGCACTTGTTCCTATTACAAGCTTTCCGCTTTTTTCAATTTTTTTCATTGTGCTACTGTTTCCGCAGGCAGCCACTGAGATAGCGAGCGCAGCCACCATTGCCAGGCATAATATCTTTTTCACATTTCCTCTCATTTTTTTGATAACCCCCTATAACATTTTTATATAATTTATATGCAACATTATAAAACAGAATGCATAAAAACTCAATGATATGCATAAATATTTTGTCGAACAAGGTAATTTTTACCCTATTGAGGCATAGGTTGCCATATTAAACCTGTAGATGAGCAAATATCTTATTTCAGGAAATACTTTTTTACTACATTCTTTGCATAGTTAAAAGCGTAACATAAATGTAAATCATTTTTTTCTGAAAAATGGTCATTTATATCGACCTGCATTCGTAGAATGTATATTATCGACTTTATTAATTTTCAAGGGTGGGCAAAATAATGGGCAAACGAATTTTATGTATTGTTACTCTGTCCCTGGCTCTTATTCTTCAGAGTTCAGCTGCCAGCTTTGCGGAAAGCAATGCGGCACCGGAGGAAAAGAGTTCCGAGGCAATAGTATCGGGCACTTTGCAGGAACAGCCGGATCAGCTGAATGAGGAGGAATTTCAAAGGCAGCTGGACCAGTTGAGAAAAGACCAGGAACAGTTAATAAGAGATCAGGCGCAATTAATTAACGATCAGGCACAGTTAAAAAACGGGCAGGAACAATTGGTAAAAGACCGTGAACAGCTGAATAAGGAGCAGGAGCAGCTAAAAAATGAACAGGAACTATTGAAGAAAGAACAGGAGCAGTTAAAGAAAGAACGTGATAAGCTGGAAGGTCAGGATAGACGCAAGAAGCTTAATACCGAACTTACCAGCAATACATATTTAAAATATATCAAGGAATTGGGATACTATAAAGCCGCCTCGAAAGATGAAAAGCTTAATATAAGAAATGCCGTATTACTCTTCCAGAGCGATCATAACATGAGTCTTACCGGAGTATGGGACAACGCCACAAAAGATATGCTCATCAACAGGCTGGTGAGTAATGTATTTTCTTATGCAGACAATATCACCAGTGCTCCCACAAACGGCAAATGGATTGCAGTAAATAAAACCAAAAGAACCTTAACCCTATATGAGGGCAAAAAAGTCATTAAAAAATATCCCGTAGCCGTTGGGAATCCCCATACATTGACAAAATCCGGCAAGTTTATGATCAATAATAAAATTATAGATCCAGACTGGGGCGGAGGCGGCTTTGCAGCTCCGGTTAAGGGCGGTACTCCAGAAAATCCCCTTGGCAGCCGCTGGCTGGGTATCAACAGAACAGACGGCTCCTACGGAATCCATGGAACAAATTCCTTCTACTCAATTGGTAAATCTATCTCCCATGGATGCATCAGAATGCAGAATTACTGCGTCGAAGAACTCTTTCCCCTCGTGCCCATGAAGGCACCTGTCTGGGTTGGAACCGAAGCTGAGCTGAAAGCATGGGGTATCACCCAGAATGCGTTTACTGCAAATTGATAGGATTATATTGCTTTGTATTTCCAGGACTGTAAATTTGCTTGTATCTGAAACTTCTTTACAGTCCCTGGAAATGCGTTGTATATATTGCCTATTTAGTATTTTTCAGATATTCTACAATATCCATATATTTCCCATCCTTCGCCAGATCAGACGCTGTATATCCTTCTTTGTTTTTCAGGCTTGGATCAGCTTTATACTTCATCAATAGTTGCGCCATTTTCAATAAGATACTTTGACACCTCGTAGTGATTATTGCTTGCAGCAGTATAAAACAAAATCTGCTGTTCATACTCTTTTTCCATTCTATTTTCATAAATTAATTTATTTATTTTGGACGAATCTCCCACTATTGCCGCTTCCAATACATTGTTTATTCCTGTTTTATTGCCTTCTTTTATCACACCTTCAACAACTCTTTTTACCAAACTATACCGGGTTTCATTATTATTAGAACCGCCGCTTAATGCAGCTTTTAAAGTAATTGGTCTGATTTTTGCTCCTTGTTCCAATAACATTGTTATAATTTGATTAACATCATCTTCTGTTGTTGCTTTTATGCTATGGTCCAATACGTATTCGAGCGCCGTATAACCTTTTTTATCCTTTGGGTTGACCTTAGCACCATGCTTGATTAAAAACTCACAGAACGGAACATCAGTATTGTACGCTAAAAACATAAGTAATGAAACTCCCGAGCTATCAGTATAATTAACATCTGCTCCGCTTTCAATAAGGTATTCTGCAATTCTGTTTCGATTATTTAATAATGCGATAATTACCGGATTTTCCTTTGAAACATAAGTTACTTTTATTTTATTAAGATTAGCGCCGTCCTCAATTGCTTCCTTTACCAGTTTAAGACTACCGCTGTAAATACCCCCATTTAATTTTGCATCACTCTCTATTACTAATGTTTTGACATATTTATTCTTTACATGATTTATCGAACAAGATGAGAAAAGCATGATTATCACAAAAATCAACAATAGTATTATTGATTTTTTACGCATCCTGACTCCCTTTACTTACAAAGTATTAGCCAGATACTTAATTTCAGGAATACCTGGCAATCATTTACTGTATCACTTTTCTTCGTAAAAGTGCCAATTCTAGTTTTTATGCATAACTTATTAGGTATCTCCTGCCTGCCTCAGTTGCAAATGTCGCTCTTCCGCCTTCTTCAGCATGTATTTCAACAGGTTTCCGGTCACAGGTTACAGTTACATTATCTTTTACATTCAACCTGCATACTTCTCCACTTCTCCAGGATATAGGCCATAGAGATGCGACAGATGTCTGTGCCCCGGCTCAAACTCCTCAAAATCCTGTGACCACTCCTGCAATTGTCCGTACTTTCCGATTTTATAAGGCAGCAGTCTGGCTGAAGCTTTTTCCAGCTCACTGCTGAAATCCGCATCCACACCTAATATCCGGCATGCTGAAATGCAGTAACCAAACAACTCCCTTATAATGGACATATCCATGGTAGAAGCAATACTTACATTGCACTTTTCACCTTTTTCATTCAGATAAGCATTTTCAGGAGAAGTAGACGGATTTGTAACCAAATTCCCATCTTTATCCTCAATCAGCCAATCCAGGCAGAACAGAGCCGCTCCCTTCATCAATGGATAAGCCCTGTCTGACAGAAAAGCTTTATCCATGCTGAAGACATAGTGATCCCATAAATGCCGGCACAGCCAGGCTCCGCTCATGGGCCAGAAGCAACACCCCGCCCAACAAGCATATGCCTTATATGCAGTTTGTGTTCCTCAGACCGGAACTTTGCCTCCGGCTTCCTTTAGATTCCTCGTCACCGAGGACACCCTTGCTCTTGGCTAACGGTTGGCACTATCAACCTCCGTATCGGACTTTCACCGACGAGAGAGCGCCCATGCTGGGCGCACAGAAA
>JAFABO010000009.1 GCA_023426005.1 Bacillota bacterium | reverse complement strand
GGTGGTTGTGAAATAGGCCCCAGACCCATAGATCTCCACTTAAAAGCGTTAAGAAGTCTGGGTGCCAAAATAAATGACACCAATGGCGGATATATCACCTGTGAAACCGACGGACTCATTGGCTGCGACATATATCTGGATTATCCCAGTGTAGGTGCTACCGAAAATGCTATGATAGCAGCGGTTTATGCGCGGGGGGATACAATTATCAGAAATGCTGCTAAAGAACCGGAAATAGTTGATCTGCAGAATTTCCTGCAGAAAATAGGCGCCAGGGTAACCGGAGCAGGTTCAAGTGTTATAAGAATCAGGGGCTTCGAGAAGAAATTTAATAATGTAGAACACAACGTAATTCCTGACAGGATCATTACAGGTACATACATGGTTGCTTCGGCAATTACCGGCGGAAATGTTGTTATCAAGGATATTATACCCGAACACATTATTTCAATAGCGTCGGTTTTACGGGATATTGGCTGTCAGATCAATATTAAAAGAAATGATATTCAAATTGTTTCAGGGTCGAAGCTGGAGTCGGTTGAAGTGATCAGGACTTTACCATATCCCGGTTTTCCTACAGACATGCAGGCTCAAATAATGGCCCTGCTAACCTTGTGCAAAGGCACAAGCATAATAATAGAAACCATATTTGAAAGTAGATATAAGCATGTGGATGAGCTTTTAAAGATGGGAGCAAATATCAGAATAGATGGCCGTATGGCTGTTATTAAGGGAGTCGGCAGGCTGAACGGGGCCCAGGTGGCAGCAAGGGATCTGCGGGGCGGAGCTGCATTGATACTGGCAGGCCTGGCTGCAAACGGTGAAACTGCTGTATCCGGTTTGGATCACATCGACAGGGGCTATTATAAAGTGGAAGAAAAACTGGCTTCATTAGGAGCAGATATATTAAGGAAATAACAAATGAAAAAAACACCACCAGCTTCAAATGTAAAGAAAAAAAAAGTGAGCAAAAAAGTCCGCAGAAGAATGAGAAGAATCCGGCGGTTTTTCCTCTTTGTTCTGATTGCTGCGGGGATAATCATATTTGCCAAATCATCATTTTTTATCGTCGATAAAATAGAAACAGCAGGTAATAAAAAATATTCAGCAAATGATTTGATTCTGAGTACCGGCCTTGTTCCGGGTAAAAATGTATTCAACATGCTGGGAGAAAAACCAAAGAATCTGCTGACTTTAAGCTTTAGCGAATTGGAACAGGAAGTATTAAATTCTATGCCGTATGTTGAGTCTGTGAGCATAAGGCCGGCTTTACCAAAATCAATTAAAATAAAAGTACAGGAAAGAACACCGTTTGCAGTTCTCGACAGTGGAGGGACAAATCTCCTTATTGACAGGGAGGGTTATGCACTGGAGCTCCTTGACAGTAAATCTCCGAAATTGAAGGATTATTTTAAAATAATAGGTATTTCGGTGGATAGCTATAAATTGGGACAAGCTGTAAAATTTAAAGGAGAGAATACCTTAATCGATTTAATAAGCTTTTGCGATCTCATTACAAAAAGTGATAAGAATGAGAAATTAAAATTATATAAAAAAATTACTTTGGTAGATTTATCCGATGTACCATATATGTCTGTCCAGTTTGACAAAAGAGTTACGGTCAAATTTGGAGATCTGGAGTATACCGATTATCAGATAAGTGTTTTCAGACATTTATTTGTTAATAATATCAATGAAAAGCAAAAAGGCACCCTGGATTTTACAAAGGGGAGCAACCCGTACTTTGTACCCGGGGAGTAATAGTTTACCGGAGCAATTATACCATTAAAATTAAGAAAAGCTAATGGCAACTTAAAATATTTAACAGACAACAAGAGAGAAAAGGAGTAAAATGCTATGATACCAATATTAGGATTAATTTTAGGAATACTTATTGGGCTGTTCATTCCAATTACCATTCCATCCCAATACTTTACATACGTGGCTGTTGCAATTCTGGCCGCCATGGATTCTGTATTCGGGGGAATGGTTGCCACAATAAACAAAAAATTCGAAATGAGAATATTTTTATCCGGATTTTTTGGCAATGCTTTACTGGCGGCAGGTCTGGCATATATTGGAGACAAGCTGGGAATTCAGATATACCTTGCTGCAATATTCGCATTTGGAAACAGGCTCTTTTTAAACTTTGCTTTAATTAGAAGATATCTATTGAATAAATTTCTCAAAAAAGATAATATAGTAAAAGAGGATGTTTAAGCACATTTCAAGGCATTTCTGATACATAAATTAGGGGGGCAATTTCGTGTCTGATATTATTGTAGGAGTGGATATAGGAACTTCAAAAGTAAGCACCGTAATTGGAAAAACCAATAATACAGGTGAAGTTGAAATCTTAGGCAAGGGTATTGAAAGCTGTTCAGGTATAAAAAAAGGAATAATTGTTGACATTGAAGCTACCTCCAATTCAATACAAAGTTCAGTAAGAAAAGCGGAAGCCCAGGCAGAGTTGAAGGTTGGTTCGGCCTATGTCAACATCTCCGGTCTGCATGTTGATATCATCAATCATAAGACATATACAAATATAGCCAGCGATTCCAGGGAGATCTCCAGGCATGATGTGGAAAAGCTGCTCTATGCGGCCGGAACCATTTCAATATCTGATGACAGCGAGATAATCGATGTGGTTCCCAGACAGTTTATTGTCGACGGCTATGATGGGATAAACGATCCCGTGGGAATGAAGGGTGCCAAACTTGAAGGGGATTTTGACGTTGTGGTGGGAAAAATTATTTCCATACAAAACATCGTCAGAAGTATGGAAAAAGCGGGAATCAAGGTGGACGGGCTCATTGCCGAAGGGTTTGCTTCAGGAGAATGCATCCTGCTCCCCGATGAAAAGGATATGGGCGTTATACTCATTGATATTGGCGGGGGAACCACCGAGATCAGTGTATATAAGGATGAAAAGCTTGTGATGAACAAATGCCTTCCCGTAGGAGGGGATCATATCACAAACGATTTATCAATAGCGTTAAAAATGACTTATGCCGAATCTGAAAAAATCAAGAGACAATTCCAACTGGCATTGACCACGCTTATCAAAAACGATCAGGAAATATCTGTTAATGATCTGAGTGAGAGTTTCAAGAAAAATATAAAGGTTTCCGATGCAATAGAAGTTATAGAGGCAAGAGTATATGAAATATTCAGCCTCTGCAAAGACTTTGTCTATACAAATTGTCCCGGCAGCTACGGCGCGGGAGTTGTACTTTCCGGAAATGGGATTTCCACCCTGGATGGTGCCATGCAGATAGCATATGACATTTTTGACATTCCTGTCAGGGTTGCCGCTCCAAAAGTAAAAAACATACCCACACTTGATTATTGTACTGCAGCGGGGATGGTGAAATATATCGCTCGGCAGGACAAGGAAGCAAGCACCACCAGTATAAAGAGTATTCCCAAAGCCAATAAAAAGGCCAGGGAAAGAACCTTTTTCAAGAAGGTTATCAAAACTTTGAAAGATTTTTTTTATTAGGCAATATAAACAAAACTTGCCTAAATTACATTTTTACTATATTATTATTATGTGCTTTTTATAACTTTTTTGGATTATTAACCATTTAATCAATATACACAGGT
>JAFABO010000106.1 GCA_023426005.1 Bacillota bacterium | reverse complement strand
TCAAGAGCAGTTGTATCCTGCCCTTTATTTAAGGCTTCACTTATTTTATTTTCAATATCGTTTTTCTGAATTTCCAGGTTATTGTACTCTTCAGTAACGTCAGTTTTTATTATATCAGTTTTTGCTTCTAATTCCAGCTTATATTTTAATAAAGCTTCACTCTTTAAGGAACCATACTCGCTTAAGGGAATAATGTAATCCGCATAGGCTACAATGTCCTTATAGTTTGCTGCAGAGCCTTCCATAAGTCCTGAGGCCTGTTCAACCGCCTCCTGCTCCGACATGAGCTTTTTCAGTTTTTCCGCTTCTGTTTCGCCGGATGAAACAGTTAAATTCAATTCAACATAGTTTTTAAAGTAAAGCGTTTTTTTGTCCTCCGCCTGCTCAGCCATAGTAAAAGTTAATATTTTTTCCGACTGGTTCGCGGCACTGTCCGCTGCAATATTGCCGGTGCTGCCTGCCATACTTGCGTTTTCAGATTTTTCCCGGGAATCGGCCTTAACAGGTGCCTTGACTTTAAAATCCCTTATGTCGTCGGATCCGGCCACACTTTTCAAATTGCTGCTCTTGACGCCCCCGGCTGCAGCCTCCTTCTGTGCAGCCCGAGCCTGTACACTTTCTGCTGCTGCACCTTTGGTCTTTGGCTCAGCTTTGTCATCTGCGGCTCCTGAACTGTTTGCCGCTCCGTTATCAGCGTTTACGGCAGCATTGGAACCTGACTGCAGCTGTATATCTGCCGTGCCGGCTGTCGCCTGAGGCGCTACGTTTTCACTGTAACCGGTTTTGTCTATTCCCTGCAGCATATCTGGCAGCAGTTTAAAAGCCAAAAGTGAGATGACAACCACGGCAGCGGTTGAAAGAGCAGCCATAATCCTTTTATTGAAAAATAGAAGTCTGCTTTTATTATTGTACTCTTTTTTGCTGACTTCTATAAGTTTTGAATGGAGAGATGAAGAAAAGTCATCCGGCAATTCAACGGTTTTTTCGTCGTTAACAAGCTGTGTAAAATAAGACTCTTCCTTGAGTTTCTGAGCGCATTGCGGGCATTCTTCAATATGTTTTAAGAATTCTTCTTTATCGTTTTGTTCCAATTGATCGTCAATATACAGTGATATATATAAATCGCTGTTATCACAGAAAATCATGCTATCCCTCCTTTCATTACTATTTGACGTAGTCGGTAAATAAATGTTCCTTATCCTTGCACAATAATTCCCGTAATTCAGACCTTGCCCTGCTTATTCGCGATTTAACCGTTCCCACAGGGGTCTCAAGTGTTTCTGAAATTTGTTCATAGCTAAGCCCCATAAAATCCCGGAGTATGATTATTATTCTGTTTTTTTCATTCATTTTTTCCAAAGCTTCTTTTATTGCTGCCTTCTGTGCATTAGTTTCGGCAATTTTTTCAGGCCCCGGTATACTTGAAACCAACCTGTCTTTCACAGTTATATCCTCAAAGGTGGCCAGTTCCATTGAAACAGTATTTTTATTCTTATTATTTTTTCTGATAAAATCAAGGCATGTATTTGTAGCTATACGATAAATCCACGTTGAAAAGGAAGAATTACCCTTGAAATCCTTTATGTATCTGAATGCCTTGATAAATGTCTCCTGTGCCTGTTCCATTGCATCATCAGGATTGTTCAGCATTCTGTAGCATATATTGTATACTTTGGTATAGTAGCTGCCGGAAAGTTCCTCAAATGCCTGCACATTGCCCTGCCGCGCTTTGGTCAGCAATCTATTTTCCATATCAAATCCCATTTTGATCCTACTTTCTTCTTAGGGCCTGCTTAAGATCTCATTGCACTGGTCATTTTGGCGGATTTTGCGCCGTGCTGCGTTAAATTTTCTTGCAATAAACAAATTATTACTGCAAAAATTTGCCAGGCCTACACAAAATTCTCCTAAAAATGCCAAGCACAAGCAGATCTTAAACAGGCTCTTTATAGGCCAAATTTATTTTTTTGCTTTTGTTACAAAAGTCATTATATCATAGCCTTATGTTAAGCCGCAAACCAATAAAGGTTAATTCCGGTCATTATATTTGTGAACTATTAATATTTTTTTTAACAAAATTTGCGACTTTTTTAATTAGCAATTGAAAGGGATTTTACCTTTCTTATAGAATTTAATAATAAACACAATATTGTATAATTTACATAACCATAACTTATTTAAAAGGAGTTTATATGATTAGTACTATTCTTGTGACCGACGACAATGTGCTGGATAATGCAATCCTAAGAAATTATCTGTATAAAGAACGTGTAAATATTGTCTCGGCATTAAACGGCAGAGAAGCTCTTGACATGGTAGAAAGCCGTAATGTAGATATAATCATACTTGATATGGTGATGCCTGTTTTAGACGGTCAGGGCTTTCTTGAGGAATTTTCCAAAACAACATATTATAAGGAGATTCCAATAATTGTTGCATCCGGAGTAGAGAATGATGAACTGGAGAAAATCTTTCATTATGATATCTATGATTTTATATTAAAACCTTTGAATCATACCAATAAATTTGTTCTGGTAAATAAAATAAGGAAGGCATTGCAGTACAGGAAAATGCTTCTGGAATTAAAAAGGCTGGATATCAATTTAGATAATATAAAGTAACACAACCACCGGGATGTGTTAATCTACGGGCATTTAACAGGATAATTATATCATAAAAATGTATTGCCCATCAAATAAGATGTTAATACTAAGTATATAGGTATTTTAGTTTATTTTATTAAAGTCA
>JAFABO010000192.1 GCA_023426005.1 Bacillota bacterium | reverse complement strand
AACTGATGTCGTCAACAGCATTGACTACACCTTTTTTTAGTTTGAATTCTGTTTTTAAATTTTTAACTTCAAGTAACATGTCTGCACCACCTTAATTCTTTCTGGATTTCGGATCAAGAGCATCTCTTAAACCGTCACCCAAAAGATTGAATGCCAATACTGTGATTGTAATTGCCATGCCCGGGAAAATGAGGGTGTACGGTGCGGTAAAAATGAAACCCCTTGCACGTCCCAGCATATCGCCCCACTCTGCGACAGGCGGCTGGACTCCAAGCCCTAAAAATCCCAGCGCAGCAGTGTCCAGCACTGCAGTGGAAATTCCAAGTGTAGCTCTTACAACAATGGAGGAGAGTACATTGGGCAGAATATGTTTAAAAATAATTCTGCTGTTCTTATTGCCTATAACCCGAGCCGCCTGTACATAATCATTCTCCTTTACCGAAAGGATGCTTCCCCGCACTATACGTGCATATTCGGGGATTGAAACAAGTCCTATTGCAATGACCGCTTTGTCAATTCCCTTTCCAAGGGCGGCCATAAATGCTATTGCAAGGAGGATGGAAGGGATGGCCAGCATCATATCCATAAAACGCATGATGATTATATCTGCTTTGCCTCCAAAGTAACCTGCAACGGAGCCAAGTACAACACCTACGGTAAGGGATATGACTACAGCGCTCAACCCAACGGTAAGCGATATTCTTGCACCTGATATTATTCTGCTTAAAATGTCACGGCCCAGCTGATCCGTGCCGAACCAATGGCCCGGACCCGGTTTTAAAAAGCTCTTGCTCATGTCGGACTGATTGGGATCGTAAGGCATGATCAAAGGTGCCAATACGGCAATGAGAATAAGAAAAAGAATAATGCATAAACCAACCACAGCTGCATTATTTTCACGCAAGGCCTCCCACATTTCCTTGAGCCGGGATTCCGGTTTTTCAAGAGGAAGGGCTTGCTGTAATGAATTTTCATCAACTTCTGCCTTTAAATTTTTCAGCTTCATAAAGTTAAGCCTCCTTCTTGGAAAATTTAATTCTTGGATCAAGAAATGCATAGATAATGTCTACAACAAGATTGATCAATACAAAGATACATGCAATCAGCAATACGATTCCCTGTACTACAGGAAAATCCGATTTCAGGATGCATTCAACCGTATAATGTCCAATGCCCGGCCATGAGAAAACAGTCTCGGTAAGCACTGCGCCGCCCAGAAGTGAGCCCAGCTGCAAACCGATAACAGTTGTAACCGGTATCATTGCATTACGAATCGCATGGTGGGTGATCACTCTGCCGTCTTTTATGCCTTTAGCCCTGGCAGTACGGATATAATCCTGGTTTAAGGTGTCCAGCATGCTGGAGCGGGTCATTCTTGTTATGATGGCCATGGAATACATTCCAAGGGCTAAAGCGGGCAGTATCAGATGCTTCAAGGCATCAGCAAAGGCCTCCATGTCACCTGAAACCAATGTGTCAATCAGGTAGAAGCCTGTACCGTCATAAGGCTGCAGCAGCGGATCGATCCTGCTTCCGGAGGGCAGTATGTGCAATACACCTGAGAACAGGATTATGAGCAAAATACCAAGCCAGAATATAGGCATGGACACACCTATCAATGCAAGAATCATTCCGGAGTTGTCAAAAATAGAGTTTTTCTTTACGGCAGAAACAGCACCAATCAGAATACCTATTATTGATGCCAGAATAATAGCTGCTATTGCAAGCTCTATTGTAGCCGGGAAGCGTGACATTATCTCTTTCAGCACCGGAGTCTTGGTATAATAGGAGGTTCCGAAATCCCCGGTAACAGCACCTTTGATAAAATCAAAATATTGAATATATATGGGAGAATTTAAGCCATTTGCTTCACGCCATTTTTCTACCGTTTCGGCTGTTGCATGCTGTCCGAGGACAATGGGAGCCGGGTCGGGAGAAAATACACGCATTATAAGGAATACTATGACAGAGACTCCAAGAAGTACCGGAATCAGCATAAGTATGCGTTTGACTATATATTTTAACATCTTTAACAACCTTTCCCTAATAGCTTTGCAAAATAATATCTGCCAGAAGCGCAAGGTCACACTTCTGGCAGTGTATACGCACAAAATGTGCCAGTTACAAATATAGCTTAATTAGTCTTTGGAAGCTTCGGAAAGGAATATTACTCCCGTTGTATGGTAGTTGAAGTCCATAACATTGCTTCTGTAACCAACAAGCGTCGTAGCATGAGATATTGGGAGCCAAACAGCTTCCTGTGCAGCCATTTTTTCAAGATCGGTGTAAATTTTGTTACGTTCCTCACCATTTGGTACAGTGAGTCCCTTTGCTATCAAATCCTTATATGCCTGGTTGTCATAACGTGCTACATTCATTCTTGGATCTTTGTCGGCCATCAGGTTCATGAAGTTATCAGGATCACCGTTATCGCCTATCCAGCCATAGAAACAGATATCATAATCTCCCGCATTAATCTTTTCCTTGTAGGTCGTCCAGTCAAAGGCATCAATTGTTGCCGTTACGCCAGCATTTTTGAGGTAACCCTGGATCGCTTCTGCAAGAGCCTGACCATTAGCTGTATTGTAAGGTCTGGAGTTTGTGTATGTGATTATATGCAGTTTGGTAACACCAGCACCGGCAAGTGCTGTTTTGGCAGCAGCCTGATCAAAGGCAACCTGAGCTATGCTTGAATCATATCCCGGTATAAAGGTTGGAAGTACCGAAGTTGCAGGTTCTGCATAACCCTGGTATAAGCTCTTTACCAGTTCAGGTACATTAATGGCCTGAGAAATTGCAGTACGTACCTTGACATCATTAAAAGGAGCTCTGGTTGTATTGTAGGCCAAATAGTTGATGTCCATACCCTGTGCCTTATAGATCTTGTTGCCTGAACCTTCGATCTGCTGTACTACAGTTGCATCAATCCCGTCGATAATATCAGCTTCTCCGTTGTTAAGCGCAACAACCCTTGCAGAGTTATCGGGAATAAACTTGAATATAACATTTGTAGTTACAGCCTTTTCACCCCAGTAATTATCATTGCGCTTCAGAACTATATTCTGGCCCTTTGTCCAGCTTACGAAGGTGTATGGGCCTGTTCCAACCGGATGTTCATTTACGTTATTGCCGTTTTCCTCCAGTGCTTTCGGACTTATCATAGGCGCACCCATGCACATGGCAAGATTGTTAAGGAATGGTGTACTTGGAGTCGTCAGGTTTATTTTAACCGTTAAGTCATCAACAACCTCAACATCTTTTACCGAGCCAAATACAAAGCCCGCATAAACCATATCCTCGGTAACCTTAGGCGGCAGCTGGCGGTCAATGTTTACTTTTACCGCTTCAGCATTAAAATCAGTGCCATCCTGGAATTTAACACCCTTTCTGAGATAGAAGGTATATGTAAGTCCGTCGCTGCTTATATCCCATTTTTCTGCGAGGGAAGGTTCGATTTGTGTGGAATCCTTGCTATACTTTAAAAGTCCTTCATAAATGTTTACTATGACCTTTCCGGATTCACCGTCATCTACAAGTGCAGGATCAAGTCCTCTCGGATCTGCACCCTGTGCATAAATAATTGTGTCCTGCGCTCTGCTCTTGGCACTTCCGCCAGAGGCCTGGGCCCCTGATGCACCCGCCGTTGAATCGGCAGACTTATTGCTCTGTCCGCAGCCTGCCAGACCGGTCAGGGTCAAAACAGCCGATAAGGCCAGAGCTAATACTTTTTTGCTTCCTTTCATAATAAATCCCTCTTTTCATTATTTTTTATCTAGTATGGTTCTCTTCTAACACTGTAGTGTGCTAAAATAAAATTAAAAACGCTTAACATAAAATTGTTAAGCGTCATGCTTTAATAAAGATAATTCTATCACCATTTCTGCAAGCTTTCAATATTAAAATATCATTTTAAAAAAATACTTTGGAATGCACAACCCGGGATGCCCGCTTTTTAAAAGCCGTCACACTATAATGATTCTTACTTTTGCATATTAAGAGGTTTAAACCTTCAAGCAATTTTGTAGTTTTCACATGTCCGGCATAAGATATAATTTCCCATTTACCGCCGCCGTACCTCCGAATAAAAAGAGAACCCTGTAATTGACTCCGGTTAGTTTCTCTCTTTATATTCCGAACAAAAATAGGACAAAATCCCATGGCCTGCATTAAATTGGTATAGGCACCAAGGGAACGGTTTATACCTGTTAGATCTTTGGTACTCTTGGCTGGTGGAATCCCAATACGCAAGCCGGTTTTACTCCGAACAATAAAACCATAATATACAAAAGGCTTGCTAAGATACTATAAAAAAAGAATTTCATAAGCAGATACCTCCTTAAAATATTTTACTTACCTATGCTTGTCCGTTTCATTGTCTCTATTAAGGCTATTGGAAACTTCCTCAATGCCTATACCAATTTCATTTAGTTTCCACCTAATATTATCATATTCTCCATTATTTGTATACACTTCTATTTTATTTATCAAATTTTGAAGCTTCTCAGCCGCATTTTTTTTATCGATTGCTTCCAGGTTTTTTACATAGTAAGGTATCCACATTAAGCCTAAGGTATTTACAAGAGGGAACAATATGATGCCGATAACCGTAATAATTTGTGAAGAAAGAGACATCAGCACAAGTGCTTTGTCATATACAACAGCCTTGTACATCACGAATATATATGCAACATTAAAAAGTCCAAAAAAAGAAAATAAAATCGACAGTTTTGAGTTGGCAAATATATACTTGGATAACCGTCCTCTAAGCAGGGTGCGTTTCCTGCAAACAAGGTACAAAAGTATGGAATACTGTATAAATCTTGCCGGCAGCGACAGAGTAAAGTATAATAAAAAATTGTTACTTATCTCGGTCATATTAAGGCCGGTACTGAATATAACAAATGGCATATAAATAAATTCCGAGACACCTATAGACATAAATCCAAGGGTCAGGGCTATAAAGGTTTTTCCCATCCACCTTATTGCACTTGCATCCCCAAAAATATCATTTGTAAGCACTATCAATATGTAGAGTACAATTAGGGGTATATATTGATAAATGCCACCTGCTAAACCGTAATATCTGAGAATATTGGACAATAAAGCAACAACACCGGTTGGAAGGAATACTCTGGAATAGTCAAACTTATTTATAAGCCTTTTACAGCCCGGTTCCTTCCAATATTCAAATTCCCCCACCAATATTAATATAAACATTACAAAATAAAATTCTTCCGGAATAGAGACAAATAATGTATTCATTATGACCTTCTGGAAGATGCTGTACTGTGGCAAAATGTCAAACATTTCTTACTCCTTATTCAACAAGCGCATTGCTAATTTATACCATTTTTTTGAATCATTATACATTTTAATACAAATGCAAACTTTTGTAAATAGAGCATATTACCTGTTCAGAAACAAAAAATCCATAAAAAAACAACGTACGCCATAATATAAATCACTAGAATGACGTACATTGTTAATTTAAAATCCATTTACCCGTGTAAATCCGGTAAAACCTATTATTTAGCGGTTTCTTCCACAGCAACTGCAACAGCAACCGTCATACCAACCATCGGGTTGTTTCCGGCACCGATAAGACCCATCATTTCAACGTGGGCAGGAACTGAAGACGAACCGGCGAACTGGGCATCACCGTGCATTCTGCCCATTGAGTCGGTCAAGCCGTATGAAGCGGGACCTGCAGCCATATTGTCAGGATGCAGGGTTCTTCCTGTTCCTCCGCCTGATGCAACTGAGAAGTAGTTCTTTCCGTTTTCATGGGACCACTTCTTGTAAGTTCCTGCAACCAGGTGCTGGAATCTGGTGGGGTTGGTTGAGTTACCGGTGATGGAAACGTCAACTTTTTCCTTTATCATTATAGCAACACCTTCAAGCACATCATTTGCACCGTATACTCTAACCTTTGCCTTGTCTCCGTTTGAATAAGCCTTGGTCCTGACAACGTTTAAGGTGTTGGTTGAGAAATCGTAGTCTGTTTCAACATATGTAAAACCGTTTACTCTTGAAATTATGTAAGCGGCATCCTTGCCAAGTCCGTTCAATATAACCTGGAGCGGTTCCTTTCTGACCTTGTTGGCTGTCTTTGCTATACCGATAGCACCCTCGGCAGCCGCAAAGGATTCATGTCCTGCCAGGAAGCAGAAACATTTGGTTTCTTCCTTAAGCAGCATTGCTGCGAGATTTCCGTGGCCTATACCAACTTTTCTTGAGTCTGCAACCGAGCCGGGAATACAGAAAGCCTGCAATCCGAGTCCTATTGCTTCTGCAGCCTCTGCAGCTGTTTTTACGCCTTTTTTAACTGCTATGCCGCAACCGAGAGTGTAGGCCCATATTGCATTTTCAAATGCTATCGGCTGTATTCCTCTAACGATTGCATCCACATCTATACCTCTGGCAGTACAGACCTCCTTGACTTCTTCAAGGCTCTTAAATCCGTACTCCGCTAAACATTTTTCTATTTGAGCTATTCTTCTTTCATAACCTTCAAATCTAACCACAGTATTCACCTCTCTCTTTAATTATTCGTGTCTTGGATCAATTACTTTAACCGCTTCGGCAAATCTTCCGT
>JAFABO010000168.1 GCA_023426005.1 Bacillota bacterium | reverse complement strand
AAGGTGTACCTTTAAAAGGCAAAGTAAGAGTAGATGGTGCTAAAAATTCAGTTCTTCCAATAATGGCTGCATCCCTGTTAGGTGAGTCGGAAAGTATTATTGAAGAAGTCCCGGATTTATATGATGTTAAAATGATGTGCGAGCTGATCAGATCGCTGGGGGCGGAGGTTGAAACACAGCCCGGAAACAATTCGATCAGCTTTTACGCCAGAAACATCACTAATTCAACCGCACCCTATGAATTAGTTAATAAACTGAGGGCTTCTTTTTTAATAATGGGACCCATGCTGGCCAAAACGGGATATGTCAGGGTTGCTCTGCCGGGAGGCTGCGCCATCGGATCCAGGCCTGTGGATTTGCATTTGAAGGGGTTTACGGCTCTGGGCGCCGAAATAACCCAGGGACATGGTTATATCGAGGCAAGAAGAACTAAAAGGCTGGCAGGCAACAAAATTTACCTTGATTTTCCCAGTGTCGGCGCTACCGAGAATATTCTGATGGCGGCTGTGCTGGCAGAAGGGCAGACCAGTATTGAAAATGCAGCCATAGAACCTGAAATAGTTGATCTTGCCAACTATTTGAATGAAATGGGTGCGTGCATAAAAGGCGCTGGCACCGATACCATCAGGATTATGGGTGTTGACAGGCTCCGGGGCTGTACGCACACTATAATTCCCGACAGGATCGAGGCAGGTACGTTTATGGTAGCCGCGGCAATATCCAATGGTGATGTGGAAATTCAAAATGTGGTACCGGATCACCTCAAGCCGATAATTGCCAAGCTTAAGGAAACAGGGCTGGAAATCAGTGAGGAATTGACCTCAATAAGGATCAGGAGCAATGGCGCGCTGAAGCCCGTTGATGTGAAAACTCTTCCATATCCCGGCTTTCCAACCGATATGCAGGCACAGATGACCTCACTCCTGAGCTGTTCACAGGGGACGAGCATTGTGACCGAAACCATATTTGAAAACCGGTTCATGCATGTAAGTGAATTGAAAAGGATGGGTGCCAGTATCAAGATTGACGGGAGGACGGCAGTAATCGAAGGGAAGCAGTGTTTGACAGGTGCGACAGTAAAAGCCACCGATCTGAGGGCGGGTGCGGCTTTGGTACTGGCCGGTCTGGCAGCTGACGGAGCGACTGAGATCGGAGAGATCCAGCATATTGACAGAGGTTATTGCAAGCTGGATCAAAAACTAAAGGGACTTGGAGCTAAAATTGAAAGGGTGGAAGAATAAAAAAGATATCGGAAAGTGTAAAATGCATATATAATATAGATGATGCAAAAAGATAATAACTGAATATCACAGCCGGATGAACAATAGTATACACGTGGGGTGCTGCAATGAAAAGTCTTGGATCCAAACTCATGATTTATTTTGGTATCGTTATAATAATTATAGTTACATCCGTTGGTTTTTTTTCGTATATATCCACTAAAAATACTGTGGGAAAGAGAGTGACTCAATCTACCGTTGAAACCCTGAAGCAATTGGACCGCAATATGTATACTGTTTTTGGCGGAGTTGATGATCTCTCACTTTTTATTATTTCTGACAAAAATATAAAAAAATTAACAAATACCGATGTAGGGCAATTTCCCCAAATTGGTGAGTTGATTGCCCAACTGGATGAAACCTATGCAAATCTGACAAATACAAAATCATATATACTGGCGGTAAACGTATACTCCGACAAGGGCTTGAAATTTGAGTCGGCGGGGATATCACATGCTGAAAAGGAGCCCCAGCTTAAGGAACTTGAGAATCGGATACCCGCCGATGGGAAAAATTTATTGACATACACTTACCGGAGAAATTACCAGCAGATAGGGGATAAATATGTTTTATCCCTGTACAGGCAGCTAAATGACATAAATAATCTGACCAGACGGCTGGGGATTATTCGGATAGATCTCAGTGAGCGTGAAATAAACAGGATATACAGAGATATACAGCTTGGAGAAACAGGATATGTTTTTATTACCAACAAGGATGGAGTCATACTGTCCCACTCAAATGCTGAAATGATTAATAAAAACATAAGAAATGAAGAGCTGTTTAAGAAGGTATTTTCCGGCGAGAACGGTTTCTACAGGGAGAAATATTCCGGTCAGGACATGCTTGTTACATATTATGAATCCAACATACAGGATATGACTTACATAAGTGTTGTACCCTTCAAGGAGATCACCAGGGAGCTGAATACTTCGCTGAAGGTTACCCTGAGTATAGTGGCTGTGGTTATAGCATTGGCCTTTGTGGCACTGTCGCTTCTGACTATGAAAATTACCAAACCCATTAAAAAAATGACGGTACTGATGAAGAAGGTTGAGCAGGGAAACCTGGATGTGCTCATAAATACAGACCGTAAAGATGAAATCGGCACCCTGGGGAGAAGCTTTAACAGCATGACCCGAAAGCTTAAAATATTAATAGAAGAGGTATATAAAATACAGCTTTCCAGAAAGGAAGCGGAGTTAAGAACTTTACAGGCGCAGATCAATCCGCATTTTCTGTATAATACGTTGGACGTTATTTATTGGACCTCCAGACTGGAGAATGCACCCAGGACGGGAGAAATAGTCAGTGCGCTGGCAAAGCTTTTCAAGCTTGGCTTGAACAAGGGCAGTGAGATAACTACAATTAAAAAGGAAGTCGAGCATGTACAGAGCTATTTAACCATACAAAAGTACAGATATGATGAAATACCCGAGTTCCGTGTGGATGTGGATGAAAGCATCCTGGAGCATTCGACCATAAAGCTGATACTGCAGCCCTTTGTGGAAAATGCGCTCGTACATGGAATTGCTGAAATGGGCGGCAGGGGAAGAGTTGAAATTCTGGGAAGAGATCAGGGTAAAAACATATGCTTTGAGGTTATAGATAACGGAAAGGGAATGGAGGAGGACCGTATCCGGGAAATTTTTGAGGAGAATTTTGAAAGCGATCAAAAGGGATATGGTGTCAGAAATGTTCAGAAACGCATTAAATTATATTTTGGCCAGGACTATGGAGTTGAAATTTCCAGTAAAACAGCTTCGGGGACTAAAGCTGTTATAACAATACCAAAAGTGACAGGAAAGCCGGAATGGTTATACAACCCAAATACTAACCAAAAAGTAAATTATGGGTGAAATCTTTTCAAATTGGATTCGGGAGGTCATAAATAGTGATCAAGGTTCTGATTGTTGATGATGAAAAAATGGTCCGGGATGGACTGGTTTACACAATGCAGTGGAAGGAACTGGGCATTGAGGTGGTCGGAGCAGCCGCAAACGGAAAAGCGGCATTGGAGATAATCCGGGAGAAAAAGCCCCAGGTGGTTTTGACCGACATTATGATGCCTGAAATGAATGGTCTTGAGCTCCTTGAAATTATAAAAGCAGAAGTACCAAATATCAAGGTTGTTATCCTGAGCGGCTATGATGATTTCCAGTATGCGCAGAAGGCGCTTAAATCGGGTGTGGTGGACTATCTGGTCAAACCTGTGGACGCGGAGGAACTGACACAGCTGATGGAGAGAATCGGGGATTCACTGCAGGAGGATCTGACTTTTGATAAAGATAAGCTTTATTTCCGGAAGGAAATAGAGGATGAACTTGAAAAATATATTGTTGCAATCCGCGCAGGAAAAAAGGAGGCGGCATTAAGTACAATAGCCGGTATCTTTGGAAAAGAGACAATAAAGAACATACCAATTGAAAGATATCACAAATTGAGCGTGGATATCGTCAATACCATTTGCCTGATGCTGGAGAAGTACGGAGTGGAGCTTGAAAATACGGTGAACGAATCATATCCCGGCCACTATCTTGAGCTTTTAAATATAACATCGGTTCAGGAATTGAGTGAGTGGATGCAGGAGTTTACCAAAAGAATCCTTCTTTTATTTGACGATAATAGCGGTGAAAACTATAAAATGGTCATATCAAAGGCAATTGATTTTATTGATAACCATTATTATGAGGATTTGTCGGCCCAGAGGGTTGCCCAGAATGTATATCTGAACTCAAATTACTTCAGCCACCTGTTTAAAAAGATAAGAAAAGAGAGCTTTACCGATTATTTGAACAAGGTGCGGATTGAAAAGGCCAAAAGCCTGCTTGCCGAGAATATATACAAGGTATATGAGGTATCCGATATGGTTGGCTACAGTGATTATAAATATTTCAGCAGTGTATTCAAAAAACTGGTGGGAATTTCACCCACAGAGTATAACAGGCTTGGAAAGTAGTGTTTCAGGCAGTTTTGGACAATTAATTACAGTAAAAGGATTTGTTTCGAAACAAATCCTTTTCTTATGAGGAACATCTAAGAATTTCGGATACAATCAAAGAATTATGGATTTTATAAAGCCGGTTGTAGATATATAATAAAAATGCAGTTGGAAATGGCGCCATTTCTGTACAATATTACTGAATTATTATTAGGAGGAAATATGAATAGAAGAGTATTATGTCTATTATTGGCAGTAATCATGTTATTAAGCTTTGCGGCTTGCGGTGCTTCCAAGCCTGCCGATACCGGCAGCAGTTCAAATTCAGCAAGTGCTGCACAATCAGAAGAAACAAAAAGTGCTGTAAATGAAAATGAAGCACAAAGTGCAAAATTCACTCTTTGGCATTCTTATGTGGGTTCTGACCAACGTACCGAATTCATGAAGGAAATAATGACACAGTTCAAAGCAAAATATACAAATTATGAAATAGATGAACAGCAGATCCCAAGAGACCAATATCAGACCAAGCTGAAAACCCAGGCTGCTGCCGGACAATTGCCCGATGCCTTTGTAATCTGGCCCAACGCAATGACCATAGAGTTCTCAAAGGCCGGTCTTCTGGCGGATATAAATGACTTGCTGGACAGAGAACCTGAGTGGAAGGATAAGTTTATAGACAGGGCGCTGGAAGAGTTTACAGTGGATGGAAAGACCTATTCCGCCGGCTTGGGTGTGTCGGTGACATCTATTGTTTTCTATAACAAAGAGTTATTTGAAAAATACAATCTTACATATCCTACTAATTATGCCGAGCTTAAAAAGGCTATAACAACCTTCAAGGAAAATAAAATAATCCCCATAGCACATGGAAACAAGGCAAAATGGCCCGCACAATCTTCCATTATCAGCTGCCTGGCAAACAGATATACGGGCAGTGAATGGCTTGACAATGTGCTGGCGAAAAATGGAGCCAAGTTTACTGATCCGGAGTTTGTAGCCGCACTGACTACTTTCCGGGAAATAACGGATATGGGCGCGTTCAACAAAGACTTTTCAAGTATAGACAACGTGCAGGCCAGGGATTATTTCTACAGGGGAGAAGCCGCCATGATGATAGAGGGCTCCTGGGCGGTTCCTGACTTGATTGAAAAGCTGACACCTGAAATGAAGCCCAATATTGAGCTTGGAATTTTACCGGCTTTTGAGGGCGGCAAGGGCGATGCCAATGTTATGTCGGGAGTAAGTGCCACCGGTATAGCCATAAATGCAAAGGCAGCTCCCGGGCAAAAGGCGGCTATCGAAAACCTTATCATGTTTACAACAAACAGTGATGCTCAGAAGCTTTATGCCAAATCAAATATTCCTGTCAGCTATAAGGATGTGGATATAGACAGCAGTACTTCAGACCCTATTTATACAAAGCTTACAAAGCTGATCAGTGATCATCCGCTGGTAACTGTATACGATTCGGCCCTGAATTCCGAACAGGCGGATATAGTCAATAACGGCTTACAGGCTATTATGTCAAAGCAGAAGACACCTGAACAGATAGCAGAACAATTGCAGGCGGCAGTGAAGTAGTTTATCTGTAATGGAATAAGAGGATTAAATTCTCTTATTCCATTACACAATAAAAGGAGTGAGCAAATGGACATTATCAGAAAGAATGTCAAATACATCATAGCCGGTCTGCTTCCTGCACTGTTGATTTATTTTATATTTGTTTTATATCCCATAGTGAGATCTTTTATTTATGGGTTTTATGATTGGAACGGATTAAGCGAGCCAATTTATACCGGATTAAATAACTTTAAAATCATATTAATGGATGGAGTATTCTGGCAGTCATTTAAAAATAATATTCTTATAGTACTTTTCTCAATTTTCGGCCAGGTGCCGATCGGTCTGATATTGGCAGTTATATTAAGCAGAAATATCAAGGGTGCCGGTTTTTTCAGAACCGCATTTTTTATTCCAATGATACTTTCAACAGTAGTTGTAGGTCTTTTGTGGTCGACCATATTAAACTCCCAGGTCGGTATTATAAACAGCGTACTGGAGGCCATAGGCCTTGAGGAATTTACTCAAAACTGGCTGGGGGATCCAAAGCTGGCAATGCTCAGCATATGTGCAGTTATTGTATGGCAGTGCTTCGGCTATTATATGATTATATTCCTGGCTGCAATACAAAATATTCCGGAGGAAATCCTGGAAGCTGCCGATATAGATGGTGCAGGAGAGCTTAAAAAGCTGACAAATATTATTTTGCCAATGCTTTGGCCTACTGTGATGACTGCGGTTGTTCTTTGTATTTCGGGAAGCATGAGATCCTTTGATCTTGTGTTTGTTATGACAGGCGGGGGGCCTGCCAATGCAACCGAACTTATGGCGACCTATATGTATAACAAAACCTTTGCAATATATCAATATGGTTACGGCAGCGCTGTTTCACTGGTAATTTCAGTTATCAGCTTCAGTCTGATAATTATCAGCAGAAGGCTTATGGGCCGGAACCTGGCGGATTAGGGGGATATGGCATGAATGAAAATACAGCAATCAGTTTGAGGCATGGTACTTCAAACAGATCGTTTTCCAAAATAGCACTCTATTTTGTGCTGGGTATGGCATCCATCGTTACCCTTTATCCATTGATCTGGATGCTTTATACCTCGCTGAAAAGCAATAGGGATATATCTATGAGCACATTTGCACTGCCTACAACATTACATTTTGAAAATTATGCAAGTGCGTGGAAGCAGGCGAATATAGGGACATATTTTATAAATAGCATTATTGTGTCTGTAACTGCTATAATATTTACAGTGTTTATTGGTGCGGCTGCTGCCTTTATACTGTCCAAATTCAGGTTCAGGATGCAAAAAGGTGTTTATTCCATTTTTATTGTGGGTATGCTGATACCGCTGCAATCAATACTTGTACCGCTTTTTATCCAGATGAGGACTCTGCGGCTGCTGGACTCTCTTTGGTCCTTGATTTTAACATATACGGCTTTTGGCCTGCCAATAACCATATTCATTATGGAGAGCTTTATGCGGTCTTTTCCCGATGAAATTCTGGAAGCTTCAGTTATTGACGGCAGCCCGATATATAAAATGTTTTTAAAAATAATACTGCCTATGACAAAGCCGGCAATTGCCTCTGTTGTAATACTGAACTTTTTAAATAACTGGAAGGAGTTTTCGTTTGCACTTATTTTTATATCGGTAGAACAGAAAAAGACACTTCCATTGGGACTGTATAACTTTCTGGGGGCGGAAACCAGTAATTACGCCGGTCTAATGGCCGCGCTGGTGATATCCTCAATCCCTGTCATTGCAATATACCTTTTATTGCAGAAGCAGGTAATAGACGGTATGACAGCGGGGGCTGTGAAGGGATAGCACATTGCCGGCAACAGGCAAATAATTAAAGCCGGCAGCAGGCAGTAATGAAATTTATATAATAATAAATCGGAGGGCGGATATGGGAGACAGACGATTCTTATGGGGTGCGGCAACAGCGGCTTATCAAATTGAAGGGGCTTATCTTGAGGATGGTAAGGGCCCTAATATCTGGGACGAATTTTGCAGAATACCAGATAAAATACACAATGGGGATACCGGAGAAATTGCCTGTGATCACTATCACAGGTCCAAGGAAGATGTGGGTCTGATGAGGGAGTTGGGGATAAATTCCTACAGATTTTCCATAGGCTGGGCGAGAGTCCTGCCGGAGGGAAGAGGAAAGCTTAATCAAAAAGGCATGGACTTTTATAAACGGCTGATTGAAGAGTTGCTGAAAAATGATATAGAACCCATTACAACCCTGTACCATTGGGATCTGCCGCAGGTGCTGCAGGAAACGGGCGGTTGGGCAAACCGGGAAACGGTGGATTATTTTGCTGAATATGCTCAGGCTATGTTTAAAAACTTTGGTGATTCAGTTCACAGGTGGATCACCCACAATGAACCCTGGGTGGTAGCTTTTGCGGGACACAGGCAGGGCAGGCATGCTCCGGGAATAACCGACCTTCCCACAGCCGTACAGGTGTCCCACCATTTAATACTATCCCACGCAAAGACCGTTCAGGCATTCAGGAGCAGCTGTAAAAAAGATGATGATATCGGAATCACTTTAAATCTATATCCGATCCACCCTGCCTCGGATCTGCGGGAAGATGCCGAAACCGGCAGGATTGTTGACGGATACCACAACAGGTGGTTTTTGGATCCCATATTCAAAGGGGCTTATCCTGAAGACATTCTTGAAATATACGGCAAAGCCAACGCTGCACCTGTTATACAAACGGGGGATATGGATGTGATCGCCAATAATCCCGGAGACTTTCTGGGTGTCAATTACTACTTCAGAAAAGTTGTAAAGCGCTCGGATGCGGATCCCATAATAGGATTTGAGGAGGTAAAGCCGGCGGGGAGACCCTATACGGCATTTAACTGGGAGGTTTACCAGGAAGGCATGCACGAATTGCTTTTAAGATTAAAAAACGAATATAACGATCCCCGGATTCTTGTCACTGAAAATGGTGCAGCTTATGATGATGACGTTATTTCAGGAGGCATCATCCAGGACGATGACAGGGTTGAATATCTGAAGAATCACATAGATGCAATGCTGCAGGCCAAAAAGGACGGCTGCAGAGTAGAGGGCTATTATGCCTGGTCCCTGCTGGACAATTTCGAATGGGCCTGGGGGTACGGCAAAAGATTCGGCCTGTTTCATATAGATTATAAGACGCAGCAAAGATTATGGAAGAAAAGCTCTTTATGGTATCAGGAATTTTTAAAAAATATAAAATAATGGCAGGTATGAACAGATGAAGATAACAAGATGCAAGGAAAATCCCATAGTGAGGCCCGGTATATTTGACTGGAGAAAGGCCACGGTTTTCAATCCGGCCGTAATACTGGAAAAGGGCAAGTTCTACATGTATGAAAGGGCAGCCGGGTCTCTGATGCCGTTTCACTGTTATATAGGTCTGCTGGAAAGTGATGATGGCATACACTTTACTCATGTGACTGATGAGCCGATAATAACGCCGGGTACCTTTGGCTTTCCATATGGAAGTGTTCAAGACCCGAGAATAGTAAAAATAGAGGGCAGGTTCTATCTTACATATGCATTACGCCCTTTATCATATGGCTATTATCCCACAGGAGTGGGAAAGCCTATAGAAATCAGCCCAGAATACCCCGACGGCTGGTCAAAGAAGGAAAACTTCATGACCCGCTCGGGAATTATGGTATCGGATGATATGATACATTTTGAGCAGGTGGCATATACCACACCGTTTGAAATTAATGACAGGGACAATATACTGTTCCCGGAAAAAATAAACGGAAAATTTGCACTGCTGAGAAGGCCCGAGGAATATATAGGAAAAGAATACGGAACAGAAAAGGCCGGCATGTGGATTTGCTATTCCGACAACCTGGCTGATTGGACAGAACCGAAGCTTCTGGCTGTTCCCGAACAGTCCTGGGAATCGAAAAAAATCGGAGGCTCGGCTCCGCCGGTCAGAACCGATAAAGGCTGGCTGACCCTTTATCACGGGGTAGATGATGATAATGTATACCGTGTGGGGGCAATGCTGCTGGACATTGAAAATCCTGAGAAGATTATAGCCAGATCAAAAAGCTTCATTATGGAGCCGGAAGAGTACTATGAGAAATTCGGCTTGTACATACCCGATGTGGTTTTCCCGACGGCGGCTGTTGAAAAGGAAGGTATTTTGTATATATACTATGGATGTACAGATACCGCCATCAGCCTGGCTACAGTTCCAGTTCAGGAATTAGTTGATTTTGTTATGAAACAGCGGTAATGTTATAAATATAATAGTGCATAGGAGAAAAGAATATGTTGCGAAGTCAGGAAATGAGAGGAATAGCTGCTGAAATAGACTCTTTAAAATTGGGTACGGGCTGGAGTAAGGAGGATCTTGAAAAAGCCCAGATCATGGTTAACAGCTCCTGGGGGGACAGTCACCCCGGAAGCGTACATCTTGGAGAGCTTGTCCATATGGTGAAAACCGAAATCGACCGACAGGGTGCCAAGGCCGCCCGGTATACCGTAACAGACATCTGTGACGGTATTGCACAGGGCCATGACGGCATGAACTACTCACTTATATCAAGAGAAATGATAGCCAACACCATAGAGGTTCAGCTGAAGGCTACGCCCTTTGACGGAGCGGTATTTATATCCTCCTGTGACAAATCGGTGCCTGGACATTTGATGGCAATAGCGCGCTGCAACATACCTTCCATTTTTGCTACGGGCGGAGTAATGAAAACAGGGGTGGACAATCTGACGCTTGAGCAGATTGGTGCCTATCATGCCAAATACTTAAGAAATGAGCTAACCCTGGAGGAGTACACATATTATAAGCACAATGCATGCCCCAGCTGTGGAGCCTGCCAGTTCATGGGCACTGCAAGCACAATGCAAATAATGGCTGAAGCGCTGGGAATGGCACTCCCGGGGTCTGCTCTTATCCCGGCGTGGGGTGATGAAATTGGGAATTGGTCCAAAGCTGCCGGTAAAGCCATTGTTGATTTGGTTAACAGCAATTTGACACCGGATAGGATAATGACCTGTGAGGCTTTTGAAAATGCCATAATGGTACATGCGGCCATAGCGGGTTCCTCCAATACACTTCTGCATCTGCCTGCAATAGCCCATCAGCTTGGCATTGAAATAGACGCGGAGATGTTTGACAGGATCCACAGGCAAATCCCGCATTTGTGCAATATCCGTCCAAGCGGGGTACATCCGGCCGAATACTATTGGCATGCCGGAGGAACTCCCTATGTAATGGAGCAGATAAAAAGCCATCTCAATCTGGAGGTGATGACGGTAACAGGCAGAACTCTGGGCGAAAACCTGGAGGTCCTGAAAAAAGAAGGTTATTATGAAAAGCGGAAGGACTATTTGTCTGAAAGAAAGATCGATAGAAATGATGTCATAAAAACCAGCGCTTCACCCATATCAAAACAAGGAGCTGTGGCAATCCTGAAGGGGAATCTTGCTCCGGAGGGTGCGGTGGTCAAGCACTCCGCCCTGAAAAAGGAGATGCTTGTTTTTACCGGAAGGGCCCGCCCTTTTGACAGCGAAGAAGAGGCTTACCTGTCGGTGGTTGAGAAGAGGATACAGCCAGGGGATGTGGTGCTTATCCGCTATGAAGGGCCAAAGGGTTCGGGGATGCCTGAAATGTTTTACACCACAGAAGCCATAGCCTGTGATGACCAATTGTCAGGTTCGGTATGCCTTATAACCGACGGACGGTTTTCAGGTGCTACCAGGGGTCCGGCAATAGGCCACGTTTCTCCTGAAGCTATTGAGGGAGGGCCTATATCCCTTGTACAGGAGGGGGATTTAATTAGAGTTGACATTCCTTCAAGAAGGATTGATATAGTGGGTATTGGTGGACAGGAAAAAACCGTTGAAGAGGTAAACGACTGCCTGTCTGAAAGAAAAAAGACCTTGCAGCTACCTGTGCTGAAGGAAAAAACAGGCATATTGAAAATATACTCAAAGCTTGCGGTATCTCCTATGAAAGGCGGATATATGGAGTAGAGGACAGGACAGGAGAAAACCTGAAGGAACAAAAATACATATAAAAATGACTGAGTAAATCATAAATCATGTTTCTATGTGAATATACTTAAACATGTCCTTAGTTTTATGGTGAGGAATTTATAGTTGGGGCATGGAGGTAAAATGAAGAAACTTTGTATTTATATAGTTTTCATGGTTGTATTAGTTGTTTTTATACCTTTATTGATGGTCCGTAATTTCAGCATAATCCAGCAGCAGGAGAAAATAGCAAAGGAGAGTACCCATAAGCCTCTGACCATAAATGTGTACCTTGCAGACCGGAAAAAGACAGTTAAAATGAATCTGGAAGACTACCTGGTTGGGGTGGTTGCCGCTGAAATGCCGGCCTCTTTTGAACCGGAGGCACTTAAGGCGCAGGCGGTTGCGGCCAGGACCTATGCCATGGGAAGGGCTGCCAAACTGTATGGTTCCTCTGAAACGGCACATAGCGGAGCGGATGTTTGCACAAACCCTGCCCACTGCCAGGCGTGGATCAGCAAGGAAACGGCAATGAGACGGTGGGGCCTGTTTTCATCCTTTAAATACTGGAATAAGATTTGTAAAGCAGTCAGTGATACCGAGGGACAAATTATTGAATACAATGGAGTTATTATAAATCCTCTTTTCCATTCCAACAGCGGAGGGCATACCGAAAACTCCGAAGATGTTTGGGACGGAACGGCAGAACCTTATCTCAGAGGGGTGGAGAGCCCCGGTGAGGATACTTTTTCAGAGTATAAGACAGATGTGGTTTTAGACCAGGAGGAAATGGTTAAAAAACTAAAAGAATTCAACCCTGATTTTCAACTAAAGACCAAGGAGCTTTTTTCTGCAATTAAAATAAAAAAGTATTCCTCCGGTGACCGTGTCATGGAAATGGAGGTTGGTAATATAACAATCAAGGGAACGGATTTCAGGAAAATATTTCAGTTGAAATCTGCAAACTTCAAGCTGTCAAAGCTTTCAGAGGGCAAAATAGACATTACCACCCTGGGCTATGGACACGGGGTGGGGATGAGCCAGTGCGGAGCCGATTATCTGGCAAAGGAGGGCTACTCCTATTCCGACATCCTGAAGTATTATTATAAAGGTGTAACTCTTGATAAACTTGGCGATAATATGAATAGTAACAATTAATATAAATCCTTCCACCTGCATGTATATTGTTGGCAATAAAGGAAACAATATTTAATGGAGGTGGAATATAAATTATGAAGAAACTTATTCCAGACGAAAAGAATTGGAAAAACAAACTGTCAAGATTCTTTAACAATAAGGGATTTTATGTTATTTTAGCAGTTTGTATAGTCATTGTGGCAGCCACGGCGATATTTGTAACTACTCAAAACATGAACTCTCCTGATACCGGCATAAACAGTGAAGGGAAAATAATTCCCGGTGATGCCAATGCTAATCAGTCAAGCCAGGAGGATCCTGCCAAAGCAGTTGCAGCCAATACTTCGGGCAAGCAAGTACCGGCTAACCAGACACCGTCGGCAAATACTTCAAAAGAACCGGCCAAGAGTTCTCCCGCCAAGGGCAAAAGTACTGCTTCCAATGCAGCCATTACATTTATCCGTCCTGTTGATGGGTCAATTATGAAGGACTACACCAGGGACGTAAATACTTTTTCAGAGTCAAAGACACTGGGGGACATAAGGGCTCATACAGGTCTCGATTTTAAAGTGGACAAGCTGACAAAGGTCAGAGCTGTAGCCGATGGAACAGTGTCACTGGTCGAGGATAACTCAAATGGCATCACCGTAGAGATCACTCACGGCACCAGCGGTTTGAAGACCAGATACGCTGGTCTTTCAAAGCAGGGTTTGGAGGATATAAGCTGCGGCTTGAAGGTCAAGACCAATGAAATAATAGGCCTTGTAGGTGATCCCATCCAAAGCGAATGCGAAGATGGTGCGCATCTGCATTTTGAAGTTCTGAAAAATGGCAAGGCAGTTGATCCTGTGCCATATTTGAAGGCAGCTTCAACTTCAAACGGGGCTAAATAACGAAAAAAACAAATATTTCTGACATAAATTAAGGGTAAACTGTACCCTAATAGTTAAACACAGTCTCTTTTATGTGTCTTACTATCAGGGTACAGTTTATCCCTTTTTGTTATAATGCATTTATACTGATACAAAAAATAATACAAATACTTTGACCCTAAATATTGTATATATTTTGTTGACAATATAAGTAAAATCATATATTATATGCTTGGAATATAAAAAGCAATGGAAAGGAGAAAAACATATGAATTTGTCAATGGAAGGTAAAAAATATATAGATTCAGTTTTGGAGGAAAGATGCCTAAGCTGGTTATTTCCTCCTCTTGAGACCGGACAAGCAACATGTAAACAATTGTTTGCGATAAATAATAAATTCTTTGACTGCACGGAATATCTTAATAGTGTACCTGGTCATTTACTTAGTTATAGTATAAGTAAGCAGGTGAAAGAGCAAAGCAAATTACCTTTGTTTCCTTTTGAATTGCATAATGAAATCATTAACAATAGAAATGGGTATACTATACCGGTATTGAAGAGAGATGATATAACAATTACACTTTTAAGAAGTCCTAAACGATTTGTCATTGATAGCAACGATAAACTTTACCTCAAGCAAAAGTGCTTAAATAACAATCAATTAAATTCTCAGATGTATATTCCTGATGAGTTCTTTGATGAATTTACAAATCAAAATTCATTTCTATATCATGGTGTTCTTTTGTATGGAGCGGTTAAATATTGGGAAGGTATCAATTTTGCTGACATTGTCTTTTTTGATAGTGATTTAAAAGCATATCATCATTCTATCAATTTATTGGAAAAGCTACATATCCATGAATCAACAATGACCAGTGAGCAAAAACAAAAGAGTATATTAAGTGCTCAAAATATTATTAAAGAATTTATAAACCAATCGGAGGGATAAAAATGTTTTCAGGGAATAAGGACAATATTATTGGATTTTCCAACAAATCAAACGCAGTAATCCCTGATAGAATAAGAGAGGCAAGAATTTATAGAGGTTTGACACAGCAAGAATTGGCGAATGAATTAAAGCTTACACGGCAAGCAATTTACAATTATGAAGCTGGAATTAATACGCCATTATCTGAGATATTACTTCAACTATCGAATAAATTGGATTTCCCTATTAACTTTTTCTATAAAAAGAGAGTGGAATGCAATGATCAGGGAGAGGTCTATTTTAGAAGCAGTGCGTTGCCATCTAAAAAGAAAGAGATGTTAGAACAAAAGCTTACCTATCTTTCAACAGAAGTTGTGTATTTTATTGAAAAGTTCTTAAATCTGCCGGAAGTCAATCTTGTGAATGTTAATTACAAAGAAGAATACACTATAGCTGACATAAATAATATAGTTAAATCTTTAAGAAATCATTGGGGATTAGGCAGTAAGCCAATTAACAATTTAACGTATATTATGCAAGAAAATGGTTGTATAATTGCAAGAATTGCGCTTGAATCAGAAAAGACAGATGGATATTCTAAATGGATGTGGAATAGGCCGTATACATTTTTAAATATGGAAAAAGATGCGGCTGTAAGAGCTAGATTTACATTAGCTCATGAACTAGGACATATTGTGCTTCATAGAAACCTTAAAAAAGGCGAAAATATAAAAAAGCGAGAAAGGGAAGCAAACTATTTTGCTGGGGAATTTTTGTTTCCAAGTGATGCTGCATTAGAAGAGATGATGCCCGTTACTCTTGACTCATTGATTCCAATAAAAGCTAAATGGGGAATATCAATTGGTGCATTGGTAAGAAGATGTTCGGATTTAGAACTAATAACAGAAGAGAGATATTTGCTTTTACAAAAACAGATGAGTAAACGTAACTGGCGCATTTTTGAACCTCTTGATGATGTGATTAAATGTGAGACTCCACAATTATTCGGAGAAGCCTTTAAGTTGCTTATAGATAATAAATTGATTACGAAACCGGATATTTTAAGTTCAATCTTGTTTAGCGAAAATGAATTAATTAGTATATGTTGTTTGGAACCAGACTTTTTTCAAGAAAATCAGATCACTTTAAGACCAAAATTAAAGATAGTAAAATGAAATCAACTCAACTCTCAATTGAGGTCCTTAAATATCTCCGGAGTCGAGCATGAATTCAGGCCATGCTGGAGCTCCTTGAAAGTCGAAGGCATTGCCGGCGGAAGATTTTTATATCAGGTAGGCAGTGAAACATAGATACAAGTAATAGTAAGCAAGTCGATATATGCTTTATTTTTTACATCTATCCATTTCTTCAAGAATGTTTTTGTGATGTAAAAACAAAAATATTAATTTGTACATGGAATTTTTACAAAAAAATGAAATTGAAATATTGTATAGCACTTAAAGCATTTTTGAAATATACCATATTTAATAATAAGTGAATATAATAATATTGGTTAAGGAGCTGATTATTTTGCCCCCATTACCTGAAGGTTGTTTTTTAAATAAACTGGATTCGAAAGCAATAAATGGTCAGAAGGTGTGGTATTCTGATGATAGGACAAGAATGTACATATGGGATCATACACATAATGATGTAGAAGTTTTTAATGCACATGGTAGACATTTAGGAAGTGCAAGACCATTAACGGGTGAAACCTATAAACCGGCTGTTAAAGGGAGGAGATTATATGTATAATCAAACTTTTTATGAAAAGTACGTAATTGGAGAGGCATTAGCAGAAGATATTAATGATTATGTTGAATTATGGCATGAATCAGATGTTGATTGTGAAATATATGAATTTTTAGGTTTCACTAAAGATGAATATTTCTTATGGGTAGACAACGAGTCAAATTTGAATTATATACTTGAAGCAAAATATAAAAATACTACTGTAAAAGATTTGATAGAAGAATATGAAAAAGGAGATATGATTGCTGCAAGAAATGTTGAGGATCTTGATGCATTTAAATCTTGGCTTAAAAAAACAGGGAGAATTTAATGATAGGGAGAACAAATATTGTTAGAAATGTATCTAAAAGGGTATTGGAAAAAAATAAATTATCAGTTCCTATAGATATTTACCAGTTAGTACGAAAATATGCATTACTTGAAGTAGACAACTCTATTCCTTTTAATTTTGATGCTGTATGTTTGTTTAACAAGCCAAAGCCAGAAATAATCTATAATGGTGATAAGCCTGATAGTAGGATAAGATTTACTCTTGCACATGAACTAGGCCACATATTAATTCCTGGACATAGAGGAAATATAGCTTGCCATTTTAAGAATCAATATTTGTCAATATATGATGTACCGTTAGAAGAACTTACGCCTGAAATGGAAGAGTTCTTTAGAAGAGAAGAAGAAGCCGATCAGTTTGCATCAGAATTATTACTACCAAGATTTTGGGTGAAAAAAATAGTTCATAGTAATAAATCATATAAAGATGCTTTTTTAGAAATATATAACGCTACCGAATTGTCTTTTTCAGCAATAAATATTGCAATGAAAAGTTTTCTTGACCCGGGAATGATAATTATAGCTACTCACATGATGTATGGTAAGCAAGTGTATATTTCTGCCAGAACAAAGGTTGACTATGATGATACACTTAGTGGGAAAAATGAAGCTGAGCTTAATAATTCTTATAAAATTGAAAGCTTCTACCATGATAACTATGAAGTTAAGGTATACCATTTATATGAGGATATTAAAATAGATAGAATTATTCCTCAAAGGGATATATCTTCAACAAATATCATAATGAGTTACTTGAACCGGATATATAAAGCGGATGAAGCAAAAAAAACGTTTAACAGTATTAATGGAATTATCGGGAGCCTAAATAGTAATACTAAAGTAAAAATTATGTCTGAAGAAGAATACTTAAAAAATGTTAGGCAAAAGTTTAAAGGTAGAAGCAATCTTAATAATGTTGTTAATACTAAAGAATTTTCGGATTATATCTCCCAAAAATTTTTTGAGCTAAAAAATAAATAAGTGAAATCTCTTTTCGCGACGCTGTAAAAAATTTTGTGTATGGAATATAGGAAATACTCCTTTTTGGTTAAGAATCTAAGTATTAACCAGAGAGGAGTTTTTTATGAGTGCTTTACCAAAAGAACTAATTCAGGAAATAATTCAGGAGAATGATTTTAAAAATCCAGGTGAAATAATGTCGTTTCTAAAGGATGCTTTTAAAGATGTTCTTCAAGAAATGCTTGAAGCTGAGATGG
>JAFABO010000152.1 GCA_023426005.1 Bacillota bacterium | reverse complement strand
CGCAGACGCGTTCCAGGCATTTGTAATAAGCCCTTTTATATTTGAAAAGCTGGGGTTTTATAAAATGGGGACAATGAGTAATCTGGGACTTTTCCTCATAATAGTATCTCTTGTTCCAATAATCTACTTTTACCAGAGGTGGTATGAAAAAAGATTTATAAACAATTATTAATACAGCTCTCTGTTTATCATTGTTATTCCATTTCCTTGCATAAAGCTGGCCAGATATGCCATAAGCCCTGATGGTATAAGCCGGCAGATTCCTTATGCCCTTGAGAAAATTATATATCAGAAGAACAATGATGATATCTCCTTTAATAATGCAGATTTTCATACAGCCCGGATCTTTTTATTGTAAATTCCGTGCCGTTGAGTTTATTTATCATATCCAGAATCTTTTGTATTTCTGAAACTTCATATCCAGCCATGTCAGGAGACGCAATTATCCCGTCAATCAACTCAGCCGTATTAATACCGAGCTTGATGCCTTCCTCGGGAAGACAGCTGAGCTCCGATGCTTTATCTCTTTTGTAAAGCATTATTCTGAATTCATGTTCATATTCAAACTCTTTCCGCTTATTTTTAAAAGGAAGCAGCTCATAATTTATATAACTCTCATTGAAGGTTTCATTAAAGTCAATATAGTCTACTTTGAACATTTCCATTTCATATCCCTCGGGCTTTTTGATCTTTTTGAGCTTTTCCAGGGTAGTACACACTGCGATCCCCTGGCCCGCCCTGGAATAAACCTCCCACATGGCGGCAGATTCACTGTCGTTTAGATGCCAGCAGCTGATGGCTGCCTTTTTCTTCCGTTCGCTGAACTTTTCCAGGAACTCTTTCCTGATATCATTTCTTCCATTGCTGCCATGTATCGGACCATTATATAATTCAGCAAAATGAAGATAATTCTGTTTCGGTATTGCCCCCTCATATTTATCTTTGAATTTATCCGCTCTGGCAAAATAAAGCTCTCCGTTTATAAGGGTCAGAAACTTTAATACGTCGTAATATTTCCATAATTTATTTTCGCCCATAGCTCTCCCCTGATGCATTACAAAATTTAAGCATTCAAACAAATTATATGCACAATTGTTCAGGCAACCCTTGATTATCAGCTTTCACTTTTATTAAAAGTATAATATGCCGATATAACAAACATAATTAATTGCAGCGAGAAAATTACCATTCTTTCGGTAAGTCCCAGTATATTCAGTTTCAAGCCCATTCCTACCGGGTTTGAAAAACCAAATAGAGTTATAAGTATGGACATTGCCAGAATAAATCTGCCAAGACCTCTAAGCTTCTCCTGCCTTATGTATCCTATAGACAGTAAATAACCCGACGCCATAGTTGTAAAGACCACAATCACTGTAACCACTATGTGCATCATGTTTTGAAAGTTCATTTCAGTTTTATCACCTGTCAGTGGAAACATAGCATATCCCAGCAAGCTGGTAAATTCCATTACAAATAAAACTATGTAGCCTATTTTCACAAGTATGCCGTATTTCCTGAAAGCTTTTATTATCAAACCAATGGTAAAAAAAATAGTACATACACCGTAGGATAAAGTAAAAACTCGGAGCAGCCCGGCATTAGGCGCACCGACAGCAGTCAATGAGCTTATGTCCATGGTTACCGGATTATATTCGGGCCATAATATTTGTCCCAGAAATATATGGGTGAAATAAAATATTACTCCAATCATGCCCAAAGGCATAAAAAACTTTTCATTCCTGTACATATGCCGGTACACCTCTTTTCTGCATACGCGCATTAAGCATCTGAATTTATTTTACCATTGCCTTCCGGCAAAAGCAAAGCCATGATAAGCGCACAGGAGGCTTATCATGGCTTTGCAAGAATGTATGTTGGATATACATATAAATTATTGACAATAAATCAATGCTTTCAACCTCCATGTGTCAATATGTGCAAGCATGAAAGCTTATAAAAACAGGTATATGAACGGCAGTACTGTTGCAACAAGAGCAATGAGCATGACAATAAAAGCCCCAAATTTATTTTTTTTATTCCAGGTCCAGACACCGAAACTAAAGGTATAAATACCTATCCAAACTGCCGCCAGCATCAGTACAACATTAAATACAATGTTATTCTCCATCTCAGAATGTTAAAACCCTTTCCGTAAATATCCTTTGCAATTTTATCTGCCAAATATCTTTCAGCTTTTATCTGCCGTGTCTTATTACTTCGGCAGACAGCTTCAGATTATACCTGGCCTCGGGAAAAACATCAGGCCACCTGGCTTTTTCCCACCTGTCAATAGTAATAAAATTTCGCTTTGCCAGTTCTCCATACCCGAATATATCCGATTCGAATTGGTAAGTCACTTTTTGAAGCAGATTCCCTACTTCTTTTTCAAGCAATGCTTTATACGCTTTATTCAATATATCTGCATTTTCAGGTTCATCATAATCATAATCGCTTTGAACTGCCTGGACATTTATATCCAGTATGAGATCTATATTAATTAAAGGTTTCCCGTCTTTGAAAGAAATATTTGTTGCAGAGGTCTTTTCTTTTTTTAAAATGCTCAATACCTTAAACCTGTTGTCCAGCGGATCAATAATATCAAAATTAATGTTATTTTTTCCGGTCATAAGTGCTAATACCGAAGCTTCTCTTGCATTAAGTCTTCCAACCATTTTATCAAACTTAAAAACCGCGAGCCCATCCAGGGACATTCTCTGCTGTTCCTGACCGCCGCTACCCTTCCCGGAACCGCCTCCGGATTTCTTCCCACCGCTTTCTTTCTTTTGACCGTCATCCCCCCCGCCCTCGGGCTTTTTACTCTCCACTACGCTCTTATCAGCAGTGGTATAAATGGCCAGGGGCTGGGCCCCCTGATTCTTTGCCCTGTATAGATAGTCCTCAAGTTGGGCCTGGGGCACAAGAAAGTCTGATTCATAGGACTTGAAAAGCAGTTCATAATATCTTGTAGGATTTGCTGAAAGCTTTGGCTGTATGGACTCCAGATATTTTTTTGCTCCCTGGGCCGCCACAATGATATTTATATCCTGCCTGATCTGCAACCCCTGCTGTAAACCGTTAACAAAGGCGGTAATACCTTTTTGGGCAATTGCTTCGGATACCACAATGATCTTGGTATGGGACAGATTAATTGTACGGCTGAGATATTGTCCGGCTTTTTTCAAACCGGAAAGGAAATTGTCCGTTTTATACGAGGTAATATCGGTGCCTTCACCGCCCCCTCCTGTGATTGCCTGCGGCACAGCCGTCTGAAAGGTCAGGTCGAAGCTGTTTCCCTCTGCTTCGTCTATCCCGATTGCTATCACATAAGCCAGATCTTCTATTTCTATGTTATCGTAGCAGCCGGCCAGAACACCGGAACAGAAAAACAGACATAAGAGTGCAGCTGCAAATCTTTTTGTTTTAGTCAATCTCCCTGCCTCCTTTTGCCGACTTTTTTCCCACCTTTTTAACTGCTCCGAAAATTATAATAATCAAAGGCAGAAGCATTCCTGCCAGCCATATCATATTTGCTGCCTTTGAGTTTACCACATCTATATTCATCCTTTTGAGCATGTCGGCCACAGTCAACGAAATGACGGCCATCGGAAGAATAATGGGTTTTGATCTTTTTAAACTGAGAGATTTTTGCATTATATGGATTATAAAAGTGAAAATAGCTCCCAGGTATAATAAAGACGATATTGAGGAAATCAGTACAAATACCGATTCTATCCGTTGAAGGAAATTACCGAACTCAATATATTTTGCCATTTGAAAAACAGGTATTTTGTTATCGACGGCAATCTGGTATGGATAAAGCAGCAAAAAAGAAAGGGTTGCCCATAGCAGGAGAAGTCCTGAGATCAAAATGGATACATATCCCACCCTCTTTATATATTTCTTTTTGAAAAAGGGTATCATAAAAAACAATATTATGATGGGCGAATAGGCTGAAAGTTTATTCAGGCTTCCCATGGCTATGGAGGTATAACCCTCCCCCATTACAGGGAAGATATTATTTATGTCCATCTGGGGTATTACACCTGCTGTTATTAATAAAAAACCTGCTATAACTACCGGAAGTAAGAAGGCATTAATTCTCACCACCGCTTCAATCCCAAAATAGGCACATGCTATGATTCCAATAAGGAAAAGAATCTCAACAAAACCCAGGGGAGATTTATCCAGTGATATCATTTTCAGCATCTGTGAAAAACCTCCCAAGAACGCAGTGAGTTCGAAAAACAAAAAAGCTGTAATTAAAAATCCAACGATAATCTTCAGTACTCTTCCTCCGGCTCTCTCACTTATGTCCAGCAGGTCCAGACTGCCTATATTCTCATATAAAGCTGATGAAATTGAAAAATAAATCAGCACAACTACCGTTATTATCAGGGAGACCATCCATCCGGCACCGCCGCCGTAAGCAGCCATATCCCTCGGAAAAGACAGGAACACCTGGACAAATATCGAATTAACCAATACCGTTATTGCCTCCCAGGAACCAAAGGTCATTCTAGTCTTCATCTTCATCACCCTCTGAAATATCATTTTTAACGGCCCAGCTTCTGCTTATTTTTGACTGGCTCTTAATATCCTTTGGATTCAGGTAATCGGGCCTGTTTTCCTGTTTCCAGATGGGCTTTCTGGACAGCTTGTCGGAATACTTTCCTTTGGTCACCGGTCCAAAAGGAGCCAGGAAAGGTACACCAAAGGACTTTGAGGCGGCAAGCATCAGTGCATTTATAGTAAGGCCCAGTGCTATCCCCAAAAAACCTGCGGTTGCCCCGAGAATAATATAGGCAAACCGTATAAGCCTGATTGAAAACGACATGGAAAAGCTTGGTATAGAGAAGGAGCCAAGCGCTGTTATAGCAACAATTATTATCATAATTGGGCTTACCAGATTTGCAGCTACCGCTGCCTGTCCCAAAATCAAGCCGCCGACTATTCCTATAGTGGAGCCGATAGCTCCCGGAACTCTGATTCCCGCCTCTCTTATCAGTTCAAAGGAGAATTCCATTATAAGTATTTCAACCACCGACGGGAATGGAACATTTTCCCTGGAAGCCTCAATTGCAAACAATAAATTTGTAGGTATCATTTCCTGGTGGAAGTTGGTAATAGAAATATACAGCCCCGGTAAAAGCAGTGCAATTACAACACCGGTGATTCTTATGATCCTTATAAAATTTACATAGGGATATCTGATGTTGGTATCTTCGGATGTATGAAGAAATTCTGTCACCGTTGCAGGCATAACAAGAACATAAGGGCTGCCGTCCAGGATCACCGCTATATTTCCCTGGGAAAGCATGGTTGCCACTCTGTCGGGCCTTTCTGTGGCAATGATCTGAGGTGCGGCCACAAAAGTATTGTCTTCTATCAGCTGTTCCAGTTCACCGGTATCAAAAATATAATCGACATTAATACTCTTTACCCTTTTTAGGACCTCGTTCACCAGCGAGTCATTTGCAATATCCCGTATATACATTACAACGCAGGGTGTATTGCTCCGTTTTCCTATGGTTGTAGCCTCAATCATCAGATCCTTATCCTTTAATATTTTCCGGATAAGTGCGGTATTGGCTCTGAGCTGCTCATTAAAGGCCTCCTGGGAACCCCTGATAACCGTTTCCGATCTCGGAGTGTCCACGCCCCTGTGTTCCCACGATTTGACATCCGCCGCAAATGCATATTCCAACCCGTCTATGAAAACCGCACAGCCTCCGAAATTGACATTTTCGGTTATCTCTTTAAAATCACAGACTTTTTTTATTTGGTTGAATGGAAGCAGCCTGTTATATATAAACTCCCCAATGTCATGGATATTTTCCTTGATATCCAGATTGGAGAGCAGCATAAGCGGCTGAAGTATATTATTGCTTATGCTTGCCCTGTCGGTCATACCGTCTATGAAAACTATAAATCCCTTTAAAACCTTATCCTTTACGGTGATGTTGAACTTTCTGGTAACAAGGTCGCTGTTGTCGGGAATTTTGTAGATCCTCTTTATAACCTGAATGTTTAATTCCAGGTCTTTCGATATTTTCTTTTTTAATATTTCATCCCCGGCAGTGCAATCTTTGAATTTCTCCCCAAGCTCCTCCTTCCCAAAAACATCCAGAGATTCTGCATTGAGGACAGTGTCACATTCCCGTCTTTTATTTTCCCTGAGAACAAATTCTTCCCTTTTATAATTTTCCCTGAAAATCAAATAATTTAAGAATCCCAATCTTTTTCCCTCTATTTGTAATGATTTTTTATACTTTTTAAGAGTATTATGGTAATTAACTTATTATTATATACATAGGCATCAGCTTACAAAATTTTGTAATGTTAATTTAATGATTTTTAATACATTTCTACCTTGTGAAAATATAGTTAATAATCTATCATTATAATTAGAAGCTTTTTACATAAGAAAACTTAAAAAACAAATGAGGATAAAAGTTAAATGAGGAAATTACATCACAAACTTGTTTTATTTATAATACTTTTGTCAGCAATAATTTTAAACAGTATTCCTGTCCTGGCGTGGACACCGGACGAGGAGCTGACTGCCAGTTCGGCAATTCTCATGGACACCATGAGAGGGCAGATTTTATTTGAAAAGGATGCGGACAAAATTTTATCACCGTCAATTATGTGTAAGCTTATGACGGCATTGATAACAATGGATAAGACACAGTTAAATTCCAAGGTAACCATCAGTAAAAATGCTGCCGGAATTAACGGAGCGTCGCTTAACCTTACGGTGGGAAATCTGTATACGGTAGAAGACCTGCTGTATGGAATCATGCTGTCCCCGGGAAATGATGCTGCCATTGCTTTAGCTGAATATGTAGGTGACGGGGATGTCAACAAGTTTGTAGGCTATATGAATGAAACAGCTAAAAAGCTCATGCTGAACGATACTTATTTTGTTAATCCCACAGGTTTGTACGATGAAAAACAGTTTACCTCGGTGAGGGATATTGCCAAACTGATTAAATCAGCCATTGCAAATCCGGTTTTTAACTCTGTTTTCGGTTCAAAAGGGGTTGCATGGATCAACGGCAAAGATTCCTCTGTTTTGACAAATCAAAATAAATTATTCTGGAGCTATAACGGTGTTGACGGCGGTAAAATAGGCACAAATCCCAAGCTGGGAGTCATATCTGTTACAACGGCCTCAAAGGAAGGACGCAGGCTTGTAGCAGTGGTATTTGACAAGGATGAAGAAAGTACCCTCTCACAAACCACCCAGCTTTTTGACTATGGATTTACCAACTATTATAATGGCATCCTGGTTTCCAAAGATACTCCCTTAAGAACTATTACCGTACAAAATGTTGATGTTAATCTGATCAGTAAAATAGATGTTTATTACACATATCCCGTTGGTCAGAGCTATATAAAGGATATTAGTTTTACAAAGAATGAAAAGCTTGAATTGCCCATAAAAACCGATACTGTTGCAGGGGTGCTGAAATACATTCTGGAAGATGGAACCGAAATTGATGTGGATCTCTATTCCGACATGGAAATTGTGCCTGAACAGGATTACAAGACAAAGATAAGAACCATTCTGGATGAAAACCGGGATTTGGTTTTAATAGTAACAATATTGATTGTTATAGAATTCATACTTCTGTTTTATAATATCATTAAATTAATCATAAAAATAGCACAGAAAATGGGACACCCTTCAAAATAAGGTGTCCCATTTTCTACAGGACGATTTGTAAGCCATAGCTCAAACAGATTTCTGCTTTAATTCCGGATTCCTTCTTCTTGACCTGTCATTGTTTTCAATATATGTTCTAAGTACTTTCTCCAGATCAAGTACATCCCGCATTTCAAAGTAACCTGATTTTTTGTGTACAAATTTTGCTGCCCTCAGCGCGCCCTGTGCAAAGGCTTTTCTGGAAAATGATTCATGGCTGATTTCTATTTTATCTTCTTCTCCCACTATCATCACCTCGTGCCTGCCTATAACCCCTCCCGCTCTGACAGAGTTGATGGGAACTTCCGCCACAGGCAATGGCATACCTGTATTTTTTAGTCCCCCCTGTATTTCAAGGGCAATCTTTTTAGCAGTTCCCGAGGGTGAATCCAATTTGTTTCTGTGGTGTACTTCGGTAATCTGAAAATCATAGCTGTTTAAAAGACTTGCTGTCAAATTGGTCAGCAGCATCATTACGTTAACGCCCAGGGTTATATTAGGAGCATATACTATTCCGTTTTTATATTTTCTGGTTAATATAAAAATCTTTTTGAGTTCATAAGGTGTAAAGCCGGTTGTACCAATAACTATATTTACTCTGTACTTTGAAAAGATCAATGCATTTTTCAAAGCAGACTTTGGATTGGAAAAGTCAATAACAACATCTGGTTTATTTCTGAATACGATTTCTTCCAAATTATCAGAACTTCTGACGATTATACCGGTATTATCAATACCCAAAACCTTTCCCAAATCCATATTTTTTATTTTGCTTGACGGACTGCAGATAACTGATACCAGTTGAATATCCTCCTGATCCAACACTGCCCTGGCTATCTCTTTTCCTGTGCGGCCCAGTCCTGAGATGCAAACTTTAATCATAAACAGACCCCTCCCCGAAATATAGTGGTTGATAAAAATGATTAAATTTAACTGAAGAAAATGAATTGAATATGTTCCAAATGAATGAAAGAACAAATGTGGCAAACCACTTCTATGAACTTTCCCGATCAATTAAAAAAACTACAGTATACACTGTAGCATTGGATAAGAAGCATAATTAATATGATTCACTTTCTCCCCAACGCTTACGAAGTTAGCTGACGGATTCGGATTGGTCGAGACTAACCCTACCTGATAATTCAGGATTCACCCCAATATATGGTTCCCCCGCTTACAGCAAAAGTGCCGCAACTCAGCGATTAAAAATATTAAGTTAAATTTATACCGTAATTATACACTAAAATCTCATTTGGGTCAATATTTCCTCATTTTGGTTTAAATTTATTTATATTTTATTATATGCGAATGTTATATCGGATTATGACATAATAGATTCATCAATCTTTCCATTTCCAAGCTTGACTAAATAGACATCGTAATATTCCTCACCCAGCTCGTATGCGAATTTCTTATCAAGAACTGCAAAATCAAACCTTTTTTTGCCTTTTATGGCACTTCCCGTATCCATGGCAACCGTATACCCAAGGCCTTTTATATAAAATACCGTACCATAGGGCCAGTGCTTTCTGTCCACCGCTATTGACACTCCGGGAACAATGGGCAGTCCTGAACTGGTTATACCTTTGTCGTTTCCGCATTCCTCACTTGAAGGAGTATAGGCTGTACCCAGGAACTTACCAAGGTATTTCCCCTTTGTGTTGGTTTCAAGAGTTCCCCCTCTATAAATTTTGTAAGATTGAGGGGTTACGCCTACTGAAGCCGCCTTTTTTAAAGATTTCTGCAACTCCAGATTATCACCTGTCAATTCCTTTTGCAGCGCTTCAAGCTGCTCATTTTTTTGTTTTAATGCATCCAGCTCTTTTTTAATCTTTTCATTCTGTTTTTTTAATTCACTGTTTTCCTTATTAAGTTTCTGGCTTTGATCTTTATAGGAATTACTGTTTGCCGTCAAAGAGTGATTATATTTCATTATCATCATGGCAGAGATGGATTGGCTGTTATACTTATCCTTGTATAGGTTTACTGCATCGTTAATCTTCAGGCAAAAGAACGATAAAACTGCAACTGTAATGACCAATATTATAATCAGAGTCTTTAACATTATATTTCCGTTATTTTTCATTTTAAAATCATCAGTGTTATCCATTTTTTATTAAGCACTCCTAATTTAAAAAATAAATTTAATATGCCATTATCTATTATTTTCCAAAATGCTTGTCTTTTATACCCAGCATAACAAACATTTCTCTGGATATAATTTTATCTGAGGTGATGGCAGCTTTGAGTTCATTAAGAAAAATACTATCTGTATCCGGTATTATGTTTTTGTTAGTAGCGGCAACTGTAAATATTGCAGCAAAACCTAGCGGCACTGGAGCTGCCGGAACTATGGTAAAAGAATATCTATGTGAAAAAATGAATTCAATAACGGCCCGGAATGTGGATATTCTGGATAAATACTATTCAAAACAGGCCGTTGAAGCAGAAAAATATCTGCTTTTTACTAAGAATCATATATTACAGGATTATTTAATTTCCTATGCAAATAACAATTATGCCATAAAGAAGGTTTTTCCCAATGTAAAACTAATCAGAACGGCAGAGGAGCAAAATACCTTGACAATAAATGCACTTTTGACAGCATTTGTCCATTGGAATGCGGTAAATTCCTCCGGTGACCCTGTTGTTGGGATGATATCGGAAAGACATGAAATTCAAGTGATCAAGGAAAATGGACAATGGAAAATTATCCGGGACAGCTTTGAAACCGGGCGCGGCAATTCGGAGCAATGCCGCCTTGAAGCGCCGGGCCAGCTGAGATCCTCTTTAGACGAGTTAAAGAAAACAGCGGAAGCTTCATTGAGCAGATCCAAAAGCAGCCCGCCTTCAAAATTGCAAATTGTGCCGCGCTCAAACAAAAGAGAGCAAAAATCCAGAACCGGGTACAGCAGGGACAACGCTTTCAACTGGGCTCAAAAGCACTGGAAAAACTATTCAAATGAATATATTAACTTTGGAAAAAATGAATGGGATGGCGGAGATTGTACAAATTTCGTCTCTCAGTGCATTAAGGCCGGAGGCGCCGAAAATGATACAAAAGGAAGCCATCAGTGGTACTATATAAGAAAAGGCTCCTCCTCCAATGCCAAAGCCGTCAGCTATTCCTGGACATGGAGCACCGCAAGGGGCCTGAATTCAATTTTACTTGGCAATTATAACAAAAAAGAATTCGGCCCCAAAGGAATTCAAAAAATCATTTTTGGGGATTCGGCCTATACGAGTGATATCGGTGAATATGTAAACTATGGAGATATTATTCAATATGAGTTTACCGCCGGTTCAGGAATAAAGCATTCAGCCATTATTGTCGGAATGGTTCACAACAGCGCCCTTGACAGATATGAGCCTGTTATAGCCACCCATTCCTTTGATTCCTGGAATTTACCCTGGACTAAAGACGCATATAGTTCACTCTTTGTTCATATTACAGATATCAATTGATACCGGCCGGATATCAGGTACCTGCCTGTTTACCGGTATTACCGGTATCAGTTTAGTTCACTGCACTTTACCTGAATAGCAACTTGTTACATTGGGAACAACAACTCTGCCGCCGACACTGTATCTGTCAAATAATGAGGTTATTGCATTTACAAACTTAACATAATTGATTTCTTTCTCATCCGGAGCATAAGAGGCTGAAAGATTCCTTCCTATGAAACCCTCCAGGTCATATGAAATTTTGTTGTCAAAGTGTTTTGTTTCATATGTGCCGTCTTTAAAAAACATGGATAAGTCGGAGGGCTTTTCCTCCATCCCGCCTGAGAAACCTGTGAAGTGCGGACAATACTTCTTACAAATTTCAGCATTTTCCATTACAAGTTCCGACCCGGCAACCCTGCTGTTCCATACCAGCACAACCAATCCCCCAGGTTTTAAAATCCTCATGCATTCTTTTTTGAAAGCCAGAGCATCAAACCAATGAAAGGCCTGCGCTACAGTGACAAAATCAAAGCTCTGGCCATCCAGCCGGGTATTCTCCGCTGTTCCGTTTACTGAATAAAAATTATTGAACCCGGCTAATTTTGTCTCAGCCGTTTTTCTCATATCATTATTAGGTTCCACACCAAAAACCCTGCTTCCTTTCTCCAGGAGCTGTCTGGTGAGAATCCCGGTACCTGCGCCCACATCAGCGATTGTGCTTGCCTGGCTAAAACCGGCACTGCCGTATAAATAGTCTATAAAAGCCGCTGGGTATTCAGGTCTGTATTTCTCATAAATACTTGCCTTGCCGCTGAATTTTTCGGTGTTCACATTGTTACCTCCCATGCTTTTCTGAGTATTATTCTAACATATCGGAGTTGCTTTTGCTTTCCATACTATTACATATACTTTATTTTCAAATTACAAAATTTATATCTTTTTCTCAAAACAGACGGCTTCTGAACTGTTATGGTATTTTCCGTAATTCGGAATAACCGTATACCCAAGTTTTTTATAAAATACAACGGCATTTTGATTGATAATCCTGGTTTCAAGGCATACCGATTTATATCCCAGAGCTTTTGCCTCTGTCTCCAAAAAGCCGACTATTTTTTTCCCGATCCCGGCTTTTTTGATTCTTGAATAAATGCGTTTTATCTCGGCAGTACGTTCATTTAGCGGGCGAATTGCTCCGCACCCGACTGCCTCACCCCGTTCGTTCCGGGCAATAACAAATACGGCCCTGAAATCATTTATATCACAGATATCAAACGAGCTGTTTCCGCTGCTTCCGGTTATATGCTCCAACTCCAGGGACAGTTCCTCCAGAAGACTGGATGCCTCATAAGAATAAGCACTTTCAATTTTAACTGTGTAAGTTCCGGTATCATCAATAAACTTCATTTCTCTGCCTCATAGCCGCCAATAGTGTATTTGACCTCAATTAAGTTCTACTCCGGGATGGCTGTCATAGGCCGAACCTAAAATGCACAGCTGATTCAGTACTTCTGAAAAGATTTCAAAAAGACCCTTTAATTGATTAATATCCTTTAAAACAACGGGTATGGAGAAGTATAGTTCATCGACTCCTTCGGGAAAAGTGGTACCAAACCACCCCTCGTCATCCTTTACTTCCAGATGGAATCTGGATTGCATCAGCATTAGCTTTTGCAGCTGCAGACTTTTAAATAATTCCTTTATTTTCTCCTCATTATTCCCCTTAATAACAAATGCTTCATCAAACTCCGGATTTCCGACCTCAATGTCCTGCATTCCCAGGGCGGCACCCATCCCGCTAAAAATACCGCTTTTATATATTTTGAACCTGATTCCGTCCTTATTGACATAAGGTGCTCTTATTCTGGTATATATGATAGTGGTTTGCCCAGTTGAAACTGTATATGTATCAAGTGTGACAATCCAGTTTTTTATACGGGCAACGATTTTGTCACTCTTTAAAAAACCGCCTTCAATGTACTCACTGTTTTCCAGCTGCAGGCTTAGCTGTTTCCATATCTCCTTCTTGCTGGGTCCGAAAATCTCTCTCATAGCTCCCATAATAGCCTCCTATCGGTTTATAATTAAAACCTTTTAATTACTGACATTACCTCACAACTACGGTGGACTCACCGAATCATGGGTATTCTCCACTGGGTTATGCTAAATTATATTCTATAAGACCGGCGAAACCAGAATCTTGCTTTTCAGCTTTAAGCTGTCATTTATGTGAACCACCTGATGCCGGGTTATAGGCATCAATATTATTCCGGCAACGGTCTTTTTGCCCCAAAACTCCAACAGCCATCTGGACTGCTCGGCCTCAGTAACGCCGCCTTCCTCCCATATCCTCCGGATGCTTTCGGGCTTGACCTTCCGCTTCATATCTTTGGGAATCAGCTTCTTTAGTATTTCACGGGTTTTCCTGCCAACGGCAATCCTGTAATTTCTCAGTTCCAGCATATCAAGCTGTGCACTGAATTCGGCAATCTCGCTGTCATTCATTGAATTTCCGGTATCAGTTACCGATACTTTCATTTTATCAAGCCAATCTCCGCAATTTAAGACCTGACTGTCTTCAGCTATGAGAATATTTGCTGTCAGATCTTCTATCCTGGTCAGATGCCATAAATTCCAGGCTATGGTCGAACCCTTTTGCTTATGCTGGGAACCGAATACTCCCGGGTCAAGCCCTTTCCACAAATCATCCTCATATGTAGGAGTATCCTTCCCCGACATTTCCGACGAATGTACAAGACTATGCATATAAAGTGTAAGCTCTATTGCCTCCTGGAATTTATCCTGTTTTAAAATAATTTCCTTTAGTCTTGCCTGCTTGGGATTCCAATCCCTTGTAATACTTTCCATGTCTCTACCTCAATGACTTGTCAAATAACTTTAAATCCGTTACACCCTTCGCTTTATTTTATCGGGCGTCTGGTCATAATTGACATCTTCCTGGTATCTGAGCTTTCCTGCCTGTCCCTCCTGTTGTTTCACAAGCATCTCGATTTCCAGTTGATTGTTTGCACGAATTTGCTCGGCTTTTAATGTGGTTTCAGCATTTATCCGGGCAATTTCCAGCTTGTATTTCATCACTTTATTTACTATAAACGGTATTACGACTATTAACGCCAAGCCCAGGGAGCCTACCACCGGTATCCAATCTTCCACTATGAATTCCTCCTGTTAATATGATTTAATGTAATTTATTCCACTCTTCAGCCAGGATACCATAAACAGCATGATTTACATAGTGGTCATACAGCCATTCGGCCTGTCTTACCGAGCCCTCCAGCGTAAATCCCAGCCTTTCAGGTACTGCCCTGCTCCTTTTGTTAAATTCGGCGGCTCTTATTTCAACCCGATTTAAACCCAGGTCTTTCATCACATAATTTATAATTGCCCTGCAGGATTCTGTCATTATGCCTTTACCTTGATGCTCCTCCGCAAGCCAGTAGCCTATTGTAGTTTTTTTGTTGCTCCAATCTATGCCATGAAGACCAATAGTACCTGTAATTTCACCTTTATAGTATACTCCTGCCTGAAATCCGTTATTATCAGCCAACTGTTTTCTTGAGGACTTGATAAAATCTTTTATGGCATCTGCACTTGTTGTTGCTCCAACCCATGGCAGCCATTCCCTTAGGTATAAACGGTTATTATCAATCAATTTATAAAGTTCTCTGGCATTCTTATTTTCCAGAACTCTTAATTGAATATCGTCGTTTACCTGATAATAGAACATTTTTATCCTCCCTCAAAAATTATTGATCATGCAAATTACCTATAAGATAAATCAACTGCTTCAGTTACATAAAAAACAATCCTAACTATCGCTGTTTTTTTGAAAAGACAGGTTTTTTAAAGTAAATACTCCACTGTCGAAGTCAACTTCCGAGTTGATTTCACCAATAAAATCAGGAGAAGCGTAGGACTTTCTAATAGCGCCCAGTGCAAACCTCGCCAGTATTTTTTTATCTTTGATTTCAAATCCCACTATATTTCCAAAAACAATATTATTATTATCAATATCATCTTCCGTATTTGCCAATTCAAAAGAGTTTACTTTTTTTCCGACAGTGACATCGGCCATGAGCGAACTCCCCTTTTTATGCGTATTAAGCTTTATCTGCTTTTTCAACTGCTCTTCATAATTTGTAAAGATATAATCCTTAAAATACTCTTTATTGGGAAGCAGATAGTTTTTATCCTTTGGATCATCAGAAAGTACTTTATTTTCAGAGACCCCGACAATGTGCAGCTCTTCAACCGAATACCCTGTCCCTGACCCTGCATAAAGTATTACAGCCAATTCCTCCCTGCCATCCCGGTCAAAATCAGCCAATTCCATTCTGGGAAGTACAAATCTTGGCGTCATATAGTTCCAGTCATAAAAATGCCCGGTATTATTATAATAAAGTATCACTCCCTTATCTTTTATGCCGTATAAAAATATATTTTTGTCAGGTATTGCGGCAATTAAAGGAACTTTTTGGACTTCATATTCCTCCCAGGACTTAATAACCTCAGTGTTTGTATCATTCACCATATCGGTTACCGCTGAAACAGCATTTGTATTGTCCGCGGTATTGACCTCTTTATAATTTGCCGCTGTCTGGGGTTCCGAAGCTATGTAAAGCTTGTTGTCTGATGAACAGCCGCTCATGCCAAGTGCAATGGTCACCGATAATATGATAGGCTTTATAGCTATTAATAAGATATTCCTTTTTCTCATTTGTTATTCTCCTGCTCTCATACCAAATGGCTCGCCCTCTTCATCCTTTTTCCGGATATACCCAGTATTATCAATATCCAAATAATATCATACATTAAATATATTTGGATAGTTTGTTTCGAAGGAGCCCAAACTGCACAAAAAGCTGAAACCTCATGGATTTCAGCCTACCGGTCATTCTGGTTTAAAACGGCCTATTCTGACCGGTCAGCCATCCTTTTTGAAGCCAATATTTTTTATCTGCGTGACCGTCTTCACAGTCCTTCATCACCTTTTTAATGTACATAAACATAAATTTGATAAATATTGTGGAAGGGATCCTTCTCCTATTTACCAGTGCTCTATGGAATATGTCGGCTTTTTTCCCAATAAGTTTTTGAAGCTTGATCTGCTTTCCTGTTTTCATATCTTCCCAGTTCCTGGTAAAGACTGTCAGGCCCAAACTGTAAATCCTTTTAATGCCCCAGAATTTCAACGTTCTTGATATAGCCTTTATAGCCTTTCCGGTACTTGCACCCGCCGTTGTAGAAATAACCATCGCTACCTTTGAGAACATTTCTTCCATAGGCCTGTGAGGCAGGTGCATATATTTGAAATGATCCAGGAAGGACTTTATAGCACCGCTCTCTGCAAGTACATAAACCGGTGAAGTTAAAACAAGACCGTCAGCTTCTTTCATAGCCTGTTCAATTGGCCGTGTATACTGGGCATGAGGGCATTTGTCGGCACTTTCGTCATAGCAGCTGTAGCAGCCGCAGCAAAAATAAGGCAATGCTTTAGGCAGATAAAACTCCGCTATTTCAAGTTCAGCGTTTTTCCTCAACTGCTCCATGAATATTTGCGTTGTCTTGTACGTATTGCCCTTTCCGGGACTTCCGTGAATCACACAGATTTTCATAATAATCTCCTTTTCTCCAGATAGAATTTACTGATTAAAGGGAAACTATAAATGTAAGATACCAAGCTGCAGGATATTCAGTATTTTATTCTCCAATAATTTTCACAAGAACCCTTTTCTCTCTTTTACCGTCGAATTCACCATAAAAAAGCTGTTCCCAGGTGCCAAAATCAAGTTTTCCGTTTGTAACCGCGACAACAGCTTCACGGCCCATTATCTGTCTTTTCAGATGTGCATCGGCATTATCTTCAAACCCATTGTGGTTATATTGGCTGTAAGGCTTTTCAGGGGCAAGTGTTTCCAGCCATTTTTCGAAGTCCTGATGCAATCCGGCTTCATCATCATTTATAAACACACTGGCAGTTATATTCATGGCATTGACCAATACCATTCCTTCTTTTATTCCGCTTTCATCAATACACTTTTGAACCTGCGGAGTGATATTTACATATGCCCTGCGCCTTGGAATATTGAAATACAGCTCCTTGCGGTATGATTTCATCTGTCTTCTCCTTAAACCCATAGAATGAATTATTAACACATTATACGCATATTTTTAAGCTTAGACTGAGGGCTGTTTGTTATATGACGGATTTCCTTTGTCTGGTATATAAGGCAACTGTGTCCTTTTATTATATATTAAACAGTTGACAATTGTACATGCCCAAACCATAATTATGTTGAATTAATAATTTATTTTTTCATGTACAATATGCCGATAGCATTTTAATCTTAAACGTGCTTCTTTACATTGACCGTATTTCATGTGATAGCATTTCACCTGACTGTATATCCCTGTAAAACATTGAGAGCAAGCCTGCAGTGCTTCTTTGGGCTAGCGGCAGTACAACCTTTGTCAGCTCGTAGTACCTTCGTTCATCATCAATAATTGTACTCAATCTGCTGTTTGCCTTAATGGCATCAATGGCATTTTGACGTATAAATTCTTTTATATCTCTGAGATAACAGCCATTTTCGCAGACTAAATATTCAGGTGTACTAAGAAATGTATCCCTTACAAACTTTTCAAATTTGTGATGTTCCTTCAAAAGCTTGATATTCGCATGCTGCGGTACAGTCATATCCTGTACCAGATGAGCCGCTGCTCCAAGAAAAAACATTGCCCGTTTTATATCACCTGACCCATAGTAACCCAGCGCAAAGGAGTAATAATTATTTGCCAGAGATAGAGCATTGGTGTTTCCGTAAAGCCCTCTGTCTTTTATTGGATTATAAAAATGACCTGAGCTTTTGAAATCCTGATCTGCCCAGACAACACCAAGGTTTAATTCGGTTATATATTGTGAAAAAAGCTTGAACTGTTCAAATTTCTTATCACTCTTAAGAATTACCAGTGCTTGAATATTAATGACTCTATGTACTTTACATTCGGTAGTCATTATAACCTTTTTAACAGGATTTATAGCTTTCATGGTGTACTGAAATAATTTCCCATATGAATTTTCAACAATTGTAGGCATTACAACCTCCCATAATACTGTGACTAAGCTGCGATTTTTAATACAATTTTTAATACATTATATACTCTATAGCTTTCTAAAAGTATCATTCGTAATAAATGTTTACAATGATTTTACATTTTAGAATTTGTCAAAAACAATATATATATCAGGCTTTAAAATTTACTATTAATATAATTATCTCTGAAAACACAAAATAAAGCATTGTTGAATATATATAAATTTTACGGTATAATTCAGTAAGAAAATGGCAGAAGTTTTAATTCAACAGCATCTAAGGAGTTAAATCGTATGGCTAAAGTAAGCTTGATACTTGAAGGCGGAGGGATGAGAGGCTTATACACCTCCGGAGTATTGGATTATTTTTTGGATCAGGGACTGGTTTTTCAGGACATCATAGGGGTCTCAGCAGGCGCATGCAATTCCGTGTCCTATATTACCGGGCAGAGGGGAAGAAATCTGGACATCAATGCCGGCTTTTGCTCAGACAAACGATATATAAGCCTTTCGGGCCTTTTTACCAGGGGCTCTATCTTCAATATGGACTTTTTATTTGACGATATACCTAATAAACTGCTCCCATTTGATTATGAAAAGTTTAAAAATTCCGGCTGCAGACTGACCGCCGTATCCACCGATTGTGCAACGGGCGGTGCAGTATATACTCCCATAAGAGATATGTCCACTGACGGCATTTATGTCAGAGCCTCAAGTTCTATCCCGTTGGTATCACCTATTGTAGAGGTTGACGGAAAACGGCTTGTAGACGGCGGTCCTTCGGATTCCATACCAATACATTACTCTGCTGACAGCGGCTTTGATATGCACATTGTGATTCTTACCCGGCATACAGGCTACGTAAAAAAGAAAAACAGGTTATATCCATTATGCAAGCTTGCACTGAGGAAGTACCCCAACCTTGTCAATTCCATTAAAGGCAGGCATTTGGTTTATAATGAAAGTATCGGGTTTGCAGAGGAACTGGAAAAGCAGAACAAAGCCGTCATAATCAGACCAAAACAACCGGTGGAAGTTTCAAGATTTGAAAAAAACCCTGAAAACCTGAGGAAGCTGTATAAAAAAGGTTATGAGGATGCAGCTGAAAAGTTTAAGGATATAATGGCACTTTGCAAGGATGCTGAAAATATAATTTACAATCCCTGACCAATACCGGCTTGTCTGGCGTCAGGCAGCAGGCATTCAACGGTATAATCCTATAAAACAAATTTTGTCAGTAGCAGGATACCCGCCCCCGCAGCGATGGACGGAGACAGCTTTATAACGTGCCTGCTGCTTCTGCTCAAGTTACTTATATGATTTCCCCTGCCATAGAGAAAGAGCTTTAACTCCGTTCCCAGTACACGAAAGCCTTTTACAAATTCCCCCGAACCTGCCAGTTTTACAATTGACACCACTCCCGCAACAAGGATGGAGTAAGCCATAATGCATATGCCCTCCTGCCAGCCCACCAATGCTCCAATAGCACTGAACAGCTTTATGTCTCCGGCACCTAACATATTGAGGTAAAAGAAGATCCAGAGCAGGATTATAGGCAGAACCACGCCCGCGGCACTTAGCTTGAAGCCCTCTGCACCACTGCAATAAGTGTTTATTGAAATTCCTACGAATCCTGAGATAAGCACATAAATATTTTTTATTTTGGAAGTTTTCAGATCGCTTACAATTGAAAATATCAGAAGAAGGGACATGGCGGAATAGCAAATCATACAGTTTCCTCCAACGCGTTTACCGAGGTAAAGAATTTATACTCCTTGTTTGCAAACCGGACAAAATCGTTATTTAATATCTTATTCCTTGTATTTGGCGCCAGTCTTTTGTCATTTACAAAAGTTCCGTTCCTGGAATTACAGTCAACGAGATAATAACTTCCTTCCTCCGATAAAATCTCGGCATGTACTTTCCCAACCGCACTGTTATTGATCACAGCATCAACAAGTCCTTCCATGCGTCCTACCAGAATACTGCTCTTGTCCAATTCAATAACCGTTTCCCCCTGTGTTTCCTTTAAATATGCCCTGGCACTGATAATTTTTTTTCTTATCACTTCTGTTTCCCCACTGCAAACACTTTGGGGGTCAGGGATTGTATTACTGTTCTCCTGCTTAAATGTGTTCTTTTCAGTTTTTGAAACTGAGCCTTTTCCTGATTCAGCTTTTTCATAAAAACCCCCTGCCCTCATTTTGCCGGTTATAAAGCTTACTGCCTCTGATACATTGCCTTTTGCCGTATTTCCGTACCTCTCTCTGATCAGCCTGAAGACAAGTATGTCAACGCTGGCAAGAATAACCAGGACAATGATAGCTGTCATACTTTTACCTTCACCGGTATCAATAAAGCCGCGGGTTATTATAATAATATATACTATTAATAATACTGGCTGAAGTAAAATGAAAACTATATTTAATTTTTTGTCCGTATCCTCGATGTTTTTTTTAGTATTCTTTTCCGGCATGATTCCAGGTCCGGAGTTTTCAGAAATATTGTTTTCCTCATTAAACAAAGGTATTTTAACACTTCTGTCCAGAATTGCACCCTTGGATTTTTTATCTTTTTCCTCATTGACTTTTTTGTCTGCTTTTTTCCCTGTTTTCTCCATTCCTTTTCTATGTACCGGGTCTGCTTTACCGTCCATATAATTTTCAAGGGTTTGAACCTGATTTTTAATATCAATTTTAAGAAGAGATTCCAGCTGAGCCTTAAAGATGCTGAGATTGAACAAATCACTCTTGATTACCTCCAGAAGCCTTTGCAGATAGTTATCGCTGTTCTCCCTGTAAAAGTTGGCCATATCCACAATGAGCTTTATAAAAAAGGTTTTATAATCATTTTTCATTCCTGTAAACGGGAGATATACAAAGTAAAGCTCCATCCTTTCGGGCTCCACAAAAATATACCTCTCATCCAGTAAAATATTGCAATCATAGAGTAAATAACTTTTAATGCAGCAAATATTATTTATAATATTAAGAACCATTATCAAAAACTCATTTCTTGAAAACTTCTTCCGGGACATGAAATTTAACAGAGAGCACTTGGAGGTAACATTATAAAAGCAGTTCAAACCGTTTCCCATATAGTTGACGTTGAATTTCAGTAAACCGCTTATATCATTGTTCAGCAGCATTTGCACCTGATAATTCAAAATACTGTTGCAATCCTTTGCTCTCAAGACCAAATAATTGGATATTGAATCATTTTCAAACAGCATATCAAAATCAAATTCTTTTTCAAAACTTCCGTCCAATAGGATCACCTCACAGGAAAAGTACCTTTAAAAATTTAAAAGAGCTGTAGCCAGCAATATAAAAGGTGCAAAGGGTATTTCTGTTTTCAGGCCGGTTTTTTTGAAAACTATCAAAAATACTGAGAACATACCTGTCAAAACAATTGAGAGGAACAAAATCCCCGGAATAATGGAAAGACCCAAAAAGAAACCGGTTACTGTAAACAGCAGCAGGTCACCGCCTCCAATCTGACCTCCGGTTAAAACCATAAAAAAAGCAAATATGAAAAATGACAGTACACCGCCTAAAATATGCTCCTTTATATTAGACGTGCCTTCGAAGATAAGAATAATCAGCATTCCCAGTACAAATGCCGAGAGTACCAGCCATAAAGGTATTAATCCGGTGCTCAAATCACTGATGGCAGCAATAAGTTGAATAACCAGCAGAACCCCCATAAGTACTGCCTGGAAGCTCCCTTCGGCAGTGAGGAATAACCGGACTTCAGTGCCCAGACATAGCATTAGTATCAGGATCATGGGCATTGCAATCTGTCTTTCAATTGCCTTAATCATTTTCAGCTTTTTTCTCCCCACTTTCTCCGGTGTTTACTTTTGTGCCCCCGCTGCCCTGTTTCCCATAGGCTTTAACAGGCTTTAAGGTTATTCCCCTGCTTTCGGCCAGACCGATACACTTGTCGATAACACTTTGCTGATTTAAAGTAAGCTCTGTTTCAGGAATTATAAGTAACAGTTCCTTTCGGAAAATATCCGTGCTCCTTATGGAAACTTCTCTACAGGTTCCCCCGTTAAACGCTTTCAACTTATTTATGTAACCGGTTATTTTCTTTTCGAGATTTACAGCATCCTTATAATAGGCTTCCTCAATGTTTAGACTTTTAATGCTGATTACAGTTCCGTTTTCATACTTTGCTACGGTAGGAAAGTTAAAGGGCAGATTTGCGCCCTGGAGCTTTCTTATTTCCTGACCGCGTTTTAAGTTAGCCATATCCCATACACTTTTATTATTTTCTTCCTCATTTCCGCTGCCTCCCACCCCCTCCTCACCTGCCCAGATGCAAACCGATGACATTTGTCTGATGTTTACCCCCGGGAGAAGCCCGGGCAGGAAAGGAAACCGCATTTTATAACTTACTGAAATGTCTATGCTTCTCCCATCAGCCAGCATCCTGCTTTCTGAAAAATCCAATCCCTGAAATCCATCCTCTATGTTCAGTCCTAAAAGCCCCTTCTCAACACCTGCATTAAAACCAGCCTCAAGCTGATTTCCCACAAGCAGTCCAGCAGCAGGAATCAGAGCCAATTGAGCTCTCATACGGTCGGTTGCATCCTCCCCGGCCTCACGTATACTTGACGTTAACCAGTTATCCCCCAGTGTATCTTCAATCGTATTTAAGCTGCTAAACCTTTCAATGCCTCCGACAACTTCTTCAGCATTTGTTTTATAATACAGAAGGCCATAAACGCTCATTTGCCTGCATGCTCCTGTCAGGGCATTCTGCACAATTTCATGTGTATAATATATTTTCAGTATAAAAGCGAAGGACATGACCGCAATGATAAAAACCGGCAGAATTACTGCAGCTTCAACAGTAATTGCCCCCTTACCGAATCTGTCTCTCTTCATACTGCCTCCTTGCCGGCTCAATAACTTAGCAGCATACTCTCGTTGATATCAGTCCTGGCAATGTTTCTTCTCTGTTCCGGAGAAAAAACCGGAAGGGATAGAAAGAGATTTTTCATAGATACCGTTGTATCAGCCATTAATGCCACATGTGTATTTTCTATTGAAAAGTCCTGGAGGGACATACCCACATTCAATTGTATGAGATCCTGGGTCCTCGCCAGTTTCTTTTCCCTTGCGGTTAACAGAAGAAATATCCTCAGATAATCCTGGTAGCTTAAAAGCAACGGATTATTATGGGCCTCTGAAGTTTTTTTGTTGTTGACTGCACCTGAGATATCTGTTTTCCATTGATCTTTGGTCTTGTATAAAGCTATTTTCTCTCCCAGACTTAGCTGTTCCTGATCATAAAGTGACTCAAACATGGCCCAGGAAAAGACCAGCATGGTTTGTACCAAGGGTGTCGACAAACCTGCATTCCAGCTGCTCAGCGCCGCAGCCAGACCGGTTACCCTGCTCATTTTGGAAGGGTCGGTATAAATGTGTATGACATTTGCAGCAAGCCTCGCAGCAAGTATTTCCGATTTTATCAGCATGGAGTTAACAGCCTCATCCTTGTTCCCATTAATTACGTATTCAACTTCATAGCATGAGAAGAAGCCGTTTCTCTGACACTTGTCTTCTGATCTCAAGTTATAGGCCTCGCTGTCGGTCTCCCCTTTCAGAAGCGGGATATCGTGTCTGAAAATCCCCATTATATATTCATTAATAAACAATTCTTCAGCTATATTTAAGGCTATCTGCTCAAAGCTACTTTCTTTTTCTCCAATATATTGCAGCTCCTTTTCGGCACCGTTTGCGGTATTAAAATCCAGTATGTCCCAATCTAAATTTTCCTCCTGAAGCATCCGCTTTTTGGAAGGAAGCTGCGTCAGCAAATTATGGTCAATAGTTTTCATCTCCCCGTTTGATTTAAAGGCTTTTTGCAGTACCTGAAACACCTTGTCCCTATTGTCTTCATCCTCCGAAGAAGCAGGCCCGGATTTATTAAAAGTATAATTTATTTCCTGAGAATGGAATGAATCCAGTGCCGACAAGAAACTGTCTTCACTTTCATTAGCCACTTCAATAGCCTTCAGGCAGCTGACTATATTTGATTCCAGACTTTTTATTATTAAGGCGGAATTATCTTCCCCAATAATGTTTCTCATGTCCGACAGACTTTGATTATAGGCTTTTTGCATGTCCTCTATACCCTCCTGGCTGTCACTTACAAATTTCAGCTCTTCCTTTATTCTGTCAAGCAAATCACCCTTTTGAACAGTTATGCTTTGTGAATAATCAGCCGCCTCTGAATTTAAGCTTTTAAACAAATTTAAATTATCCAGTATTGTATTTTTTATATTTGCTTTTGCATTATTGAAATCGGCCAGCTCGGCTCTGACAGAGTTTATTTCACTGAGCAGGCTCTTTCTGGCGCCGGCATCTTTTTCATTGGAATACAGGCCCTGAAGCTCCTTCAGTCTTTCTGATATTTCCCCGATAACCGAATTTTTCTCTATAAGCTGTTCTTTTAAATCCTTAATTTTTGCTGCCACAGCCGAATTATTTATAGCACCGGCTTTTTCCTCCAGGAGCATTTGAAGTTTACCTATTGCTCCGGCTTTCTTGTCTGTTTCCATTTTTCTTTTATAGACTTTTGAGCCTTTTGATATATTTTTTATCCCCTCAATTTTTGACAGAAGCTCCGTGGCTATTTCAAGAGGAGCGCGATATTTCATAAACTCCGTTATCTGCTCTTCAAAAATCGTATTGTTCTCCAGGCTGAAGGGCTGTTCCAGCTTTATATTTTCAATGTTATAACCGTAAAGAAAATCCCCACTTCCTATATTTAAATTTCTGGAAAGGTACTCCTCAAAACTGTCATTAATAGTTTCATTATCCAGGTAAAAACCAAATAAGCCGTATTGATCCTTAAGTTCATTGTTGTAACATGCAAGTACCGAGGAAAGAGCAGTCTGGTTGGCTCTTTGTATCTGAGAATGGGCAAGCCTGATTCTGGCCGCGTCGGTAAAGGTACCGGCCACCAGAAAAATTGATGATAATACTATGCTGATAAAAACAGTAATAGACCCTCTTTTATAAATTGGTTTTACTACTTTCATTATCTCTTCACCATACCTTTAGTGTTTTTTTACCAGTTTGTCTATTACCTCATTAACCCCAGAACCGGATCCTATCCATTTATTATCACTATTAACTATACAGTTTTTTATGTCTGTAACCATATCCAGGTTTCTGATAAATTCAGCATTATCCTCCAGGGGAGTTGAGGTTTCAGCCTTTATTGTGAGCTGGGGAGAAATTCCGAAAATTGTGAGTAACTTTCCGGCGGGGAGCGGATATTTTTCCTCAATCCCAATCTTTAGCTGTTTAATCAATAAACTGTAATAAATATCAATTTTGACTGTTTTTTCCGAATTGATTATGGGCGGCTCAAGACCGGTTAATATGTATGCTTCTATACTGCCCTTTTTGGCGGATGCGCCGGAATCTAAAATCCTCCAATAAAAATTTGTTTCAGACGGCCATTGTGAATTTGATTTAAACTGCTTTACATAATATGAGGCTCCCCGGTTGGAGGCTTCGCTTGTAACACTTTGGAGAGAAATATATTGATACATAATTATAAAGCAATAAACCAGAACAACCATCAATAAAAATACTAATGAGAATATAATGGAAGCTTCAACCGTAAAGCTGCCTTTCTCATTAAAACACGGCACCATTGACTTCATTTTATTGAGAACTCGCTTCACTCTTTCTCCTCCCTACTTTGGCAGGCAGACCCTTCATTTCAATTGTCCTGTTCGGGCCGCCGTAGCATCGGGGGAGATAAACTCCCCACTTTATATGAGGTTATCAAATGAAAAATTTCTCAGCCGGCAAGGGTACCCTGTGTTCCGTTTTTATTGTTCTCCAGCTTACTTGCATCAGGAAACAGATTGTTTATTATAGCATTAACAAAATTGATAAGCTGCTTTCTGAAAAGTAATGCAACTCCTACCAAGACAGCTATAATAATTATCACCTCAACCGTACCCATCCCATCTTCTTCTGTAAAAAACCTTTTTAATGCAGAATTCATAACTGACCTCCTAAATCATAAAATCTTGATATTCCCCTTTTAAAAATCCGATGCTATCCCCTGCATGGAGAGAACTGCAGGAGTTACAACTATTATTAAAATCGCAAAAAACATTATCATCATCGGGAACAGGAGTTTTGTCGAAGCTTCCTCTCCCAATTTTCTTATGGCATTTTTGCGCATCTCCCAACATTCATTTGACTGTAACCTCAATGAGAGAACCAAATCAGTTCCGCCCCTCTTGGTATTTTGCAAAATTGTCGACATAAGCCTTGATATTTCAGACACTTTAACCCTTTTTGCAAACTGACTGTACGCCTCGGCTTCATTCTTTCCTGCTTTCAGGTCGGATACGGTTTTCTCAACCTCTTGATAAAAGGTACTTCCGCTGCCTGTTCTGTCGGAGGAAATCTTCTCCCAGGCCTTTGACATTGTCATACCTGCATTTAGCAGTAAGGTAAGCTTATTAATAAAATTCGGAAACTCCAATTGAATCTCCAGTCTTCTCAATTTCACTCTGTTTTTCAGACGTGTATCCTCCAGTATCATAATTAATGCCATCACCAATATGATGTAAATCATGTATGACGGATCATATCCCGAAGCCAGGGCAGCAATCAATTCCAAAACAACAAAAATCGCAAACAGGACAATTTTATTGGCATACATTACTCTTATGTAAAAAAAGGAGTACTCCTGACCGTAAATTTCACAAATAAAGTTAAGGATTCTCCTGTCATAGGCAGAATTAAAAGAATAGCTATATCTGTCAAGGACATACAGACCGACAGGCAAAAGTCTTTTAAAAAAACGGTCCTTTTTATTTAGAGCCTTTATATATGCCTGGTACCTGGTATGGTTGCCTGCAAGTATGATCAGCAGGTATGAGATACTGCCCATGAGGGCAGCTAATGTAATTATTTTTAAAAGAAACATATTTCACAACCTTATATTCATAATTTTGCCGGATAGCACGTAAGCAAACCACAGCAGCAGCAGGCATAATGTCATTGCCATTCTCCCCTGGGTGGTTGTAAATATGGGACTGATGTAGTCCTGGGCAGTCAGGGATAAAATAAGTATCATAGCGACAGGCATAATATTCAAAACTTTTTGTTCAAAATTTCTTGAGGACAATAGAGTTTCAATTTCCTGTTTCATTTCTATTTTGTCGCTTATTATTCCCGAGGCATTCTTTATTGCTTCTATCAAATTCCCTCCGGCTCTCTTGCAAATACTTATCACATCGGAAAAATTAACCATATCCTCTAATTTGCTGCGTTTAGCCATATCCCATATAGCCTCCTCCACTGTGATATTTAGAGACAACTTATGAATTATGATCCTGGTCTCTTTAATAATGTCGGTCTCTTCACCGGGGTATAGAACGAGTAAATCGCCCAGAGCAACGTTGAACGCATTTTCTATTGCTTTGCCCGAAGACAGCGAGGAGGCCAAAGAAATCAGCAGATCTTTAAACTGAATATTCAACTCGTTTTTTCGTTTGTCTATCAATTGTTTTTTCTTGCGCCTCAGGTATAAAATTCCCAACGGACTGAGAATTCCGGCAAATATAAAGCTCCTGTAAAAGAGATAGGAAACTGTAAAAATAACCGCCGAAGCAAATAATACGTAGAATATCTTCCACTTTGGGGGCATCAAATAAATATCGTAGTCCTGCAAAAGCTATCACTCCTTAAACATCAGCGGAGATCTATACCTGCACATTTAAGATATTTATGCGCTGGCACCGACTTATTCCCACAGCAAATAGAGCCATATCCACTGACATATACTATATATCACATAATAAGCCTGCATTTATCAACTTTTGAGTATTGATCAACGGATTTGCACTTCTTACCAGACATCCGGTAACCTTGCCGGTCAAGCAGGTATTGTTACCATCAGCCTCTTCAAAGCTAAACAGGGGATTGAGCTTAAAGTGTCCGTTTTCAAGGCCCAGCACTTCTGAAATTTCAAGTGTTCTTCTTGATTTATCCCTCAATCTCGACAGAAAAATAATTATATCTATTGCTGAAGCTATCTGCTTACGTACTGCTTCAAGGGGTATGGCCGATGAACTCAATATCATTGTTTCAAGCCTTGACAGCATATCCATGGCCGAATTGGCATGGCCTGTTGAAAGTGAACCGTCATGACCCGTATTCATTGCCTGCAACATGTCAATAGCTTCAGAGCCCCTTACTTCACCCACTATGATTCTGTTTGGCCTCATTCTAAGAGAGGTTTTTATCAGATCCCTGATGGTGATCTCGCCTCTTCCCTCCAGATTTGCATTTCTGGTCTCAAGACTGACAAGGTTTGGGATATTGTTTATTTGAAGTTCCGCAGAATCTTCTATTGTAATGATCCTCTCATCCCGTGGGATATAATTGGATAATGCGTTGAGAAAGGTAGTTTTTCCTGAACCGGTTCCGCCGCTGATAAAGATATTGTATTTTGCGATTACTAATTTTCTCAGAGCGTCAGCGGTCTCAGCCGTTAATGACCCAAGTTCTACAAGCGTTTCCATATCAACTGGTTTGTCGGGAAACTTCCTGATGGTAACTATTGGCCCATTAAGAGCAATGGGCGGAAGAACTACATTTATTCTCGAACCATCTTTGAGTCTGGCATCAACAATAGGTGTAGACTCATTGACCGTTCTGTTTACAGCCGTTACCATTACCTGGATTATATCTTCCAGCTTTTGCGAAGATTCAAAATGTAGATCAAGCCTTTCGCTTTTTCCATTCTTCTCAATAAAAATGTTATCCGGCCCGTTTATCATTATCTCAGTAATACCGGGGTCCTCAAGCACGGGCTGGATAATATCAAGTCTTCGCAGGGAATTAAAAATGACCGATATTATTTCTCTTTTTTCACAGGTACTTAAAATAACTTCTCTCGATTTTTCGAATACCGATTTTTCAATTATTTCATTGATTTCTTCATCAGATAAATTCCGCTTTAAATCAATTCTTTCACTTATAACTGCTTTAATTTCATTTACCAGGTTCTGATTCAATTGCTAGCCTCCAGGTTCACTGCTGATATATCTGCCGGCGATTTCTTTCAGGGAATTGCATATTTTCTCAGGTCCTCCCATTATACTGAACTTTTTTGAATTGACAATTTCATTGAAGGGAATTTTAGAAATGAAACTTTCTTTAGACAGGAATTGTGTGAATAATGGGAGATCCTGATTTGATACTTTATTTGCAACATAGAAAAATTTATGTGACAAATAAGAATATTGACCGGTTGTATTTGAAAGCATACTTAAACTTTCAATAAAGATTTTTGTTTTATGTAAACATATTTCTTCATCAGTAATAATATATATAACTTCATCGGCGTTTACAAAAACTTCAATTGAGTTGGAATCGAATTTCGAATCCATATCAATAATAATAAGGTCATATTTTCCGCATTCCTTCAGCATATTCATGAGGAATTCAATATCCCCGGGAAGCAGCTCATTTATTTCAAAGGGATGCTTTGCCTCCTTGAAATAAAAAATATTTGTAGGAGTATCCTGACACCACAGGGCTGGAAGCTTTGATAATAGATTCCTGTCCCTCTGTTGTACATAATAAATGATTTCAGATAATGAGTATTCCGCATTGCAGGAAAAAAAGAAATTTGTGGATTGAAACTGTTCAAGATTCAGATAGAAAACCTTTAGACCGGATAGAGAGCAAAATGAACTTATTCCCATAGCAACGAAGGTTTTTCCGACACTGCCCGAAGCAGAGTAGACGGCTATTACTTTTGCGCTTTTTTCTTTAGTATTTTTTATAATATTTCCTGTATTTATAAAGCCATTGATAATATCTCCGGCAATTTTATCGACTTCCTTATACTTATAGATCGAAGGTATATCTGAAAAGCTGCTCTCTGTGGTTCCTGATGATAAGATAAAGACCGGCTTTGCAAAATATTTTTTTATTTGGAAATAATACTTTTCACAGGTGAGAACAATGTCGGGGTCGATTTTTTTTATCCATTCTTCAATGTTATAGGAATTGCTGCAATAATTTACAAGCAGGGTTTCAGAAAAATTATGGGTAAGAGAATTGCACAGATTGAACGAATATTCATCATCATCGTCCATAATCATTATTTTTATGAGTGACATTAGCTTTCTCCAGTTCTTTTGTAATATATATAAATCTCTCTAAAAGTAAAAACGAATTGGAAAATGAGAAGGTTTTTAACGATCTATTTAAATTATAAATACATATTTATTTTTTGTCAACATGTTTTTTCTAAATTTGTTAATTTATTTCATTTTTCTCAATTTTTGTATCCATTAATTGATAATTTGCCAAATTTTGTACTGGATTTGACTTTTATATCTCCCTCTGATCCGGTAAATTGATTATGGGATATGGTGCCGACTGCGTCAAGGCTTATAGCCGATGTGACCGGAAAGGTTAAATCAATATTCCCTGTCACGGTTTCAAAGGAATAGACAGACTTGCTTTGACATTCGGCTTTTACATATATATTCCCTTTTTCAATTTTTACATCCGATGCTCCGGTCAATCTGCCGGAATTCAGCCTGACATTTCCATTTTCACAATGTACTGACATAGAGCCGTATAAGACTTTAATCTCTGCGCTTGCAGCTTCCAGCTTTGCTTTTATACTTCCTTCGAATTTATCTTCTACCACAAAACTCCCCTGTTCCTGTACCAGCTCAATGCTGTTGATCCGCCGTGGAATTGTAAGTTTGATTTCTGAGAAAATATCATTTGAATTTTTGATATTTCCATCATAGTCTACTGAAATATGGCAGGTATTATCCTCAACCGTGCTCTTGACTGAAAATTTATTAAGAAGCTTTTGAAGCTGCTCATCAGTTTTTTTGTCCCTGACAGTATGTTTGATTTCGCAGCTTATTTCGGGCTTGTCCCAGCAGAATATCCGAAGTTCCCCCGAGTCTACGGAAATATCCAGGGATTTTACTTTTTTATTCAATTCAATTGTAGAATTCTTATATTGATAGGAGCTTTGCTTGTGAGGGGTAACAGCCTGCCGGCCGCAGCCTGTAAAAAGAATTGCTGTAAGTAGAAACAGAATATATATGGTTAATCTCTTCATAGTAGTCTCCTGCAATATATTATCGCAAGAATAATACCACATTATCCCATATAAACTCAAATATTTCCTGTCCACCTCATTTGGAGAATGGACAGGCTAATTAGTAAAAATATTTCTCAAGCTCAACTGATTAAATCAGACTTTTCATGTAACCGGCATAATGTGAAAAAACTATTCCCGGCTCCTCGAGATCAAGGCACCATCTCTTTACCCATTCAAGAGAAAGATATCCCTTATAGTCATTTTCCTTAAGTATTCTGACTATACTCTTTATGGGAATATCACCGTGTCCCATCATCCTATACTTTATAACGCCATCAACCACTATTGAATCTTTAATATGAATAAAGGAAATATGGTTCTTCAGATTTTCAAAAGTTTCTTCTACAGACTCGTTGAAAAATCTGATTGGATGATGGACATCCCACAGTACTCCCACATAATCCGATGCCACCTTTTCAATGGCTGTCTTCAATACTTTTGAAGCTGCAAAAACTCCGTTTGTTTCTACAAGAAGTTTTACCTCTTTCTCTTGAGCCCTTACTGAAAGCTTTTTGAGGTTATCAACTACAAAATCAATATCAACATCGCCGGGCTGAGGCTGTGCATCTCCCAATACCCTGACATAAGGTGTACCGATTTGGGAAGCAAGTTCAATATAGTCCTGTGCTTCCTGAATATGCTTATCAATATTTGCTTTATCAAATAAATAACTTGCGGAGGTCAGACATGGTATTTCAAGACCTATTTTAGCAAGCTTCTTTTTAGTCAAATCAATATTTTCAACAGCAAATTGTTTAGCTCTGGGTGCATACAATTCATTTCCTATACCTCGAATTTCAATACCATCAAAGCCGATGTCCTTCGCTGTCGAGAGCATATCCTCCCAACTCCAGCCAGGACAGCCCAGCGTAGAAAAAGATATCTTCATATTAACCTCCTAAGCCATTCTATGGCTTGAGCCGCATAGCGGCCGCAAAATGTAATCAATAGACATTTAACCAGTTCTCATAATAACATTTTTTTCCGTTGACTGCAAGGAAACAAAACCCATCAATGCCCGGATATACTGCAGCTTTTAATACGCTGTATAAGTATTGCCATATATATTATAATATTATTCTTTTTAGATCTTTTAGAAGTTCAGGAAATAATTCTTTTAATGATTTAAGATTTTATGATAAACAGCGCTTTATAGAGGAGATACCCTGATATACCTCCGAGGACATTCAGAAAAATATCATCAATATCGCTTATTCCTGAACCTGTCAGATATTGAACAACTTCAATAAGAACTGTTGCAAAAATGGAAGCAGCAATTACCCTGCTGAATTTTTTCATACTTTTAAAAGCTAACGGCAATAGAAAACCCATCGGCATGAATGCCGCTATATTTCCTGCCAGGTTTACTATTATATTGCGGGTTCCCATATGACGGGTCAAATATTGCACTATGGTTGAGAACGGAACAATATTTATTCCCCGCAGCCCGTTTCCTCGGCCATATTGAGAACTGAAAAAAGTAAGGTAGGCCAATAAAAAGAGATATGCCCCCAGCAAAAATATAGCCATGTATTTTAAACTTCTGCCGGTAGTTTCTTTCATTGACCACACCCGTACTTTCTAAAGTTTGGATTAATTACTTAAATTTTTAACATTTATTTCTATATCCATCAATCTCCAGTCAAATTCTACGCTCTAAAATAGTCCACTCCTGCCTGGAATAACTGCTGGTCCTTCTCTCCGGGCACATTCTTATACAGGTTTGCCCCTGTTCTCTCGGAGTGTCCCATCTTTCCGAATACTCTTCCATCAGGACTTGTAATACCTTCTATGGCATTTACCGATCCGTTGGGATTATAGCTGATATCGTATGTCGGTTTACCGTCCGGAGCGACATATTGAGTAGCTATCTGACCTTTTGCCCGCAGAGTTCCCAGCACATCACCGCCGGCTGTAAATCTGCCCTCACCGTGGGATATGGCTACCGTGTGAATGGCTCCAACCTTTACGTTGTTCAGCCACGGTGAAAGATTTGAAGTTATCTTGGTATTCACCAGACAGGACTGGTGGCGTCCGATAGTATTGAAGGTAAGCGTCGGGCAGCTTTCATCAATATCCCTGATTTCCCCGAAGGGCAGCAAGCCAAGCTTCATCAATGCCTGGAAGCCGTTGCAAATGCCCAGCACCAGACCATCCCTCGCTTTTAGCAGCTTCATCACAGCCTGACTGATTACAGGATTTCTGAAAGCTGTGGCGATGAATTTTCCCGAGCCCTCGGGTTCATCCCCGGCACTAAAGCCGCCCGGAATCATTATTATCTGGGAATTGCTGATCAATCTTTCCATCTCTTTAATGGACGCTTCTATATCAGTATGTGAGAGGTTTCTTATAACCAGGGTCTCAACAATTCCGCCCGCTTTTTCAAAAACCCTTTTAGTATCGTCTTCACAGTTGGTGCCCGGAAATACAGGTATAAAAATTCTTGGTCTGGCAAGCTTTACGGATGGCTTTGCTTTTTTTCCGGCTTCATAATTATATTCCACCGGGGCTGCTGTCTGCTGCTTTACTCTGGTTGGGAACACCTTTTCCAGAGGTGCCTGCCACTTTTCCGCAAGCAGGGCCAGCGGTATTTTTTCTCCTGCAACCTTTATTTCGGCAGCGGAATTTGTAATACCAAGCACCGTATAATTTATGCCGGACAGAACGGCTGACAAATCCGCGCTTTCTTTAACTTCTATTATTATTGAGCCATAGAGGGGCTTAAACAGCATTGCCGTTTCCATATTTCCGGCAAATTCAAAGCCCGTCATATTTCCAAAGGCCATTTTACTGATTATTTCAGCTATGCCGCCTTCTCTTACCGAGCTTGCAGACAATATTGACCCCCTGGCAGCCATTTGGTGAACAGCTTCATAAACCCTCTCCAGTTCTTCGAAGTCGGGAAGATTATTTTGGTCCAGCCCAACCGGCAAAAGTACAACTCTGTTTCCAGCCCCTTTAAACTCATTGGAAACAACATTGTTTACATTTACGGTGTCCACGGCAAAGGATACAAGAGTAGGCGGGACATCAAGCTCGTTGAAACTGCCCGACATGCTGTCCTTACCGCCGATTGCGGCAGTGCCCAGTTTCATTTGCGCATAGTATGCACCCAGCAGTGCGCTTAAAGGCTTGCCCCAGCGTTTTGCATCCCTGCCGGGCTTCTCGAAATATTCCTGCAGTGTCAATCTGATCTTTTTGTAGTCACCGCCCATGGCTGCAATTTTTGCCACCGATTCCACAACTGCAAATACTGCACCGTGGAAAGGGCTCCATATGGATATTTCAGGATTGTAACCATAGGACATCAAGGTTCCGGTAGTGGTTTCCCCCTCCGTTAACGGCAGCTTTGCAGCCATACCTTCGGCAGGTGTGAGCTGGTTCTTTCCCCCGAAGGGCATCAGGACGGTATTTGCACCTATTGTTGAATCAAAACGCTCCACAAGCCCTTTCTGACTGCATCTGTTCAAATTCTGAAGGTTTTCTATCCACTTTTCGGTGAGATTCTCGATTTTTATACTGTTATAGCTGTCAAAATAGCTTTCCTCATCAGGAGCAGTTATCTCAATGTCTATTCTTTGCTTTGCTCCGTTTGAATTCAGGAACTCCCGGCTTAAATCGACTATGTTTTTGCCCCTCCAGGTCATCTTAAGCCTGGATGCCTCAGTAACCTCGGCAACCACAACTGCCTCAAGATTTTCTTTGTTTGAGTATTTAATGAATTTTTCCACATCAGCCGCATCTACTACTACAGCCATTCTCTCCTGGGATTCGGAGATAGCCAGCTCCGTTCCGTCCAGACCTTCATATTTCTTGGGAACCATATCCAGATTTATTTCAAGTCCGTCGGCCAGTTCCCCGATGGCAACTGCTACGCCGCCTGCACCGAAGTCATTGCATCTCTTGATCAAGGTGCTTACCTCAGGGTTTCTGAACAGGCGCTGGATCTTTCTCTCGGTGGGGGCATTTCCCTTTTGTACTTCAGCCCCGCAGGTTACCAGCGATTCTTCAGTATGCGCCTTGGATGAACCTGTTGCTCCTCCGCAGCCATCCCTCCCGGTCCTGCCCCCCAGCAGTATTATCCTGTCACCGGCTGCCGGCTGCATACGCACAACATTTTTCCTTGGGGCGGCGCCTATTACTGCACCTATCTCCATCCTCTTTGCAACATAGCCCTCATTGTATATTTCAGCAACCTGCCCTGTTGCCAGGCCTATCTGGTTGCCGTAAGAGCTGTAGCCGGCGGCGGCGCCGGTGGTTATTTTCTTCTGGGGAAGCTTTCCGGGGATGGTTTCTTCCATCCTCTTTCTGGGGTCGCCGCTTCCTGTCACTCTCATTGCCTGATAGACGTACACCCTTCCGGAAAGCGGGTCGCGGATGGCGCCGCCCAGACAGGTGGCAGCTCCTCCAAAAGGTTCTATTTCTGTGGGATGGTTATGTGTTTCATTCTTGAACATCACCAGCCATTCTTCGCTCTTTCCGTCTATATCGGCATCAACAACAATACTGCAGGCATTGATTTCATCCGAAAGGTCCAGATCCTCCAGCCTGCCCTGCTTTTTAAGCTGCTTCATGGCCATGAGCGCAACATCCATCAGGCATATGTCCTTGTCGGAACGCCCCTTGTAAATATCCTCTCTGGCTGTCTTGTAGTCATTAAAAGTTTCTTCGATTACTTTAGTATATTTGCCCTGCTGGAACCTGACATCATCTATGCAGGTAAGGAAAGTGGTATGCCTGCAGTGATCCGACCAGTAGGTATCTATCATTCTCATTTCAGTTACCGAAGGATCTCTTTTTTCGGTATTTTTGAAATACTCCTGGCAGAACACAATATCGTCAAAAGACATTGCAAAGCCCATTTCCTTCAGAATACCGGAAAGCTGCTCCCAATCCATGTTTATAAATCCGTTGACAGTTCCCACATCCTTTGGCTGCTCAACCGCGGTTTTCAGAGTCTCAGGCTTTTCCATCCCCGCTTCCCGGCTTTCCACCGGATTTATATAAAATTTCTTGACAGCTGCAAAGTCCTGCCGGGAAATTGTACCGCCAAGCACTATTACCCTGGCAGCCTTTATTTCAGGGCGTTCTCCCTGGGTGAGCAGCTGTACGCATTGGGCGGCCGAATCGGCTCTCTGGTCATACTGTCCCGGCAGGTATTCAACTGCAAAGGCCTTGCAGCCGGTAGGTATTGCATATTCTTCATCATATGCAAAATCCACGGGAGGTTCTGAAAAGATAGTGTTTCGTGCCAGTTGGTACTCCTGGTCACTGATTCCTTCCATATCATACCGGTTTATTATTTTTACCCACTCCAGAGCCTTTATCCCCAGGGTTTCGGTCAGGTCTGACAAAAGTCCCTGCGCCTCTACGTCATATGGTTTCTTCTTTTCAACAAAAAGTCTTTTTACTATGCTTCCCATGTCGGCTCCGTTTCCGGCGTATAATCACGCCCTTCAAAATTCAGGATATATTAAAAATCTATATTTATCAAATCAATTACAATGAAAGCCAGCTTAAAAACAATTGCCTGGAAGGTGAAGGCTTTGTAAATGCAATTGACTTTAGTAAAAACAAAGTGATATTTAAATTATAATATGATAATATATATTAGTAAAATTAATATTATTAATATTCTGCATTAGGAGTACTTATGGATATAAACTTTGAACTGTATAAAATATTTTATCACTGCTGTTCCAATAAAAGCTTCTCGTCAGCAGCAAAAAAACTGTTTATTTCACAATCGGCAGTGAGTCAGTCAATCAAGCAGCTGGAGACCCAACTGGGAGTGACACTTTTTTTCAGAAAATCCAGAGCTATTCAATTGACCCCGGAAGGAGAAATGCTCTTCAGCTATGTATCGCAGGCTTTTAATTTTCTGAAAACGGCAGAATCGAAACTTCAGGAACTGGAGGATTTGAAATCCGGTGAGATACGGATAGGTGTCAGTGATTCCATATGCAAATACTTTGTCATGCCATACATTAAAAAATTCGGGCTTCTGTACCCTCATATAGCTATAAAAGTAGTAAACCGTACTACCCCTCAGCTGCTGGAGGTACTGAAAAACGGCATGGCGGATATGGTCATTTCAACACTTCCGGTAAACGGAGAAATATATTCGGCCATACCATTTATAACTGTTGATGATATTTTTGTTGCTTCAGAAAAATATTCCACACTCAAGGGCAGAAAAATAGCTCTTGAGGAATTGAACAATAACCCACTGGTTATGCTTCCTCCCGACAGTTCAACACGGAAGTCCATAGATGCTTTTTTCGCCCGGCATGGCATGGCCTGCTTCCCTGAAATAGAACTTGAAAGCCTTGATCTGCTGGTGGAGTTCGCCCTGATCGGTACGGGTATTGCCTATGTTTTGAAAAACAGTGCAGCTGAATATATTAAAAACGGGCAGTTGTTCCAGATAAAAACCAGGGAAGAACTGCCGCAAAGAAAAGTCGGCATAGTTACCATGAAAAATGTCATGCTTTCAAAAGCAGTCAAAACATTTATAGATATCCTGCTGTGATAAAATACCTGCAGCTTTTATAAAAACTCCTTGATCAATTCCTCTTTCTCTTTTGAGAAATCGACAAAATCCTCATTAACCCTGATCAAAGGAGCATATGCGCACTGATTTGGAACATATACAACTTCACCTATTTCCCCGTTTTTAAGCTTTACCTTTGAGCCCACATAATAGCTGGGCATATTTGTAAACAGGGCCATCATGATCTTGGGATCAACGGTTTCAAAACCCACACTTTCAAGTTCCTTAAAGGCTGTAAACGGAGTCTGCCTTCCTCTGTAGACCCTTTCCGAGGTTATTGCATCAAAAATATCCGAAACAGTAACAATTTTGGAATATAAGTTTTTTTGACTTCCTTTTATACCGAAAGGATAACCGGTGCCGTCCTCTTTTTCATGATGCATTATTACAGCTCTTTTGATATCCATACTGATCCCTTTGACACCTTTTACTATTTCATAGCCGTAAACAGTATGTCTTTTCATAATCTCATATTCATAATCAGATAATGCACCCTTTTTATTCAGTATTTCTTCGGGAATCCGTGCTTTACCCAAATCATGGAGCAAACCGGCCATTACTATCTCCTTTAGCTGCTTTTTGCCAAAACCCAGCCATTTGCCCAAAAGCATGGAATATACCGAAACATTGACCAGATGTGAATATGTATAGGAATCTGCAATTCTGACAGAATTTACACAATCCATCAAAGAGCCGCAGTCATTTATCTTGCTGTAAATATGCTCGGATATATCCTCCGCTTTGCTGAAGTCCAATTTTTTTCCCGAGGCAAGGTCCTGAAGCATCAGTTTGGCAATATTGACGTCCTCAATGTATTTTTTTTGATCTTCGTTCAACTTCTCGTTGGATAGATAGTCATCCCCATGAACAGGATTTGAATTATAGATAAAAATTTTGTCAATTCTGAAGTCAATAAGCTTTTTTAAAATATAATCCGTAATAATGGTATTTGAGGGCACAATCATGTTGCCGCCCACCGAGTACACGTCCTCACCCAGATAGCTTCCCAAAATATCCTCAGTAACTCCGACATATATTTTTTCCATAGTATCCCGCCCGCTTTCTCATCAATTAAGAAAAACTTAAGAAATACACCCACTACTTTTTTTACAAGAATATTATATAATAAAGTTGGGAAATAGTCACCCAAATTTCGCCATTTAAGTACAATATATGTAAAAAAAATTTTTACATTATTGGGAACCTTTATTATTATTTGTTCGTCTAAATATAGTTAGGAAAATTCAGGCAAAGGAGGAATGAATTATTTGGAGAATATCATCGAAGTAAAAGGAATCCGCAAAGTATACAGAGTTGGTAATGAAAAGGTTATAGCACTTGAAAGTATTGATCTTTCCATAGGCAAGGGTGAAATATGCTGCCTGCTTGGAACTTCGGGTTCGGGAAAATCCACGCTGTTGAATCTCATGGCCGGGCTTGAAAAGCCGACCAGAGGTGAAATCATAATAAAAAATACACATGTTGAGAAATTAGACGAAAAAAGACTTGTGCTTTTTCGTCAAAAATATATTGGTTTTGTTTTTCAGTCCTACAATTTGCTTCCAAACCTGACAGCTTTGGAAAACGTCGGACTGCCGCTGGCCTTTAAGGGTATACCTCGTTGGATAAGGGACAAGAAATCCAAGCAGATGCTGAGCTCTGTCGGGCTCAAGTCCCACAGCAACAGAAAGCCGTCACAGATGAGCGGCGGCCAGCAGCAAAGGGTTGGTATTGCAAGAGCTTTCGTAGGCAATCCGGAAATAGTTTTCGCCGACGAACCCACAGGAAATCTTGATTCAAAAACCACCGTGGAGGTTATGGATCTGATCACCGGAATTGCCAAGAAAAATAATCAAACTTTGATAATAGTTACACATGATATAAATATTGCCGGTTACGCCGACAAGATCATACATATTCTTGACGGCAATATTGAAAAAGTGGAACTCAAAACCCCTTCTTTGAATGTACAAAAATAAATTTATTAAGAACACCAAAGTGTAGCCTGGAGGACAAACTTATGAGAACAGTAAAAAAACATATTTCCATTCTGCTGATATGCCTGATAGTACTATCAAATATTTTATTTAGGGTTGCCCCTGTGAATGCCGAGGTAAAGGATGTGGTTTTGAGCGGTTACAGCTATAACAAATCCAATTCTTCAACACTCACAGACGGCGATACGTTCAATATAATTCTTCATATCAAAAAAAACACCCCAAATGCTGCGGTAGATTATATTGAAATTACCGGTTCATCCTTTTCCCTGAAGGACGGAGGATCGACACTGACAGCAATATCCGATGGATCAAATTTTAAAACCGATGACACAACCTTCGTCTTTAACGGAGGCTCAAAAAGACTGGAAGTTAACATTTATTATAAAATCAACGGTGTTGAATACAATTTGTCCGATTTTATCAACATATCGCAGGCCATACCCGATACTTCAACCTCAGTTCCGGAAGATACCACTAAAAAAGCACCCAAAATAGTAATTTCCGGCAACTCCTCCATACCGTCGGGACAGGCGGGACATCAAATTACCTATACACTGCCCATAAAAAACTCAGGACAGTATGTGGCCAAAAAAGTAACCGTATCCCCCGTATTGGATGGTTCTATTCCAATTGAGATAGAATCAATGAATCTGTCTCAAACCGTCGACTCAATGCTCCCAAATGAGACCGCAGAGGTAAAATTCACCTTCAGCATCACTCCCGGAGCAGCAGCAAAGACATACCCCATTAAATTTAACATCCAATTTTACAATACATATAATGATTATTACAGTACCACTGAAACCGGTTATATAAAAACACTGGAAGGAAACGCTCTTCCAAAACTGAGCCTTAAGTCCGTCACAACAAACCCTTCACCTGTCAAACCCGGAGAGGACTTCCAGCTGGATATCACTCTTGAAAACGAAGGTCAGCTGACTGCAAAAAACGTTTCGGCTACACTGTTGGGCCTGAAAAACGACGGTGTCAGCATCCTGGGAACCACAAGCAAGCAAACCCGTTCAAGCATATACGGATACGATACGACAACACTAACCTATAATCTTTCGGCATCAAAAAAAATAGAAGCCGGTGCCTATAATCTGAAAATAAAGCTCGACTATTCATATCCTGACGGTGAAAGCCACTCCGAAGAGATTGATTTCTTTATCAATGTACAGGGACAGGATGCCCAGACAATAGTCGAACTGAAGAACATTGTTTGCCCCACTTCGGCGCTCTCTCCGGGAGAAAACGCGCTGGTGGCCTTTGATGTTGTGAATACCGGAACTGAAGATGCACGAAATGTAAAAGTAACGGTTACCGCAGATAAGGAAATAATTCCAAGAACACAAAATACTATAATCATTCCTACACTGAAAAAAGGAGAAACAAAAAATGTTCAGTTCCAGCTGTTTATTTCTGATGAAGCCGTAACAAAAAATTACGCTGTTGCACTGAATGTGGAATATGATGTACCCTCCGCAGATGCGGCTTCCAAACAGACTGTAATGCAATATGTGGGATTCTATGTGGAAAATCCGACCGGAAAGACCGTACCGAGGTTAATAATTGACAGCTACAGTATCACTCCTAATACTATTAAGGCAGGACAGCCCTTTACTCTGGATTTGTCAATATTGAACACAAGTAAATCATCATCAATAAAAAATGTTAAGATCACTCTTAATTCCGATGACGGTACTTTTTCTACGGTTAATTCAAATTCTTTTTACATAGACAATATTTCTCCAAAAAAGAATATTAAAAAACAAATCAGTTTTTCATCCAAATCGGATGCGCCGCCAAAGCAGTATACAATCAGTGTAAATTATGACTATGAGGACGATAAGGGAAATCCTTATACGACTAAAGACATTGTGGGAATTCCCCTTACACAGGCACCAAGACTTGTAATAGGAGATTTCAGTTTTCCTCCCGAAGCATTTATCGGCAATCCCGTTCCCATAAACGTAAGTTTTTATAATATGGGCAAATCCACATTATATAACCTGTTGGTCAAGCTTGAAGGCGATTTTAAAGTTGAAGGCACGAGCTATTTCGTCGGGAATTTTGAACCCGGCAAGACCGATTCCTTTGACGGTGTAATAACCCCGGAGGCGGCAGGCCCGGTAAAAGGGTTTGTCATATTTTCCTATGAGGACGCAGAAGGAAACCCGCAAGAGGTCAAAAAGGAAATATCGTTAAATGCCTCAGAAATGCCGGCTCCTCCCCCTATGCCCGGCGATGGTTCAATGCCCCTGGAGGGCGGAAAGAAATTTCCTCTATGGGCATACATTGCATCAGGTACAGGCTTGCTTGCAGTTACGGTAACAGTAATTCTTCTGGTTCGGAGAAAAATAAGAAGGAGAAAGGAACTATTGTTCGATGAGGAGCTTTGATATTATATCCATGGGCTTGAAAAATCTGTTCAGAAGAAAAACCAGAACCATATTGACCGTACTGGGCGTTGTAATCGGAACGGCAGCAATTGTTGTAATGGTATCCCTGGGTATCGGCATGAATGAAAACTTCGAAGAGCAGCTGAAGCAGATGGGCAATTTGAATATAATTAATGTGACAAAGTACAGAAACTCTCCTGATAATGCCGGGGGACCGCCAAAGGAAATTGTGCTTGACAGCATCGCCATATCAAAAATAAGTGCAATAAAAGGCATAAGAGGTGTGACACCGGTTGTGGAAGGCAATATGAAGCTGGTGTCAGGCAAATATATGGCCTATGTATCTGTTATGGGTATAGATGCCAGGACCATCGAGAATTTCGATTATCCGGTTGAACAGGGAAGATTGCTTCAAGAGGGCGATACCGATAAAATCCTGGTCGGAGGCAATATACCGCAGTATTTCTATAATCCTAAAACAAGATATGGTATGATGGGTCCAAGCTCAAAGCCGCCTGTTGACGTACTGACAGACAAGCTGGAAGTGACCTTTGATATGAGTTACGGAGAAAAGCGGCGTCAGGAGGGAATCGGCGGTTCGGAAACCTCTGAAAAACCGCCCAAACTATATAAAGTCAAGGGAGTAGGCCTATTGTCCGTCACTAACGATTGGCAAAAAGACGGATATATCTTCATGGATTACAACTACCTCCAAAAGCTTATGAAGGATAATGCAAAATCGCAGAACGGGAAACAGGACAATTATTGGGGCATGCCCAGCACCGATACTTCCAAAGGCTTTGAAAGGCTTATGGTCATGGTTAACGAAATGAAGGATGTGGACCGGATCCAGAAAGAAATAGATGAAATGGGATATGGCACAAACAGCCTTGCCGATATGAGAAAGCCCATGCAGAAACAGGCCCAGACCATCCAACTGGTATTGGGAGGCATAGGTGCAATTTCGCTTCTCATTTCAGCCCTCGGTATTACCAATACCATGATAATGTCAATCTATGAAAGAACCCGTGAAATAGGTGTTATGAAGGTTTTGGGCTGCAAGATGAACAATATCCGGCAGCTGTTTCTTCTGGAAGCCGGTGTTATTGGATTTTTTGGGGGCTGCGTCGGTGTCCTGCTGAGTTATCTTGCTTCCCTGGTTTTAAATACCGTCGGGAGAAGTATTATGAACTCAGGTGGCGGCGGCGGCATGATGGGAATGGGCATGGGAATGGGCATGAATAGCGGCGGTTCAAAGATATCGGTTATTCCGCCCTGGCTGGCGCTGTTATCAATCCTTTTTGCAGTATTGATCGGAATTGTTTCAGGCTTTTCTCCTGCAAGAAGGGCTATGAAACTCAGCGCACTGGAAGCCATCAAGTCAGAATAGGCGCATGCAGGTGTATGTAAAATAAATTTCGAGAATAACTTAAAAAAGTCGGCGGCAGCCGACTTTTTCTTATCTATTGACTTTTAATTTTTTTAAAATAAATCCTTTACAGAGTAAATTTCCTTACCTGATTCTCCAGCTTCTTTGAGAAGTCCAGACTGTTGTGGGTTGAGTTCTCAACATTTTTAAACTGATCGGCAACTTCAGCCGTTTTCACCGTAATTGTCTCTATCCCGTCGGCGCTCTCATTTACACTTGCCGTTACCTGTTCAAGCGCGTCAACTATATTGGAAATAGACTTGTTCATGGCTTTTGAGGATTCATTGAATTCATTCATCATTGAGCTGAAACGGGCTGAATCGGAATAATATTGTTCACCTGTTTCTATCAGTTTTCTATAATCCGAAAGAACGTCCTGATCAACGAAATCCAGAAGAACACCTGCACTGTCTGTAAGTGCGCCCACCGACTCGTTTACTGTCTTCACAATATTTTTTATATCCGCCGCTGTTTTTGAGGATTGGTCGGCCAACTTTCTGATTTCATCGGCCACAACAGCAAATCCCTTGCCTGCCTCCCCTGCCCTTGCCGCTTCTATGGCTGCATTGAGAGAAAGCAGATTTGTCTGCTCAGTAATTTGCAATATGGCCTGGGCAAGCAATTCTATCTGGGAAACGGCCTTTGCCTTATCCATGGCTGTTTTGAGCTGCTGCTTGACATCTTCGTAAACATTGCTGGCGTTTTCAGCCGACTTCACAGCACTTTCCTTTATCTCACTGGCCTTTTCACTTATCAGATTTGCAGAATCGGCACCGGATTCGGAATTTTGTGAAATCAGATTTACATTTTGCAGGATTTCCTGTGTATCAAAATTTATCTGATGGGTTGTTGCAGCCGATTCCTCCATTGAAGCAGAAATACGTTCGGTAGTCTCAAGCGTATCATTTGTTTTATCTCTTAATTCCTGGGATAGCTTTTGGACCTCCTGGGAATTATCCATTATGTTTTTGGAGGAATCCAGCATGAGACCCAGCATCTCTCTTAAAGAGCCTCTCATGGATGCAAGGTTTCTTGCCAGCAGCCCCATTTCATCCCTTCTGCCCTTTATCCTGTCATAGCTTTTATCATGTGACAAATCAAAATTGGCAGTTCTCTCTACCACTTTCAGAAGAACCTTTATTGGAATCGTCAATGAAAATGTGAGCCAGGTACCTACACTGATTACAAATACACCCAAAACCACTCCTACAAGCAGAATCGGAAAATCTAAAAGCTCATGTGCTGTGACTCCGCCGCCCACAATCAGTATGCAGCCCACAACAATTAATATTATCTTTTTACTGATAGACATAGTCTCTCGCGCCCCCAGTATTTTAGTATTTTAGTAATTTTGGAATTCCAAGAAATTTCGGAAACTTTGGTAATACTAGTAACTTTTTCTTTTATACTATCATATTGTGTCGATAATATCCATACTCACTTTTATGATTTTTCTAGATTTCAACTTTTCTTTTAATGCTTTTTGATATTTTATACATTATTTGTATAAACAGAGCAGAAAACATTAAAAATGTATAAAAAAAAGGTTGCTTACAATATATACACCGTTTAATAAAATATGCTATGTTTATAGAAAATAAATCGCTAATTATACATATATGGGAAGGTGATTAAATGTCTGAACAAATCAAGCTTATTGCATCCCGAATAAAGGAACTGCGTGACATTTCGGCTATATCGGCCCAAAGTCTTGCAGCTGAGCTTAATATTTCAGAAGAAATTTATCTTGAGTACGAAAGTGGAAATACCGATATTCCTGTCAGCTTTCTCTACCAGATAGCCAACAGATTCAATGTTGAGCTGTCTGCCATTCTAACCGGTGATAATCCCAAACTGCACACCTATCAGGTGGTCAGAAAGGGAAAAGGCGCCAATGTTGAAAGAAGAGAGGATTATAAATACCAGAGTCTCGCCAACAACTTTATAGGCAAGAAGGCTGAACCGTTTATTGTCACCGTTGCACCAGAAGACGACAGTTTTCCTGTTCACTTTAATTCACATAAAGGCCAGGAATTCAATTATGTTATAGAAGGAACTTTAAAAATAATAATCAACGGGCATGAATTGGTATTGGAGGAAGGGGATTCTGTGTATTTTGATTCCTCTGCAAATCACGGCATGAAAGCCTTAAACGGCAAGCAGGCTAAATTTTTGGCAATTATTCTTTAGCACTAGGGGGAAAATAACAAATGTTAAACAAGTATCTTTCTCGGGTGGACTATTCCTCATATGAGGATTTCTATGAGAATTTTGAAATAAAAGTACCTGAGAATTTCAACTTTGCATACGACGTTGTTGATGAATATGCAAAAACCGATCCAAACAAGATTGCACTTGTATGGTGTGATGAATCAGGCGCGGAAGCAACTTTTACTTTCGCCCAGCTCAAGGAATACAGTGATAAGACTGCAAACTTCTTTAAAGCTGCCGGGATAAAACGGGGCGATCCGGTAATGCTGATATTAAAAAGGCGCTATGAATTCTGGTTCTGCATACTGGCGTTACATAAACTGGGTGCCGTGACAATACCGGCCACCCATCTCCTGACTTCAAAAGACATAGTCTACAGAGCAAATGCCGCCGACATAAAGATGATTGTCTCGGTATCGGAGCCTGAAGTCATCATGCATATCGAGGAAGCCCTGAGCAAATCTCCCAGCCTTAAATACAAAGCTCTTGTGGGAGACAGCAAAGATGGCTGGCTTGACTTTGCCAGTGAGGTTGACAAATCCTCCAACATTTTTGAAAGACCAACCGGCCATGAAGCCTCACAGAACAACGATATATCATTGCTTTATTTTACCTCGGGCACAACAGGCATGCCCAAGATGGTTCAGCACGATTTTTTGTATCCGTTGGGTCATATCCTGACGGCAAAGTACTGGCAAAATGTGAGCGACGGCGGCTTACACCTGACTGTAGCCGACACGGGCTGGGCAAAGGCCGTCTGGGGAAAAATTTACGGTCAGTGGCTGGCCGGCAGTGCGGTTTTTGTATATGACTACAATAAATTTGTTCCCAAGGAATTACTGCAGATTATTTCAAAGCATAAAGTCACTACCTTCTGTGCTCCGCCAACCATGTACAGATTCTTTATAAAGGAGGATCTGACAAAGTTTGACTTGAGCAACCTGAAGTATTGTGTCGTAGCAGGTGAGCCGCTTAATCCGGAGGTCTATAACCAGTTCTATAAAGCCACCGGCTTAAAGCTTATGGAAGGCTTCGGACAAACAGAATTGACCGTAACCCTTGGAACCTATCCCTGGATGGAGCCAAAGCCGGGGTCCATGGGAAAGCCTTCACCGGGATATGATATAGACCTTCTGGATGATGAGGGCAACTCCGTTCAGGATGGTGAGGAAGGTCAGATAGTGGTCAGAACCTCCAAAAGGAAACCGGCCGGAATGTTTGGCGGGTATTACAGAGATGCAGCCCTGACCAACAAGGTCTGGCACGATGAAATTTATTATACCGGTGACGTGGCATGGCGCGATGAGGACGGCTACTACTGGTTTGTGGGAAGGTCAGATGATGTGATCAAAAGTTCGGGTTACAGAATCGGCCCCTTCGAAGTGGAAAGCGCTTTGATCGAACATCCCGCTGTTATGGAATGCGCAATAACCGCCGTTCCCGATGAAATCAGAGGTCAGATTGTAAAAGCGACCGTCGTCCTGACAAAGAACTGCTCACCTGGCGAAGAGCTTGTAAAAGAGCTCCAGGACCATGTAAAGAGAGTGACCGCTCCCTACAAGTATCCCAGAATTATCGAATTCGTGGAAGAGCTTCCCAAAACAATCAGCGGTAAGATCAGACGCGTTGAGATAAGAGAGACCGACAGCGATAAGAAATAGATAATTACTATTGATATTGATGAATTACTGATTATAGTGCTCAAGTACAACTTCAATAAGTGACAGCTCCATTAAAAGTATATTCCTGTGGGCAGTCCGTTTATTAGAGTTTGTACCGGAGCACTATTGCATTTTCACATGTTTTTTTAATTGTTTTAGTTTTGTGACACTTTTCTTATTCCCTTGCAGGATCAAATCTGAAGCCCATGGGTTTAGTCTTCTTTTCACCGGGATTCAGAACATATATATCATCAATGTATTCCCACCTTACAAGTATGCTTGTAGACCTTTTTTCCGATGTCTGTTTTTCCTTGGGGATTTCTTTACCGTTGTCATCAATGATTTTTGTCATGGTTCCTGACCCTTCCAGCCAGATACCTATTTCATCAACATCCATCAATTTTGCAAAGATTATATTGTTAACATCATAGAAATAGTTTAAGACCGAATTCTGCTCGGCTATTTTTCTCAGGCACAAAAATATATTTTCACCAATATAGCTGCTTAGAAACATATCCTTTATACTCCCGTAAATTTTCAGCTATAATATTAAATGAATTTTATTTGCGGAATGTTACAAATATTTGACCAATACTAAAGCCCCGTAATTTACGGGGCTGAAAAAAAGGATTTTAAAGGAGAAACAAATTATGAAAAAGTTTATATTTATATAATAGTATAACTTTATTAATAAACCATTTATAAATGATGAACTTTCTGTAAACAAATGAGGTCAGTTTTAATCAACATTACAGGCACCAAAAAAGAGACTGTTGTAAAACTAAAGCAGCCTCTTTTTCTGGAATAATTTTTACTTTATATTTAAATGACTAATAAACTCGATAATTCGCTTATACCAGCTTCATCAAAATCTCATTGCTTCTTTCTATGAATTTTGCCATTGCATCGGGTTCAAGAGGCTGATGGCTCATCATAGCAAGGTCATAGATATGTTCACTGATAAGCTTGATCTGGTCTTTCCTGTTTTCATCCGCTTTCATATCGGTCAAAGCCTTGACAAGTCTATTTGAAGAATTCAGCACAAGCGTCTGCTCTTTCGGGAACATATGGCTCATATCCATACCTCCGAACATGGCACTCATCTCCTGCATTCTTCTGGATTGCTCAGATAAGAGGATCATTGCAGGAACGGTCTCATTCTTCAGTGACTCAACCTGGACCTTCAGCTTATCATCATCAACTGCAGTCTTGAACAATTCTTCCAGATAAGATACGTCAGCTTCAGGAATTCCTGTATTGTCGTTCTTCATACTGTCGGATATGTCGGCATCTATTCTGTTGAAGTGCACACCAGTCATTTTGCTCTCAAGCTGCTGCATGAAGTGGTTATCAATCATTGTGGAAAGTATGACCGCTTCCATTCCGTTTTCGTTAAACAGTCTGATATACTGAGCCTGCTGTTTTTCATTTGAAACATAGAACACCTTGTTTTCGTGCTTTTCCTTGTTGTTTTCCAGGTAATCCTTTAAGGTCGTATACCCGCCCTTTGTTGACTTGTAAATGAGAATGTCCTTGACCCTGTCGTAAAACTTTTCTTCTCTTATACAGCCGTATTTAACAAATGGATTGATATCATCCCAGTACTTATTGAAATTTTCCCGCTCATTTTCAAAGAGGGAGGTCAGCTTATCGGCAACCTTCTTTGTAATATGGGCGGATATCTTGTTTACATAGCCGTCATTCTGCAGGAAGCTTCTGGATACATTCAACGGCAGATCAGGACAGTCAAGTACACCCTTTAACATCAGCAGGAATTCCGGAATGACTTCTTTAATGTTGTCGGCTACAAATACCTGATTGTAGTAGAGCTTGATCTGGCCTTCCATTGTCTCAAATTCATGTTTGAGTTTTGGAAAATAGAGTATACCTTTGAGGTTGAAGGGATAGTCCATGTTCAAATGAATCCAGAACAACGGCTCGTTGAAATCGTGGAACACCTTGGTATAGAACTGCTTGTATTCCTCTTCGGTACAGTCCTTTGGATTTTTCAGCCACAGGGGTTGAGTATCGTTTAAGGGCTCAGGCTTTTTGGGTTCTGCATTTTCAGCCGCATCCTTTTGCTCTTCACTCTTGGTATCATCAGCTTTTTCAGGGGCTTTGGCAGCATCCTCAAGGTACAGCTCATATGGAAGAAAAGCAAAATACTTCTCAAGGGTTGTCCTCATTTTATATTCGTCGGTAAACTCAAGTCCGTCCTCAGCAAGATAAAGAGTAATTGTGGTCCCGCTCTCCGTTCTGTCGGAATCCAGCATTTCAAACTCGGTACCCCCTTCACTTATCCATCTGACAGCCGCAGCTCCGGGCTGGTAGGACAACGTATCGATCTGCACCTTCTCTGAAACCATAAAGGCCGAGTAGAAACCCAATCCGAAATGGCCTATTATTTGTCCGTCATCAGACTTGTCCTTGTATTTCTCAAGAAAATCGACCGCTCCTGAAAAAGCAATCTGATTGATGTATTTTTTAACTTCCTCATCAGTCATACCAAGACCATTGTCGATAACTTTTATGGTTTTTTCATTTTTGTTTACAATGACCTTGATCTCAAACCTGTTGTCATCGGGCAGGTCTGCTTCGCCAATGGCGTCAAGCTTCTTAAGTTTGCTGATTGCATCGCTTGCGTTTGAAACAAGCTCTCTGATAAATATATCCTTTTCAGAATATAGCCATTTTTTTATTATTGGAAAAATGTTTTCGGTGTTAATTGAGATACTTCCGCTTTCGTGTTTCATAAATCTACCTCCACTTGAAAATTTTCAACAATAATAATATACCTCTATTATGCAAAACTTTCAAGTACTTTTTAGCACTCAATTAACAAGAGTGCTAATAAAGCATTATATTGTTAAACTTACGTGTCAATTAGTATTATCGATTTTACGGTTAAAAATATCTTACTGATATATCCAATATGGCTATTTAACTGAAAAGTTTGAGAGACAATTTTAAACTGGTACAACGAGTTAAACTAACCATATAAGGATATTCTCTTCTGCTCGTCACAGGATATATTCTTTTTCTTGCCTTCAAGCTGGGTTACCAGCAGAATTTTTCCGTTCCACAAATCCACGAGGTGCTTAAGGGTCTCATAGGCGTAGCTCAGCTCCAGCTCCCTGTCATCGTACTCATGTGCCAGCACAAGTGTATTGTCCTTCTGATTCCACTCTTCGACGCTTATGGAAGGAATACTGCCTATTCCCACCGTATTGCAAAGTGTATCCCTGACAACTTTCCAACCTTCATCATCGGATACTTCGGATACCATATAATCATTTCCTGCGGCGACATATTCAAACAAGTTCATTTCACCGCATAATTCCTGTGTGAGATATCTTCTGATAAAGGACTGGTCTCTTTCGGTTTCCCTTATTTCAAAAATCTTTTCTCGGCCGTATTTCTCATCAAGGCTTTCAAATATTTTAAAACCTATGTAATATGGATTTATACTTGATTTTAAAGGACGGATGACTTCGTTGTGCCTTTTTAGAAACTCCATATGCATATTCTGGGGAAGTTCCAGTTTGTTCATGATACTATAATGCCAATAGCTGGCCCAGCCTTCGTTCATTATTTTCGTCTCTATCTGAGGCAGAAAATAATGAGCCTCCTCCCTCACTATGGCCAGGATATCCTTTTCCCAGTCCTGCAGCCTCCCGTATTCGATTATGAACTTCAGAATGTCTTCCTCAGGCTTTTCAGGTATTTTGATTTCCTGCTGAACAAACTGTTCAATTTCCTCTGAGTTTTTTTGAGTGTACCGTTCCAGATAAGGAAAGTCCTTGTTGTTCTCGGCCAGCGCAGATACGTCTTTTCCGGTTTTATCCGGCCTGTTTCTGTTCTGGAACTCCATAATCCTCTCGGTCTGAAGTTTTACCGCATGGGCAGCATTTAATATCTTTTCGACCCTTGCATAACCTATGCTGGGGTCGGAGATATATTCCCTTATACGGTTAGCATGATTTTTAAACATCTCTACGGTGTACTCAGCCTTGGTTCCCAATTTAAACAGCCTGTTATTCTTGAAAAAATCATTATGAGCATATACATGGGCTATTGTCAGGACCTGAAGCAGAAGGGAATTATCTTTCATAAGATAGGCAAGGCAAGGGTTTGAGTTTATAACCATTTCATAGGGCAAGCCCGTAAGATTGTATTTATGCAGCGTTTTTATCCTCTCATATGACTTACCGTAGCTCCAGTGCGGGTAGTGTGACGGCATACCCACATAAGACTCATAGCCTATCATGTCCTCATAATCTATTATCTCAAATTCCTGGTTATAATAATCCAGACCGCATTCCTTTGCAATCCGCTCTATCCGCTCATTCCAATATTCCAGATCAGCTATGCTAAAATCCGCCATAAAACCTCCCATATCCATACATTTATATGGACAACATATCATGCTATTCGTTCTTTTCCAGAAGCTTTTTTAATGCCGGAAGGACATCCTCTTTTTTATTTATGGTTATTGCCGCAAAATTTTTGCTGTCTATCTTGCTCTGAAGTTCGGATTTAATAGTGCTTCCCATACTGTAATAGCCTGGTACGATTTCTCCATAGCCGAATAAATTGCATACCTCGCATAGTTTTTTTGCACTGTCCACCGCTTTTTTGTTATCTTCAGACCAATTATCCCCATCGCTGCAATGAAACGCATAAATATTCCAATTTGCTGGACTGTATCTTTCATTTATTATCTCAATCGCTTTTCCGTATCCGCTGCTGATGTATGTACCTCCCGATTCGCCTCTGTGAAAAAACTCCTTTTCATTAACCTCTTTTGCAGTGGTTGTATGTGCTATAAATACAACTTCCACATTGGTATATTTGAGCTGTAAAAACTGGTACAGCAAAAAGTAAAAACTTCTTGCAAGATATTTCTTTGTCTGGTCCATTGAGCCCGATACATCCATAATACACAATACAACCGCATTATAGTCCCTTTTATTATCCTCCTTTATCCTGTAATACCTCAAATCATCTTCTATAAAGGGAAATCTGTTTTTTTGCAGGCCATTTATCTGAATATCGCTGATATGGATCTCAGAACTGTCTTCAGAATCTTCATCATATTTTTGGGCCTTTTCCTGATCTAGCTCCTTCAAGGTGCGCTTGGTAGCCTGCTTCCTCTTGATTTTTTCCACCGCAGAGCGTTTTTTTGCGAGTCTGGGAGGAATACCCCTCTGCTGATAGCCAAGCTTTCTGTAGCTCTTTTCCTCCAACTGGGACAATTGCTTTTTATCTATATCGGGCAGGTTTAAATCATCGAAAAGATATCTTATTACCTCTTCGATTGTAATTTCAGTTTCGTATATTTCCTCGCCTTCCTGATTTCCGGCTCTTCCTTTCCCGTTGCCGCTCTGGGCTTCCCCCGCAAATTTATCACCTCTTTTTTCACTGCCGTCGCCCGAGCCTACACCGGGTTTATTTCTCCCATAAATAAACTGAAATTCCTTAATACCCCTTATGGGTATTTTTATTTTCTTATCCCGGCTCTTTCCGATAATGCTCTCTTCGGCTATGATATTACCGAGGTTCTTTTTTATGGATTCCTCCACCAATTCCCTGTGCCGCCGGCGGTCTTCGGCAGATCTGTCGCGTCCGCCGCTGCCGTTTTCCCTGAATATAGCCATATCTTAACCTCCTAAGCCATGTTATGGCTTTGAGCCGCAGCGCGGCCACAAAATACTTTGAATATTTCAAACTAGTCCTTCCAAAGGTTATTGGCGGCATATTTTAGTATTACGTTGCAGCAGTGGCCGCAGTAGCCGTTCTTTTCCATTTCTTCAACCATGGTATTATATTTCTGGGTTTGTTCCTTGTCTCTCACTTTTGCCTGGGTAATGATCCTGCTGAGATCTCTTACAGAAGTTGTAAGCTTCTTCTCTATTGCATCCTTTAAAGGCTCATAACTGGTATAATCAAGACTCCCGCCATTTCTCATGACAAAAAACATATAGGCGGTCACATCGGACCGGAAGCCTTTTACTGCCGTATCGGATATTCCAATCTGCTCTTCTATGGATCTCATGAACTTTTCATCAGGCTCCAATTCCTCTCCGGTATTTTTATCCTTTATTTTAGTCTTGTTTACAAAGGCCTCGGCATGATCCAGGTAATTGTTAAACAGACTTTCGGCCTGCTCTCTGTACCCGTGTATAAAAGCCTTGGTCACTTCCTTTTCAAGTATTTTATTGTATTCTTTCTTTACCGTATCGTATATCAATCTTAAATATCTTTCCTTTTCATCATCTCCTATGCCCAGCTCCTTGACAGACTTTATCAGGGATTCCATTACGGCAATAGGATTTATGCAGTCATTTTCAGATTCTGATAAAGCAGTATCCAGGGCTTTCATTATAAATCTGGTTGAAATGCCTGTCATGCCTTCCCGGGGAGCTTCTTCACGCAGTTCGAATATGTCTATCTTTCTGGTCATGCCCTTCTCGAGAATTTCTTCTCCGTTATATATCTTTAATTTGGTCATGGGATCAACCTTGTTTGACGGGCTAAGTCTTGTAAGAATTGCAAACATTGATGCAATCTCTATGGTATGCGGTGCAATATGGGCTTTAAATTTACTTTTTGACAGCATTTTTTCATATATTTTAATCTCTTCATTTAATTCCAGACAATATGGAACTTCTATCCTCACTATTCTATCCAATATGGCCTCATTTGTGTGATCTGATTTAAACTTGTTCCATTCTGCTTCATTTGAATGGGCCAGAATTACTCCGTCAAAGTAAATCATGGCACCTTTTCCCGGCGACGGTATGGATTTTTCCTGAGTGGCAGTTATCATGGTATGCAGGTATTCCGTTTCGTTTTTAAAAACCTCAATAAATTCAACAATACCACGGTTGCCCGCATTAAAAGCTCCATTGAGGGACAGTACCCTGGGGTCATCCTCCGGATAGAGGTCAATTTTTGAAATGTCAACACTTCCGGTAAGTATGGAAGAGTCCTGATTGTTGGGATCCACAGGAGGAACCACACCAATCCCTTTTCTGGAGCGTATTGAGAAGCCCACCGATTCCACCGGAAACCTCTCATATTCTCCTGCATATTCGTTTTTCAGTCTGTATCTGCATATGGGGCATAAATCTCCCTCTATTTTAACGCCAAGTGTCTCCTCAAATTCTTTCCTCAGATGTTTGGGTACAAGGTGCAGCGGTTCTTCTCTCATTGGACAGCCCTTTAGAGCATAGACAGGCTGGGCTATTTCAAGTGACTTTTTTAATGCTTCCATCAGTGAGGATTTGCCCGCTCCTACAGGACCTACAAGATATAACACCTGCCGTGATTCTTCACCGGCCATGGCAGCCGAATGAAAATACCTGACTATCTTCATAATAGTTTTATCGATACCGAAAAAATCCTCTTCAAAAAAAGCATACTTTTTGATTATGTCATTTCCGTATATTCTTCTCA
>JAFABO010000098.1 GCA_023426005.1 Bacillota bacterium | reverse complement strand
ACAAAAATAAGCCGTCCTCCGACAGCCGGTCCGTAGTTTTGTTTATAGACAGGATGGTTACGAACTGTCTTATTAAGTTAAGCTGGATTGATTGTATCACGTAATAACTCTCAAAGTCAACAGAGCATAACTGCCCTGATAAAAAAATTTTCCGTTTTATGTTTAGAGTTTATTTAAAGAGGTATATATTAAATACAATCATTGATGGTTGATAAAATAAAGTAATTACCGGAAGGAGATGGGTCCGCCAGAAATTTAATATGCGGTTCGGATCAAAGGTAGTTGAAAGTATGAGGTTAATTGAAAAGCATGAGTAGAAATTGTTTCGCGAAACCGGTATAACGGTCGGATTAATAGTTGCATATCCGGCCGTTATTACTGTTTTCCGGCATTATATCCATTCAGAATTACCAATATCCTGATTTGCAGATCTATCCGCCGCCATATCGGATATATCAGCTACTGCATGGATTATCCGGCTTCTGTTCCTTGTAGAGGGTAAAATGTTCATTATTCTCAGGAACAAACTCTGCCGCTTTTTATTAAAATCACCTATACTCCAATTTTCAACAAGCTTTATTCCAGGGTGAAGGCCTGTTATTTCCTCTGCCCTGTCAATTCCCCAGACAAACGGGGAAGTGATTGCCTTACCTACAAAATAACTGTGAATTACATCAAAGTATAAATCTGCGCCGGGGAAACAGTCACAAATATATTCAAAAATACCTTTTACCTGTTCCTCCCTCAAATACATCAAAAGCCCTTCAGCCAGTATCAGCACCCGGTCTATCCTTGCCACACCTGTTTTCTCCGCCCAGCGCAGGTCTGAAACAGACTCGGGAATAAATCTAATCCTTTCATTTTCTGTAAAAAACATTCTCCTGAGTTTTATAACATCGGGAAGATCCACCTCATACCACCGCAGCCTTCCATTGTCGAATCTGCTGACTCTGGTATCCAGGCCCACTCCCAGATTGATGATAACCCCTTCAGGATTTGATTTTATAAATTTAGTTACGGCTTTGTCAAACAGCTGGGTGCGTGTAAGTATTCCCACACCGGCTATACTGCCGCCGTCAAATCTTTTTGGATGGGTTCCGATACTCCGGGCTATTTCAAAGGCCTTTTGGTCTTTGACTATCGGTGCCTTGCCGACAAACTCTTCCGCTTTGACAAACAGCGGTATAAACAGGGTCTCTTCCGGTGACCCTGCCTCCAGACAGTAGTAATCTTTATCTGCGTTTACCATTTTAACCTCCAGGCCGTTATGGGGCTTTGACTATAACAGTCACAAAAATAGTTAGGATTATGTTCACTATATTCCATGTCACAGATTAAATTATTACAAAATATCATTATCAAGTAATCTCTTATCTTGCTTTTTAATATACAATTCTTGCTATTAATGAATAATGGACTGGATTTTTTATCAACAAGGATATATGGGTATCATAAGTTCTATGAAAATATGGCCGTTTTCATGGTTTTTATGATACCGTTCAATACAGGGTCTATCCTCCGGAAGATAACCGTTCTGCGGCATCCAGCAGCCATATATATAATCGATAGCCTCAAAGAAGGATTTGCTGAAATCGGGCTTCTCGGCATCAAAATCACAGGCCGCATATCTCCCCCCGGAGCTTAGTATTCTTATGCCGATGTTTCCATCGGGTTCAGCCTCCCTGCTGATTGTAATACATGTATCGTGTCTGCATTCGGTGAGAGGAACAATTTCCGGATTGTCCAGGGTTATTCCCAGGACATGGGCATGCGGGCTTATCAGTTCTCTGGCGGCAGCCCAGGTATAAAGCTTTCTGAAAGAATCCTCGATTTTTTCACTCTTATGTTCTTCAGAAAGTCCTGTATTACGGATATACGCAACAGTGTAATCCTCCAGCCTGCATATATTGATATCAAATTCAGAAAAATCTTTTCCAACCGATGAAAAAAGTTCTTTGCCATAGTCGGCATAATGCCAGGACAGACCGTTTTTTAACCGCCTTGTCTCTAAAAACTCCGAAGGGGTAATTTTAAAAAAGCTTTTAAATGATCTTGAGAAATCAGATTGTCCGGAGAACCCAAACTCATATGCGATTTGTGAAATTTTAACTTCAGGAAAATGATAGATTCTGTTTGCCGCGGCAATTATCCTGCGCTTTTTCACGTAGACGGCAAGAGTTTCTCCTGTTATGGAGCGGAACAGCCTGTGAAAGTGATAGGCGGAAAAACAGGCAACTTTGGAAAGGGTCTCCAGGTTCAGCTCGGAGCTCAGATTATTTTCAATATAATCTATTACCCTGTTTATTCTTATGTAATATTCCTTTAAAGTTTGATCCCTATTTAATAATCCCTCGGTTTTCATGTAATTATTTTAACATTCAAAAAATATAAAATAAAGTAATTAATTTACACGAATTTTTAAAATCTGCTCGGGCACATTATGTAAAGTGAAATAAATGACGGCAAGAAATTATCCGGTTATCGTTGGAGGTATTACTTTGCATAATTTTGTACTCAAACTGAAAACGCTGGCTTATACCGTGCTTGCAATATTTTTTTCATTGATATGGGTATTGGCACTTCTGCTTCACGGGTGGGCCTCGCCGTTTCCGAAGCTTTCGCCGCAAAAACCCCTATTGCTTGCAGGCCTTGCACTCTTTGTTTTTATTTTTTTCATGCTAGTTAACAGAGCTTCCCATGCCCTGTCAAAAATAAACAGGAGAAAATTTGTACTCCGGATTCTTTTGTTATATACCCTCTTACAAATTTTATTTGTACTGCTTTTCCCGGTCAATGCCTATGAAGATGCCAGGATAGTCAACAATATAGCCCTGCAGTTTCTGGAGGGCGACTTTAATGCCCTGGGGATAGGAAAATATCTGGGGTATTACCCCAATAATATAGGTATTACAATTTTCATTGCCTTTATATATATGATTCTTCCCAAAAGCTATATTACTCTCAGGATCATCAATGCCCTGTGCAACACCATAACGGCCTGGCTGATATACAGCCTGTACAGGGAGCTTTACCCTGAAAAGCGTGAAAAGGCCTGCGGCATACTCATACTCGCCGTCACCTTTCTTCCGCCGGTAATATTGAATAATTTCACCTACGGAGATATATTGTGCAACACCCTTTGCCTGGCCGCCATGCTGAATGCCCTTCGCTTTACAAAATACGGCTCCGGCAGGTATGCCGCCTGCACCGCAATATTTCTCATGTCAGCAAATTTTATGAGAAGTGTTGCTCTTTTGTTTTTGGCCGCAATCATTTTTTACTGGTTAATAAACTTTAAGACCAAAATTGCCCTCACCCTGAAAAACATGGCATATGGCATTCTTACACTCCTTATATTTACACTTCCGATGAAAATGTTCAGTTTTGCAGCTCTAAAAGCCGGAATAATCCCCGAGCCGGTAGGAGTGCATGCCAACCCGGTCTGGCGCTGGATCAATATGGGGTTCCCCGGAAAGAAGCTGGGCTACTGGGATGGGGGCAGAAACATCGGCATTTTTGTCAACCGGTTCAAATGCAATAAGCACGATGCCTCAATCTATTTCGTCAACGAGCTTCTGGACAAATACAGAATAACCGGAATGAAAGAAGTTTTAAAAGCCTACACTAAAAAAACTTTTTGGCTTTGGACCGAAGGGACCTACAGTGTTAACTATTATGGACTGTCACAAGCCGTGGACAGCAGCCGGTTTATGCTCTACAGCACTCCGCTCCTAAAGCTGGTAGAGCCATGGGATAGAACCGCAAGACTTTCCCTGGATTGGGTGCTTCATTCCTATAACTGGCTGTTAATAGGACTCACCTGTTTGTATTTATTTGATGCTGCCAGAAAAAAGGACTTCAGGCTGGAGCTCTTTGTATATGTGATATATCTTTATATAGGCTTTTACATGTTTTGGGAGATCAAATCCAGGTATATTTTCGGTGTGTACCCCCTTCTTCTCATAATGGGCTATTATTACTCCGGGCGGCTTTATTCATTATTCTCGGGTAAAATCAGAAAAATAACATGAGATGTGTCAGCAAATCCAAAATCAAATGAGGAAAAAAGCTTGCCGTTAAAAATCGGCAAGCCATTCTTCTCTTCCGGCAACTCCGGGCAGCAGTCTGTATACAGGTCCGCCGGCAAAAGTGCCGTCGCTTCGGTATCCTGTTGCCACATTTTCCGCATTTTCGGCAGCAGAGGTGATATAGAGCTCCTCAAGCCCCTTTCCTCCGAACATGACACTTGAAGGCTGCCTGGCAGGCACCGCCAGCTCTGAAACTACATTTCCGGCAGGATCAATTCTCCTGACACAGCCGCCGCCCCAGAAGGCCGCCCATATATGCTCCTGTGAGTCGAGTGTTATGCCGTCGGGTGAGCCCATCCCGTCAGCTCCCTGGAAATAAACCTGCGGATCACTGATTTCACCGGTTTTACAATCGTAACGGTATCTGGTTATCCTGTGTACGTGGCTGTCGGTGTGAAAAAAGTACTTTCTATCCAGCGAAAAGGTCATACCGTTGGTGCAATAAAGCTCCTTTAATACCACTTCGGGTTTTTTCCCCTTTTCAAGACGGTACAGGGTTCCGTACTTAAAATCAGGTCTCAACAGAGTTCCCGCAAAAATACGTCCTTGGGGATCGACTGTTATGTCATTGAACATTTCATTTTTCTGTAAAGGTATCTCAAACAGAATTTCAGGTTCCTGCTCCGGAATCCCTTCCGGGCTCAAATTCAGGAGGAATACTCCCCTGTCGGTACACAGGACAACATTGCCCGTCCGGGTAAAGGCAAAACCGCCCACCTGATATTTTCCTTTCCAGAAAACCGTGCTTTCGCTCTTTTCCGGGTCATAGGCCCATATCGTCCTGTTATAAATATCGGTCCAGAAAAGCTTTTGCAGCCGGGTATTCCATATTGGACCCTCCCCCAGATGGCATATTCCCCCGTGAACTATTTCAATATTTGATATCTTCATTATCCGCCTCTTCATGTAAATATATGATCTGCTATGTACAATATATATTACTACATAATGCACATATTTTACAGCAAAATAAATCTGAAACTACTATTCTTTTAAGTCTAAATCACATATTAATTTGATCCGGACTTTCTACTTTATCCCGGAGTGGGCGAAGCTCTCCATTATTTTATTCTGGAATATGAAAAATATGAGCAGCAGGGGCGCAATAACCGCCACCGTTGCGGCACACACCTCTCCCCATTGCGCTCCTGTTTCATACGACTGTGCGAAAATTGCCAGTCCCAGGCTCAGTGTCCGCCTTTCAACTGAGTTTGTTACAACAAGCGGCCAGAGGAAGTTATTCCAATGATAGCTTACCGAGATAATTGCAAAAGTCATATAGGCGGGCTTACTGAGCGGAACATATATTTTCCATATTATTTTCCATGTTCCAAAGCCTTCGGCCTTTGCTGCCTCCTCAAGCTCAAACGGGATTTGTTTAAAGTTCTGCCTCATTAAAAAAATGCCAAAAGCCGATGCAAAATAGGGAAGCATTATGCCTATCCTGGTATCAACCAGATTTAAAGCCGAAAGGAAACTATAGTTTGGTATAATCAAAATATCAGGAGTTACTAAAATTTGTATCAGGAATAGCACAAACAGCGTATTTTTGCCAATGAAGTTCATTCTTGCAAAAGCATAAGCACTTAATGTCACCAAAAAAAACTGTGCCGAAAATATGAACAGGATAACTATAAAGGTGTTCATATAGTAGGTGGCAAAGGGGGCCGAGTCAAAAACATTTTTAAAATTGATTAAAGTTAAGGGGGATAATTTCAAAATTTTCATTGAGTACTGTTTAGGGACAAATGCAGTCCTAAAAACCCATATGATGGGTATTACATTTATCAATAAAACAATCGACATTAATACTCTGTAAAATATGACATCAATTTTTATCTTCACCAGGCATTCCTCCTTAATAATGTAGCAAACACTGCCTTTCTCCTGACTTTTAACTGTAATAGGTCCTCTTATCAATAACAAAAAACTTGATGCAGGTTATTATAAGAAGTATTGCGACAAGTATGCCCGTAATTGCAGAGGCCGAGCCCGTATCCCAAAACTCAAAGCCCACCTGGTAAATGTAGTATAAAATCATTGTGCTTGCATTATCAGGCCCTCCCTTTGTCATAATATATAAATGGTCAACATTCTTGAAAGCGTTTGTCAACGCAATTATAACAACGAACAATGTGGTGGGCATAAGCAGGGGCCAGGTGATATTTCTAAAAGTCTGCCAGCTGTTTGATCCGTCCACCCGGGCTGCCTCATACATATCTTTTGGTACATTTTGCAGTCCGGAAAGAAAAAATATCATAAAGTATCCCGCTTCCTTCCATATGAGAACAATTATAATTGCGGGCATTACAGTTTCAGGATTACCTAAGAGGTTTATATTGTCAACCCCCCAGAGCCCTCCAATGAAGCTGACAAGCCCATAGCCGGGAGTATATACAAACAGCCAGATATTTGCCACAGCTATCATCGGCAGCAGGGTTGGATAAAAATACCCTGCGCGGATCAATCCTCTACCTCTTGCTTTCATATTTGCAAATAAGGCCATTGAAAGTGCAATTATCAGGCTTAAAGGAATTGTGACAAGCGCAATTATAAGATTATTCTTGACAGCCTGCAAAAAGACCTGATCCCGGAGCAGGTTTTGATAGTTCCCAAAACCAATAAATTGTGGAACCGCCATTGAAAGATTTTTTAAATACAAGCTGTTGAATATTGTAGTATAAATTGGGTATAACGTAAAAAGCATGAGAAATATAAATGAAGGCAGAACCAGCATCCATGCTTTCAAATTATTTATCAGTATACGCTTTAAATATAAAGGCCGGAGAAGCATCCTCCTGCCGGTATGCTTCCCGCCTTGCCGGTAAATTGTATTTATATGCATGCAGTTTTCCCCCGCAAATTACTGGGACTTCTATTTTTTAAATGCCTTCAGCACCTGCTCAGCCTCATTCTGAGCATCCTTCAGTGCCTCCTCGACCGATTTTTTCTGTGTAAGAGCTGCCTGGATATTATCTTCAATTATTTTTGTCACTCTGCCATTTTCATGGGTGGAAAGTTCAGCAGAGGCATACTCCAGCTGATCGCGGGCAGTAAGTGCATATGGGAAATCCTTTACATAGCTTTTCATTTTTTCTGTTTCATACGCCTGTTTTCTGGTTGCAACATAGCCGGTATCAATGCTCCACTGTGCTACACGCTCCGGTTGGGTCATCCATTTGATAAATTCCCACGCAGCCTGCTGCTTTTCCTGGGTAGTATTCTTAAAGATATAAAAATTTCCGCCGCCGGTGGGTGTTCCCCTCTTATTTTTGGCGGGCAGCATAGCAGTACCGAAGTCAAATTTAGCGCCGTTTTTTACACTGGTGAGATTTCCTGTTGTATGATACATCATGGCTGTCCTGCCCTCTATGAAATCCGTAGGCACAGTGGCCCACTCAAGAATATTTTCAGGCATTATCTTATGTATCCCGGACAGCTCCAGCCAGAACTGCAATCCACTCTTTGTCTCGGCAGAATTAAAATACACTTCATTTCCATCTGCGTTCATGAGGTTCTTATCCGACTGCTGGAGCGCAAAGGTCTGCATCATCCAGTAGGCATATCCCGTTGAAGGAATCTCTATACCCCAGCGTCCGGGTTTATTCAGTTTCTTCCCAAAGTCCACCAGCTCATCCCAGGTTTCCGGAGCCTTCTCGGCATCAAGTCCGACTTCTTTAAAAGCATCTTTGTTATAATACAAAATAATTGTACTTCTCTGGAAGGGTATACCCCAGGTTTTACCGGCTGTTTGTGAATTCGTCATAAAACCCGGGTAAAAATCCTCCAGGAACTTCTTATCGCTATCGGTTTTGACAAAGCTATCCATATCCACAATTGCGTTCATATCCAGCAAGGAGAACAGGTCGGTTGAAAACATTATTGCTGTTTCGGGAGGCTTATTGCCCTGAATTGCTGTCTGCACCTTGGTTCTTGTATCCGCATAGCTTCCGGTATATACAGGTTTAATAATTATGTCTGGATTTTCTTTTGTAAAGTCAGCAGCCATTTCATCGATGACCTTTGTTAAAGGCCCACCAACTGCTACAGGATAATAAAAGGTCAGCTCAACCTTTTCCTTTCCTGCTCCGGAGTCACTTCGGGCTGCTGTCTCAGCGCTTCCGGCTACAGCTGTACTCCCTTCCTGAGCTGCCACCTCCGCGCTATAGCCGCATCCCCCAAAAAGCAATGAAAAAATCAATACCATACTTGTCAGAATAGCCGTGCTTCTTCTCTTCTTCATAAAAATCTCCTCTCAAACAAATGCATACTTGCAGGTGCATTTCCAATTTGACCACTACATCATCAATACAATAAAAAGGCAAAAAAATAACTTATAACATAACATATAGTACCATCACCGAATTTTGGAATGGTGCACACATGTTTGTCATAAGGTTTTCTCTTCGCCTCCACCTCATAAGCCGCCCCACTATTGAGTTCCCGGTTTTCCGGGTTTTCCTGCTGCTTACAGTTTACCTCCTTTGCCGTATATTGTCCATTAATCGCACGTTAATTATATGTAAATATCATGTCAACTCATCCGTTTCGGAATTATCCAACTGTATAATAAATTTATAATTATATATACACGAGGTGCATTTTGGGTACTGACATTTTCAATAAAACCATAATAGCGGCATGTGAAAGCAATAATTTAGACAATGCCTTAAAATCTAAATCCTCTGCGGTCATTTATATGAATGCGGATATTAATTCAATTTTATCGGCGGCTGCACGTGGCTGCTTCCGGCATAAGCCCATATTTATACACATGGATCTGCTAAAAGGTTTAAATAGTGATAAGGAAGCTTTGCACTTCCTGAAGAAACAAATAAATCCGTTCGGGATTGTAAGTACAAAAAGCAATATTATCAGGTCGGCAAAAAAAGAGGGCTTATTTACCTTGCAAAGAATTTTTCTTATCGATACAAAATCCTTCAACAATTCCCTGGAGGCCATAAGGGAAAACAAGCCCGATGCTGTGGAAATCATGCCGGCTATTGCCCCATCTATTGTTCAAAGATATAATGAACATTTTAGCAAGCCAATAATTTTGGGAGGTTTGATCAGTGAGGAAGGTCAAATAACAAAGGCATTTGAGGCCGGCGCAAATGCCGTCTCACTTTCCAATAGCCGGCTATGGGATTTTCAAGTAAATTAATTCCGGACATAAATAAATGGCAGCCCCAAATACAAATAACTCATTTGGTGCCACCATTTATTTCCCCGCTTATATTTTTTATTTAAAATTTACTCTACAGCTCCTTCAGCCACCTTTTCATGATCTTACCGGTACTGTTCTTGGGCAGGCTGTCTATGAATTCTATTTCTCTTGGGAGCTTGTACACAGCAAGTCTTTCCTTCATATAGCGCAGGAGCTCCCTGGAAGTGCACTCTTCTCCCTCCTTGAGCACTACAAAGGCCTTGACATATTCTCCCCTGAGCTTGTCCTCCAAACCGATCACGGCAGCTTCCCTGACTTTTGAATACTGGTAAATCACCTCTTCAACCTCTCTGGGATAAACATTCATACCACCCACAATCACCATATCCTTTTTCCGGTCGACAATATAGATGTAGCCTTCCCGGTCCTTTTTAGCCATATCGCCGGTAAGAAGCCAGCCGTCAACCAGAGTCCTGTGTGTTTCCTCTTCCTGTTTGTAGTAGCCCAGCATTACATTTTCTCCCCGGACAGCCAGCTCTCCAACCTGTTCGGCAGGCAGTTCCTTATTGTTGCCATCCACGATCCTGCACTCCTGATAAGGCAGCGGCAGCCCTATGGAACCCTCCTTCTGAACTCCGTCCAACGGATTGAAGCAAACTGCCGGAGCTGCTTCGGTCAATCCGTAGCCTTCGACCACAGGTAGCTTCAATATTTCTTTGGCCTGCCTGAAGATTTCCACAGGAAGAGCAGCCCCGCCCGATACCGCCAGACGAAGGTCGGGAAAGCCCATACTGTTTTTTCCTGCTTCCAGCAAAACCACATACATGGCGGGAACGCCCATAAATACTGTTATTTTATCCTTGACCAGGGCTTCCACCACTTCCTTTGGCTGGAAGCTTTCAATTATAGTTATACAGGCACCCGACCAAAGCGGCATCAGGACACAGGCTGTAAATGCGAATACGTGGAACATGGGAAGCACGCACATATAATTATCCCCGGGCACCCCCTTCAGTCCGAGCCTGCATTGCTCAGCATTGAACACCAGGTTTTTATGTGTCAGCATGGCTGCTTTCTGCCTGCCTGTCGTACCCGAAGTATACAAAAAAGTGGATATTGCACTCTGGTCGCCAAAGTCCTCAAACCCGGCGCCTGAAAGCTCCGAAGCATTTTGTTTAAGCTCTTCCTCCAGCACAATGACTTCTATGTTCAGGGCATTTTGTATTGTATCTTTTGTAATTTTAGCCTTTTGTAAAATAAGAGGGTGGATGATCATCATTTTAGCTTCGGAATCCTTAATCAGATAAGTTATTTCCTCCATAGTAAGCAGCAGATTGATAGGAACAATTATTCCACCGTTTCTCACAACACCGAAATAAGAAAAAATAAATTCAGGTGAATTTGTACAGCTCAATATGACCCGTTCTCCTGTCCTGAGTCCTATTTTCCTAAAATAATTGGCATATCCTGTAACACTTTCATCCAGTTGCTTGTAGGTAATAGTACTGTCCTTGAATTTAAGAGCCGCGGCCTCCGGATTGTAGACGTTTTTATATATGGTACCTACCATATAAACCCTCCTTAAAATTTTAATTTGGTATCAGATTTTATCACCAGGTTATATTTATATATTATATAGTATTGCATTAATATTTGTACAGGCCATTTTTTAAATATTTACATAAAAAAACAGATCCACAACCTTTTCAGGTATTGCTGATCTGTTTTTTTATACATTTTTTAACTGTTGAAGATAATGATTGGCTTCTCTCAGAACATGGTCACCCAACAACGGCAGAATAACCGATCTGATTTTGCAGGCCAGAATGCCTTCAGTTCCCTGTTCCTTGAAATTCCTGATATTTGTGGTGGCAGTCAAGCTTTCCCGTATTATCCGGGGCAATTGCTCCGGCTTTTGATAAGCTTCTACGGCAACAGCCGTCAGCTCATCGAATTCGTCTGAAAAACCGTTGGCCACCCTGATCAGCTCAACCTCTGCAGGATCAAACATGCCTCTCATAAATTTTGCATGCTCACCCATTATATCGTTCCAAAAAGCCACCTGTTTAGCCGTTTGGCCGGCTTCACTGCGGATATCCTCCCTCTTCTGCAGCGACTGTAAATGCCGCAGGTACTCCCCGGCCTCCCGGGTGATATGATCCAGCAGCAGCGGATAAATATACGTAAATACTTCACAGTCCAGAACCTTCTGAAGTATTTCCTTCTGTGACTTCACAGCAGTCTCCAAAAGGGCAATTATCCTTTTGTTCAGCATATCAACCGAATGTTCGCGGGAATATCTCCCGGCCGTTCCGGGGTAGTTCAGCAATCTGATTTCCTGGAGAGTAATTTCAGTATTTATGGCAAGCCCTGTATACTCCATTGTTTTCAATTCAGCCTTATATGTATACTGAGTTACAATATCCCCTGCCGAAATAGTTTTTGGGTCAACCGTACCTTTTGCAAGTATAATTGTCTCCTCCAGCAGTCTCTCAAACCTTTCCTTGAGTTCCAGGAGTTTGGGAACCAGCCCTTCATCCTTCAGGGTCAGAGCAGAAGCAGCAAATATGAGGTGTTCCTTCATAATTCTTAAGAAAAACAGATTGGTTTCCACAGACTGCCTTATATACTCAACTGAAGTCAACATAATATTTTTCCGCCTCTTTTAAGAAATTCCACAATAATATATACTATGTTGACTTCAAATAAATAGGAACTTTCAGAAATGCAAAATATAACGGCCGACCGGGTTGAAAGATATGCTTAAATATAGACATGCATTTGCTTAAGAAGCTCAAATAGCTTTTTATCAAATTTATGCTGTTCCTTTTCCATTATTTCAATAGCTTCATTTCTGGTAAAGGCTTTCCGGTAGCACCTGTTTTCAGTCAGAGCATCAAAAATGTCGGCAACCACAATAATCTGCGAACACAAAGGAATATCGGTTTTCCTGAAGTATCCCGAACCATCCATATATTCATGGTGATAGAGAATATAATCTGCGACTTCCTTAAGATTTTCCCTGCTTTTTGCATACTGGTAGCTGTAAAATGCATGCATCTTGACTTTTTTGTATTCCTCGGGAGTCAATTTACCGGGTTTATTCAATATTCCGGGATCAATATACAGTTTGCCAACATCGTGGTTGGCTGCCGCAAGCTTTACCTTTTTACATTCCTCCTCCGACAGGCCGTAGGCTTCTGCCAGTGAAGTACATATGGCTGCGACTCTTTCACTGTGCAGCATAATCTCACGGTAAGCGTCCGAATGTGAAAACATATCAAATGTGAGGAAATCAAATTCTGCGCGTGCAAGAGCCTTCTCTATTTTTTCCCTCATCAGCTCCAGAGGTATCTCATTGTCCGACAGCACTACGAATGACAAAGAAACCGAATCGTAAATATTGTCATACTCCCTGAAGCATGATGCAATACATCTCCTGAGTCTGTTAAATTCCTCAGCGGAAAGAAGCCTGGTACTGCTGAAGTTGATTCTGTAAATTCCTCCCATCGTATTAAACCTATTATATTTTGAAAGATATTTTGTAATGTCAAATGAAACATTTTCAAACAGCTGGGAATCCTCATCCGACAGCACAACGGTGTTTTTCCCTATCCTCTTTGCAATGTAAAGCGCGCTGTCGGCGGTGCGGATGAGCTCCAGATGATCCGTCACTCTGCAGGACTGTCCCAGAATTGATACCCCTACACTGACACTTAAACTGCTCTCCTGAAAATTCAGAGAATTAAATTCCTTTCTGATACTCTCTGCAACATTTAATATGTCCGTATTTTCCATATTTTTCGTCAATAGCAGAAACTCTTCCCCGCCATATCGGATTGCCAGGACCGGCAGATTTTCTATGGAATCCTTTATGGCTTTAACCAGCATGTTGATAACATTATCTCCATTGAGATGTCCGTATCTGTCGTTTATCAGCTTGAAATTGTCAATATCAAGGATGATTGCACCGTTGATATCAGACATCTTGTTTTTCCAGTCGTCCAGCAGCTGAGAGAGGAACAGCCTGTTATACAGGCCTGTCAGCCCGTCTCTTTCAGCCGAATCCCTTACTTTTGCAAAGAGGTCCGCATTCTCAAAGTATATGCATATCTGGCTTTTTATTAACTGTAATAGCTCTTTCTTGTCATTATCTATCATATCGGGTCTTTCGTGATGGATGACCAGGTAGCCATAGATATGCCCCCGCTTTAAAAGATTCAGGATTCCCAGGCAGCCTGAGCTGTACCCGAAAAGCTCATCACCGGCCTCTTTGACATCCGGCAGATAGAGTTCACTGCTTATAAGGTATTTGGGATCGAGCTCCATCCGGGATATCTCTGCCGGTGTATAGATTTTACAATCCAGACCCAATACGCCGGCTATAACATCCTTTAAATAGCTGATTATATCCGAGAAACTCAGGATATTTCCCATATACTCATTGATATCAATCAGCACAGATACTGCCGCCAGCCTGTTTTCAAGACTTTGTACTTTGGAGGTGAGATTTGCATATTCGGAATTCATTTTCATAAGAAGATCCATGATTTGCTCAATGGAAGAACCAATATTGACTTTATCCTCATTTGTATACATGATTTAACGCCTTCCCTTAAAAAATTATGAACATTATCAGCAAGATAATTACAATTTCTGGAACAGCATCTATCTATTTTTCTAATTATAGCACAAAAACTTATGTATTACATAATTTCTCGTTTTTTAAAGTATAATGCAAATGTATGGATTATTTTCTGCAATTCTGTATAAGATTATACATTAAATACCTTTTGACAGAAGAAAAGAGGCGCACTATTACCATTCAAAACAAATGAATTTTTGGGGGTGTACTGCTCATAATGGATTGGTTTTTTAATTGAGTTTGAGCTTATAAATTTTATAAAGAATTTGTGCCATCTCCGCTCTGGTAACTGCTGCTGTGGGATTCAGCCTGTCTCTGGTGACCGTGAACAGGCCGGAACCAACCATAGCCGCAACACTTTCATAAGCATATTTGGCCACTTTCGAAACATCCTTAAATTTACTGATATCTTCCGCCGTTCCCGATAACGTATCCTTACCGGCCAACTTCGGGATCTTTGCCATAATTGTCAGCATTTCCTGCCTGGTTATGGGCTTTTCCGGACTGCACCGGTTATTGCCCGTACCGTTCATAAGTCCAAGCGCCTTTGCTATTCCCAGCGCATCATAGTATTCATCGGTTTCTCCGACATCACTGAAATTGTCATTATATCCTGCAGTTAAACTAAAAGCATTGATAGTCCGCATTGCAAACTCTCCTCTTGTTATACTTTTTCCGGGACTGAAAAGGTTATGGGCAGTACCTTCCAGTATTCCCCTGGATGCCAATACCTGTACGGCTTCTTCCGCTTCAGGATACTTCTTCAAATCATTAAAGGTTACTTTCGAATATACTATTGCATATTGGCTGAAATGTGTAACTGTAAATATTACCGAACCGGTACCTGAATCATATCTCCCTGTTTTATGTTTTTGTACATTACCATTCCTCCTTCGGTTTATCATTTATGAAACCCAGCTTCAATAAATCTTTCTGTCGATATAAATAATATAATTATTGTATATATTTGTCAATTATAGTTTTAGTTCCCATTAATTACATATAATTTTTTATCTAAAAGTGAAAAGTGTATAATTTCCAAGGATTTATTTTTAATAAATTGCAATTATAATAATAAATAAAAATTCAGGTGATATGATGGATAATAAAATAAAACGAAAATATTGGCTGCGTGTGCTTTTATTCGGCTTTATTATTTATGCGGCCACGATTATAACATTGATACTGACCGGCAACATTAACCTTTTTCCCAGTATTGTACTGATCGGAAACTTTTTGGTACCCGTAGCCTTTGTCTCCTTCTTTTATGAAAGGAGGGAAATGTTCAGCGTTAATATGTCGGCCACTGCCATGTGTTTTTTCTTTGGAGGAGCACTTGGCACTATTGCCGCATCTCTGCTGGAACCTATTTTTATCCCTGAGCTCACATTTATAACGGCTTTTACGGTAGGCATTATTGAGGAGTTTACAAAACTTATAGGTGTTTTTTTGATTGCAAGGCACAGACGGTATAATTCCATGCTGGACGGGATCATTCTTGGTTCTGCGGCAGGTATGGGCTTTGCCGCCTTTGAAAGTACCGGATACGCATTTACCGCTTTTCTCCAGAGCGGCGGCAGCCTGTCTCAAACGGTATTCATTACTTTGATACGGGGGATAGCATCTCCGGTCGGCCATGGAACCTGGACTGCGATACTGTCGAGTATACTGCTGAGAGAAAGTGTCCAGGGCAGATTTTATATAAATAGTCATGTAATCAAGGCATATTTTACTGTGGTTGCCTTACACGGTTTATGGGATGGGCTTCCCTTAATCATTAACTATATTGTCCCTTCGGCCTACTCAATCCTTATAGGTCAGCTGATATTGGGTACAGTGGGATTGTTTATACTTTACAGGCGTTGGCAGGACTCAAAACTGGAGTTTAAAACATAAAATATATCCTAAAAAAACTCAGTACCCTGACGGTACTGAGTTTTTTTACAGGGCTCACTTACTACTTTTGGTTAAAACAGACCATATCTATGACGATTGCCAGAGCTAAACCAACTATCTGGTCCTGCTCGTCATCAATTTCCACACCATATGTATCCGACGTTGAAAAGAACTTTTTTGATATCCGGGCAATAGCGGTGTCTCCATTTTTAATTGTAAAATCATATCCGGCTAAATTCCCTACCACTGTGAAATTTCCGCCGGCACCGGTAATAGCAAAATTATGTCTTAATAACGAGAATTTTTTCTTAACGGTGGCAAATTCCTGTCCCGAAATTATTATTTTATATTCGGGCATAAATTTTAAAAGTTTTTGTTCTATCTGGCAGAGTTCGTTACCGGACAAATCCAATATTTTGAGCTTATTGCCAATTGATAACAGCTGGCTTTTAACGGTATAAACGTCCTCTCCGGTACCATTCTTGATTTTAAATCCGTCACCAAGGGAAAAAATCTTTTGTTTGATCTGGTATTTCACTTTTACTACCTCCTTAAATTTTATTTCTTATAGCTATCTTATATTATTAAATTTGTAATTTCAAGCAAAATCGACTTTTAAATGTATTTTATTACAAAAACCTCAAATTGTTTATAGTTGATGTACAAGCTGCTTTTTTCCTCAATTAGCTTGAAAACCGCTAACGCCGGCCTTCCAAAAAAACTTTGAAAATAGGCATGAATCTCCAGAGAGTGGTGATACTAAAATAACTGCGTTGTACTAATTGCCACTCGATTTTACCAGAAAAAAGTACATTTTCTGTATCGCTGCCCAGCAGCAGAATGGAGCATCAAATGGAAAATAAAACTATTGGCGGCTTTTTATATGATTGTTTAAGCAATGAGGGAATAACCGATATCTTTGGTGTTCCCGGCGACTACAATTTTTCGCTTTTAAATGCCCTGGAGGAATACGGCAGGATCAAATTTGTCAACTGCTGCAATGAGTTAAACGCCGGATACGCTGCCGATGCGTATTCCAGGGTCAAAGGTATAAGCGCTCTGATAACCACCTTTGGCGTTGGGGAGTTAAGCACCTGTAATGCCATTGCAGGAGCATATTGCGAAAGTGTACCTGTAATCCATATCATTGGCGGACCTAAAACCGCAGTACAGCAAGAGCATAAGCAGATGCACCACACTCTTCTGGACGGTGATTTTGAAGTTTTCAAAAATCTATATGGGTTCATATCCCAATACACCGCCAAAATAACACCGGAAAATGCGGCTATTGAAATCCCTACTGCCATTGAAGCTGCAAAAGAATCAAAAAAACCCGTATATCTGCTGATTGCTTCCGATATTGTCACTAAACCGGTTGTGCAAAGGGATGTGAATATCTCAAAAAAGCAGACAAGCCAACCCTCTCTGCAAGCTGCTGTTCAGCATATCAGCAGCAGAATAGATCAGTCACAAAGTCCGGTGCTGCTTTCAGGGATTCACGTGTCAAGATATAATTTACAGGCTCAGGTACAACAGCTTGTTGAAAAAATAAACCTTCCTGTGGCAACAATGATGATGGGAAAGGGTTCCTTTGATGAAAGGCACAAAAACTTTATAGGGCTTTACGCGGGCAGTCTTGGAAATACCCAGGTGCAAAACATTGTAGAAACCTCAGACTGTGTACTGGCGGTAGGCACCAACTGGTCCGACTACAATACCGGCGCATTTACAGCCAGAGTAAACCCTCTGAATTTAATAGATATTCAGTCCGATAAAGTCAATGTTGGTATGACAGCATATGAAAATGTGTTAATTCAGGATATATTGAATGAACTTACGGGCAGGGTCAACAAACAAATGCCCTCAATTCCAAAAGTCAGCTTTTCATATGAAAATGATTACCCTTACCTGGAGGAGCCTGTCACTGCCAGGTACTATTATCCCAGAATCCAAAAAATGCTTAAGGAAAGTGATATCCTGGTTGCGGATGCCGGGAGCTTTCAATTCGGAAGTGCTCTGTTTAAGCTGCCCAAGGGTGCCACCTACATCACCCAGGGAGGCTGGGGCAGTATCGGCTATGGAACTCCTGCCACCTTCGGCGCATGTATGGCCGATAAAAACAGGAGGGTCATATTATTCGTAGGTGACGGTTCTAATCAGATGACTGTCCAGGAATTCAGCTCCATGCTGGCCAATAATTGTAAACCGATTATATTTTTAGTCAACAACAGTGAATATACCATTGAAAAATATCTTAATACCGCTCCCAAACCTGCTCCCTACAATAATATTGCCTCATGGGATTATGCAAAACTGCTGGAAGCCTTCGGAGGAGATTTCTTTGCAGCCAAAGTTTATACAAATAAAGAGCTCGATACTGCCATAGAGCAGGCAGAAGCCATGTGCAGCCGGAAGCTGTGCCTGATCGAACTGTTTGCTCCCCAAATGGACGCCCCCGAGATAGTCCACAAAATGAAAAATGTAGTGGAGCAAATGGCAAAACAGATGCAATAATAGCCTTGCCAGCCGGAATACCTGTAAAAGCATAGTGCTTCCGGCCAGCATCCCTGCCCCTTTAATGCAAAGTTGAGGGCCAATTTAGCCTGCACAACGGGTTAATTCTATTTGCAATGTCTAACTCTTAGCTTTTTATTGTGGATCTGCCCATAAGGAACCTGTCAACTTCTCTTGCGGCCAGCTTCCCTTCCTGAATTGCCCAGACTACCAGACTCTGGCCTCTTCGCATGTCTCCGGCGGCAAATACCTTGTCGGCGCTGGTCTGATGCTCTTCAAACTCAGCCTTTATATTGCTCCTCGGATCTCTTTCCAAGCCGAGTTCGTTTGGTATGGTATCTTCCGGCCCAAGGAAACCCATTGCCAGAAGTATCAAATCGGCCTTCCAAACCTTTTCGCTGCCTGGTACCGGCTGCGGGCCGAATCTGCCCTGTGCATCCTTACCCCAGGTTACTTCAACAGTGTGGACCTCTGTAACCTCGCCCTCATCATTTCCGGCTATCCTTGTAGTGTTAATGAGGTAGTTTCTCGGATCCTTGCCCGCAACCGCTATAGCTTCCTGCTGACCGTAGTCCACTTTAAGCTTCTTTGGCCATTCGGGCCAGGGATTTGATTTAGGCTCCCTCTCCTTTGGAGGCTCAGGCATGATTTCAAACTGGTGAACACTCCTGCAGCCATGTCTCAAGGCTGTGGCCACACAATCGGTTCCGGTATCGCCGCCCCCGATGATAATAACATTTTTGTCTTTTGCGCCGATGTAATTTCCATCCTGGTGCTTTGAATCCAGAAGGCTCTTTGTATTGGCTTTCAGGAAGTCAACCGCGTAGTATATCCCCTTCAGATCACTGCCCGGCACATTAAGACCTCTGGCCTTTGTAGCTCCGCCGCAGAGAACAACCGCATGATAGCCGTCCACCAGCTCCTGTGCGCTGATATCCCTGCCTACTTCAGTGTTCAACACAAATTGGATTCCCGATTCCTTCAGGAGTTTTATTCTTCTTTCGACAATGCCCTTGTCGATTTTGATATTTGGTATTCCATACATCAGAAGTCCTCCGGGCCTGTCATTTCTCTCATATACCGTAACCTCATGTCCCACATGGTTCAGATAATACGCAGCCGACAAACCTGACGGCCCTGAACCCACAACGGCAACTTTCTTTCCTGTGGGCCGGTTCTTCTTTGTTTCCACCCACCCCTCCGCAAAGGCTCTTTCAATGATTTCATATTCGATTTCATGTATTGTAACCGGCTCCATATTGTAGCCTTCGGTACATGAACCTTCACAGGGAGCAGGGCACACCCGGCCAGTGAATTCCGGAAACGGATTTGTTCTGATAAGCCTCTTATAAGCTTCCTTCCACTGTCCCCTGTACACCAGGTCATTCCACTCCGGAATAAGGTTGTGAACAGGGCAGCCGGCAGCCATTCCGTTTAAAAGTACCCCTCCGTGGCAGAAGGGAATTCCGCAGTTCATACATCTTGCAGCCTGGGTCTTTATCACCTCAGGATCACGCTCAATACGGATTTCCTTCCAGTCTCCTATCCTTTCCTCCGGAGGTCTTTTTTCGGGGTCTATCCTTTCATATTCTAAAAATCCAGTAGCTTTTCCCATCGCAATCCACCTTAATTCCTTAATTTTTTAAACTCTCCTGAAATGCCGCCATCAATGCTTCGTCACCGGCCAATCCCTTACGGTGGGCATTCTCAATGTTCTCAAGCATTTTCTTGTAATCCTCCGGTATTATCCTGGTGAACCTCTGTGAATAATTCTTCCAGTCGGCAAGGACTTTTTTACCTAAAGGACTGCCTGTATATGAAACATGTTTTTCTATCATCTCTTTAATATTGTTCAGCTCGGCGCCGTCAGTGAGCTTTTCCGGCAATACCAGGGACTTGTTGCAATATGCCTCGTCAAAGTCCAGGACATATGCTATACCGCCCGACATACCTGCTGCAAAATTTCTTCCTATCCTGCCGAGTATCACAACTCTGCCTCCGGTCATGTATTCGCAGCCATGATCTCCAACTCCTTCAACTACAGCTTTGATGCCGCTGTTTCTCACACAGAATCTTTCACCTGCAATACCGTTGATATACGCTTCACCTTCAGTAGCACCGTAGAAAGCGACATTACCTATGAGAATGTTTTTCTCAGGTTGGAAATCTGAGGCTTTAGGAGGATAAACAATGATTTTTCCTCCTGAAAGGCCCTTTCCGATGTAATCGTTGGAGTCTCCCTCCAGTTCAAGAGTCATACCCTTTGGTATGAAGGCTCCGAAGCTCTGTCCTGCCGAACCTACGAAGCCCAGTTTGACAGTGTCCTCCGGAAGGCCTTCCTCGCCGTATCTCCTTGATATTTCACTGCCTATCACAGTCCCCACAACCCTGTCAATATTCTTAATTTTGAGCTTGGCTCTGATTGGTTTCCTTTCTTCCAGGGCGGGCTTGCACATTCTCAGAAGCTTTTTGATTCCCAGTGACTTATCCATCATATGGTTCTGCTCCCGCATGTTGTACCTGCCCACATCAGAACCTGCATAAGGCTGGTAAAGTATTGCCGACAAATCAAGCTGGGATGCCTTCCAATGCTTTATATTATCCTTTGCCTTCAGCCGGTCGGTACGTCCAACCATCTCATTTATACTTCTGAAGCCCAGCTTTGCCATTATTTCACGCATTTCCTGAGCGATAAATCTCATAAAGTTCTCCACATATTCAGGCTTGCCTGTAAAATTCCTCCTCAGCTGTTCGTTCTGTGTAGCTATGCCCACAGGACATGTGTTGAGATTACACACTCGCATCATTACGCAGCCCAGTGCTATAAGAGGAGTAGTGGCAAAACCGTATTCCTCCGCCCCCAGCAGTGCGGCAATAACCACATCCTTACCGGTAAGCAGCTTTCCGTCGGTTTCAACCACAACCCGGTCTCTCAGCCTGTTAAGCACCAAAGTCTGGTGGGTTTCCGCAAGCCCAAGCTCCCAGGGAAGACCTGCATTTTTAATACTTGTCCAGGGGGATGCACCTGTTCCTCCGTCATATCCGCTGATAAGTATTACATCGGCCTTACCCTTTGCAACACCCGCCGCAATGGTACCAACCCCAACCTCTGAAACAAGCTTTACATTGATCCTTGCCTTGTTGTTGGCATTTTTCAGGTCATGTATAAGCTCCGCCAAATCCTCAATCGAGTATATATCATGGTGCGGCGGCGGTGAAATCAGGTCCACGCCCGGAGTTGAGTGCCTGACCTTTGCAATTTCAGGATAGACCTTGCGTCCCGGGAGCTGTCCGCCTTCTCCCGGCTTTGCGCCCTGGGCCATCTTTATCTGTATTTCAACGGCATTTGCCAGGTAGTTGCTGGTAACACCGAACCGTCCCGAAGCAACCTGCTTGATGGCACTCTTTTTGGAGTCCCCGTTTGCCAATAACCTGAATCTCTCAGGAGCTTCCCCGCCCTCTCCGGTGTTGCTCTTTCCTCCCAGTCTGTTCATGGCTACAGCCAGACATTCATGGGCTTCCTTGCTTATGGAGCCGTAGGACATGGCGCCTGTCTTGAATCTCTTAACAATTGAGTCGACTGATTCAACCTCTTCAACAGGAATCGTATCTCCTATATTATAGTTAAATTCAAGCATACTTCTTAAGGTAATGATTTCTTCTTCATTTATCTTTTTGGAATATTTCCTGAAGAGCTGGTAATCTCCCTCACGGCATGCCTTCTGGAGCATATATATGGTTTCGGGATTATACATGTGAACTTCGCCGTCATCCTTTGACTGGAAGGTTCCGCCCACTTCAAGAGTGTCGCTGTACGGAGACTCAACATAGGCACTTTCGTGTCTCAGCTGATTTTCCATGGCAATTTCATCTATGCCGATACCTTCAAGTCTGGAAGGCGTATGTGTAAAGTAAGTGTCTATCAGGTCCTTTCTGAGGCCTACCGCTTCAAAAATCTGGGCGCCATGGTAACTGCGGATGGTAGAGATACCCATCTTTGTGAGTACCTTGAGAACACCTTTTACAGTCCCTTTTATAAAGTTCTTTCTGGCTTCCTCATAGGTCAGGGAGCCAAGCAGGCCCTTGTCGGAAAGCTCTTTTATCGTTTCATAGGCCAGATATGGATTTACCGCTGTTACACCGTAACCTATGAGGGTACAGAAATGGTGTACTTCCCTTGGCTCGCCTGATTCCAGCACAATGCCCACACTTGTTCTTATCTCTTTTCTTATCAGGTGGTGATGGAGTCCTGAAGATGCCAATAAAGCCGGTACTGCCGCATATTCCCTGTCCACTCCCCTGTCTGAAAGAACAATAATATTAACTCCTTCACTTATAGCCTTGTCAGCTTCCTTGAAGATTCTTTTCAAGGCCTTTTCCATTGCCATGGGGCCTTCAGCCACTTTATAGAGCATTGAAATGGTAGCTGCCTTGAATTTTTCATTATTTAAATTTTTTAAGGTATTGAGCTGTTCATTTGTCAAAACAGGATGTTCAAGGAAGATACTTCCGGTCTTTTCCTGGTCAGGCTCAAGCAGGTTTCCCGCCGTTCCCAGCAATATGCTGCCGGAGGTTACTATTTCCTCTCTGATACCGTCAATAGGCGGATTTGTAACCTGGGCGAACAGCTGCTTGAAGTAAAGGTACAACATCTGCGGCTTTTCGGACAACACCGCCAGAGGAGTGTCCATACCCATTGCTCCCACAGGGTCGGCACCCGAAGCCGCCATGGGCAGTATATACTTGTTTATATCTTCAAAGGTATATCCGAAAGCCTTCTGCTGCTGCAGCAAATCCTCTCCTGCTTTTTCCTCCCCGGCTTTTTCAGCAGGCATGTCACTGAGTTTGAATATATGTTTCTTTACCCATTCACCATATGGGTGCATTTTAGAGACACTTTCCTTTATTTCTTCATCGGAAATAATCCTCTGTGCCCTGGTATCTATAAGAAGCATTCTGCCTGGTTCAAGCCTGCCCTTGTACCGTATGTTTTCAGGTTTGATATCAACTACTCCGACTTCGGATGCAAGTACAACCTTGTCATCCTTTGTCACATAGTATCTTGATGGACGAAGTCCGTTTCTGTCAAGCATTCCGCCTATCACATCGCCGTCGGTGAATGCCATGGCGGCAGGTCCGTCCCATGGCTCCATTATAAAATTCTGGAACTCAT
>JAFABO010000097.1 GCA_023426005.1 Bacillota bacterium | reverse complement strand
TAACTGTTTTTATGAGCCGTTCGGTCTGAACTTTTCTCATTTCGTCTCTGGACATACATTCGTATTTCTCGTTCCAATAAGACATAATACAATCCCTCCAAGATTCAGATATTTAGTTTAAGGCATGACAAATGCAGGGCATTATCCATACCTCTTTATATTTCGCCAAACATCCCACCCCGGAATGGCTTTCAGGGTTTACAGCAGCGCCGCCCCACACAAAAGCAATCGGCTTAATTTTCAAATGCTAAGAAATTATGTATTTACCAGTGATAACTATACCCTTCTTCAAAGGCCTTCAGATTGACCTCTAAAACCCTGGCCGGAACCACTTCATGGATGGCATCCACGAATATTTGCCTGTCAATTCCGGCCAGCCGTGCCATCACACCCAGAAGCACGATATTTACAGCCTTTATGGTACCGCACCGGCGGGCAATTTTCAAAGCGTCAAGTGAATATATGCTGTGTTCGGCCTTAAGTGTTTCCAGAATATTTTCTGGATATTTTGCCTTTCCTATAATGACCGGCATCGGATCAATTTCCTGCTCATTTATTATCATTTTGCCGTCTCCCGTAAGGTAATCGATCCACCTTAATGCTTCCAGCTCTTCAAAGGCAATTATCAGATCGGCTTCACCCTTTTCGATCAGCGGTGAATAGACTTTCTTTCCGAACCTGACATAAGTAACCACACTTCCGCCTCTCTGAGACATTCCATGTACTTCCGAAACCTTTACATCAAAGTCCATTTTTAATGCGACCGTGCCCAATATTCTGCTGGCCAGCAAAGTTCCCTGTCCACCCACACCAACTATCAAAAGATTTAATTTATCCATTTTAACCGTCCATCCTTTCTATTGCATCAAAGCTACAGACTTTTGTACACAGCTTGCAGCCAACGCAAAGCGCAGGATTGATCTCCAGGTGGTCTTTCTTGTCAACTATGGCTGGACATCCTATCTTCATACAGGCTCTGCAGGTTTTGCACTTTTCACGGGAAATCTTCCGGCTGCCTTCAAACTTAACATTTTTCAACAGGGCACAGGGTCTCTGTGATACGATAACCGACGGTTCATCAGCTTCTATCTCGGCTTTGACCACTTTTTCAAGCTCTTTTACATCAAAGGGATCAACTACTGTAACCCTTTCTATCCCCACAGCCTTGCAGAGCAGCTCAAGATCCACCTGTCTGGTGGGTTCTCCCTTGATCGTAAATCCGGTGGTGGGATTGTGCTGATGCCCGGTCATACCTGTTATGGAGTTGTCCAATATCATCACGGTTGAATTTCCCTTGTTATACACTACGTCAATAAGCCCTGTAATCCCCGAATGAATAAAGGTTGAATCCCCAATAACCGCTACCGTCTTCTTTCTGAATTCACTGCCCCGGGCCTTTTCCATGCCATGTGCCACACCAATGCTGGCACCCATGCAGATACAGGTGTCCATACATTCGTTGGGAGGCAGTGCACCGAGAGTATAACAGCCTATGTCTCCGCTTACATTTAATTTTAATTTTTTCAATACGTAATACATGCCCCGGTGAGGACATCCCGGGCACATAACAGGCGGTCTCACAGGTATGGGCTGTCCGGCTTGCACCTTTGACGCCTCGAACTTTCTGTCAAAAAGCTTTTCCGCTATCAGCTGGGCATTGAGTTCACCCATAACAGGAAGCTTCTGTTTGCCTGTAACCTGGATTCCCATTTTCAAAATCTGGTTCTCAAAGAAGGGTTCCAGCTCCTCAACTACATATAATTTTTTTACCTTTGAAGCAAATTCTGAAATCATTTTTTCAGGTATGGGGTGAACCATGCCTATTTTCAGTATCGATGTGTTCGGAGCGGCTTCTTTGACATATTGATATGAAATGCCGCTGGTGATGATGCCGACTTCTTCACTGTCCAGTTCAATTTTGTTGAGCTCACTGGAATTTGAGAACTCCCTGAGGGCCGCCATTCTTTTTTCCACTTCAACATGCCTTCTTCTGGCCATTGCGGGCATCATGACATATTTGTTGGCGTCCTTTACATAATCCTTCAGTTTGAAATTCTCCTTATCACCGATTTCCACCGAGCTCTGTGAGTGGGATACCCTTGTGGTAAGGCGGACAATAACAGGGCAGTCGAACTGCTCGCTGATTTCGAAAGCATATTTTACAAAATCCTTACATTCCTGACTGTCTGAAGGTTCCAGCATGGGCACTTTTGAAGACCTGGCGTAAAATCTGCTGTCCTGCTCATTCTGGGAGCTGTGCATGCCCGGATCATCCGCCACCATAACAACAAGACCGCCATTTACTCCCGAATAGGAAACAGTAAACAGCGGATCGGCGGCAACATTAAGTCCTACGTGCTTCATTGAGCATATGGCTCTTGCTCCTCCGATAGATGCTCCGATAGCAACTTCCAGGGCTACCTTCTCATTTGGTGACCATTCGGAATATATTTCGTCATATTTTGCTATGTATTCGGTAATTTCAGTACTGGGCGTACCCGGATAAGCTGCCGCTATGGTGCAGCCTGCCTCATATGCCCCTCTTGCTACAGCCTCGTTGCCAAGCATGAGCTTCTTCATCTTAACCTCCATCCGCGTACTTGCGCACGCTTAATAGTAATCCAGATTCTCTATAATATTTTAATAATTTATAGCGCTAAACCATTGTTAATATTATAATGGATTATTTTTATAAAAGTCAATTACTATCGGCATAGGAGGCCGATTGTAATTGACTTCCAAAGCGGAGGCAATTTATTGTTCCCGCAGCTAATCCTCATAGATTATTTCAAGTTTTATTTTATCATAAACATCTTTCGAATTCCGTGCCAGCATGTAAGGTGACAAAATCAGCAGTTCAATCATATTTACCCTGTATTTTTTATTTTTTCTGCCCTCTTTGGGGTATAGCTCATAATTGACAACATTTCTCAATATTATTGGAACCATGACTCCTTTACTGCTGAGAAAGTTCAGTTCCAGTGTTTCAATTTTAGAGTCCTGCCGGCTGGTCCAATATGGTTTATAGCCGACTGCCATGAGTTTTCCGTCTATTCCGAGCTCCATACTCCTGAGGGTATATTGATTCCTGAGCATATCTGAAAATATGTTCTTCAACCTGTCAATATCCATATAATCCAAGTACTATTCCTCCCTTAGAAAAGCTATAAACGCTCTAAGATATATTATGTTGTGTAAACATAATATGTTACATCAGCTGTACGAAAGGAATACTTTTGGCATTTGCATTAACTTATTTTTATAAAAAAGATTGGTGATAATATATGGTATATACTATATTTTGTGATATAATTCTATGATGATAAAAATAATATATACTAAATGAGGTCCGAAATGAACACAAGAAAATTTACGTATATAACTACACTGATACTTGGGACGTTTCTTTTTGTACTTGGAACGTTTTTTATGTTTTATATAAATAATATTGCTCCCGAGCCGGGCTCGGATACACCCATACCTCAGATATTAAGCGGTCTTAGCGGTACAAAGAAAAACGACCCTATGAATTTTCTTGTACTCGTTGGTGATAAATCCAGCGGTAATACCGACTCCATGATGGTTGCAAACTACAACCCCGATACAAAGCAGATAAGTATTGTCACCATTCCCCGCGATACCCATGTCAAACTCAGGAACAATATCCTGCCTAAGATCAATGCTGCATATGCAGCCGGAGGCAGAGAGCATGAGGGTGCCATGTATGCGGCTGAAATTGTGAGCAGCCTGACAGGCATTAACATTAATTATTATGTCCACATCAATATTTCTTCCATTAAGAAAATAACCGATATGCTGGGGGGAGTCAGTTTTGACGTGCCTGCCGACTTAAGGTATGAGGATCCGACTCAGGACTTGTACATCAATTTGAAAAAAGGCTACCAGCTCCTGGACGGTGATAAGGTTGAACAACTGCTGAGATTCAGAAAGCCAAACGAAAGGCTTTATTCCCGTGAGGAGTTAAAGGAGTTGAGGAAGTTCTATGACGGCAGTGATATCAAGAGAACTGAAATGCAGGTCAAATTCATTAAGGAGTTTATAGGACAAAAGCTGAATATCCAATATCTGCCCAAATTTAATTCTGTAATCAACTACGCCTTTGAAAACATTATAACAAATATGATGTTAAGTGATGCATTAAAGCTGACCTCCGGTGTGATCAACATCTCGGCCGACAATTTTAATTCCTTCAGACTGGACGGTGAGGACAAGATAATAAACGGCGGTTGGTTCTATGAATATAACGGTAATATTATTAATATTGATTCCAAAAAATCCCTCCCGGCCGAAGACATTGTTTCCCGGTACTTTAAAACAGTTGGCGGAATCGTCACTCCTTCCGAACTGTTTGTGCCCAAACACCGGGATGATGAAGACGACAAACCATCCAAGTCAAACAAAAAACCTGCAAGATCAACCATGAAAAACCCTTCCAACCCTCAAACAGATTCAAAAGGTAACGGAAAAGACAAGCCCTAGCTTTTAGATTAAATAATAAGCGCTAGTCAGGTAATTAGCCTGCTAACGCTTTATTTATCAATTAGCATAGTGTTTTCATGGATGATTTACTTGTGTCTCGGCGATCTTTTCACAAGCACGGCAGCTTTTGTAATGGCAGCAATAACGTCTACTTCAAACTGATTTCTAAGAGCATTTGCTTTTGAATACAGCTCTCCTTTTTCTGTCGCTATGTATTTGGGAGGCAGGTCATTTAATGCAAGGGCTGCAATATCCATAACACACATCTCACATTTGCACATATTTATATCGTCAAGAATTCCTTCCATCAAATTTAAGACTACTTCTTCCATATAATTTTTTATGATAACCATTTTTATCCTCCTCATACAAATCACATAGGTTTTACAAAATTAATACAAATATAATCTTTTTATCTTTAGTATTATTCGGTATTTAATTTATAAATCCTCTAATTTATTTATAAGATTTAATATTTCAACGGCATAATTTTTGGAGACAGCTTTGCCTGTCCATATTTCAAAGGCAGATATTCCTTGATTTATCAGCATTCCAAAACCATTTCGTACCCTGCAGCCCCTCAGCTCTGCCTGTTTAAGAAAATCCGTTTTCTGCGGAGTATAAATAATGTCATATACCAGCTGCTTTCCTTGAAATTCAAAGCTGCAGTCAAACGGAACTTTAGCTTCATATGTACTCATCCCTGCCGGTGTGGTATTAATGACTATATCACTGCTTTCGAAGCAATCTGAAAATCCCGGATCCTCCGGAACAATACCTGTTACAATACTGCCGAAATTGTTTTTAACCAGTTCAACGATATTCTCTGCATTGGCCAGGGTTCTGTTGACAATCGTCAGATGCTTTACCCCTTCAGCTGCCAGCTTCACCGCCAGAGCCCTTGCAGTGCCTCCGGCTCCAAGCAGTACGACCTTTTTGCCTGCAAAACCTGTTTCAAAAGCGTCCCTGAAATCTCTGGCAAACCCCTCCGCATCGGTGTTGTACCCTTTCAGCCTGCCCTCAATATTCTTGACGGTATTGACGGCACCCATCAGGAGAGCATCATTTGATATATCATCAAGATATTTAATGATTTCCTTTTTATAGGGTACCGTAACATTAAAACCCATGAAGTTCTGGGCTTTCAAGCCGTTAACCGCCTTCTCCAGTTCCCCCCCGTTGACATGTATAGGTACATAGATGGCATTTATATTAAATTCTCTGAATAAAGTATTATGAATGTACGGAGATTTTGTATGTTCCACCGGGCAGCCGATCAGACCCAGAAGTCCGGTTTTGCCATTGACGGTTTCTACAAGATTCATATAAAAGCTCCTCTCCCATTAATTATTTTTTGTATCTGGCCTTTTCCATAACCAGCCTGTTTTTCTTCCAGAGCTCTCTTTTCTTGAGCCGGTGCTCAAGATTTTTCACAAATCCTGCAAGTATGAGCTTTTCAGGCCACCTCTTCAGCCTGACATACAGGATTTCCTTTTTATCTATAGGTTTGACCAGAATCGTGAGCATATTGGCCTTATTGCCGCCATGGATGTCGGTAAATATCTGGTCTCCCACAACTGCAATGCTCTCCGGTTCAAGCTCCAGTACATCGGCCGCTTTTAAAAACGCCCTGCCTGAAGGTTTGTATGCCCTGTGGATTGCTGTTACTGCAATATCCTTGTTGAACCTTATAACCCGTTTCCGGGCCGCATTGGATAAAATACACACCTTGAAGCCTCTTTTTTTAAGCTCCCCAATCCAGGTAATGGCGTTTTGGTCGGCATCCTTACTGTGCATTGGAACAAGTGTATTGTCTATATCCAGTATGAAGCCCTTTATGCCTTTCTTTTCAAGCATATCCAGGTCTATATGTCTTATACTGTCATAATATAAATCAGGGTAATACTTCTCAAGCATTTGTTATTTTCCTCCATTAATTTATTAATAATAACAAAAGATTTACTGCAGCACAAGCTTTCAATAGTATTAGTATCATTTAAATCATGAAATTAAATACTGTTGCTATTTTTATTTTTCAATTTCAAGTATCCGGTTCTCAAGGCAAAGCTGCAAATCCAGCTTCTTGACCTTTCCGTTAAAGAATTTGATTTCCACTGTCTTACCTGGCAAGGAATTTGGCCGGTCTTGGGAATCTATTGATATAACAGCACCTCTTCCAAACTTGGCATGCTTTACAATCACACCTTCCCCCAAACCTGTTGCAAAATCATTTTTTATAAGGTTTTTAACCTCCTTTACAAATACTGAAGGCATAAGCTTTTTAATATTGACAGAGGCAGGATATATCAGGTACAGTTCCTGCCTGGCCCTGGTCATGCCTACATAAAACAGCCTTCTTTCTTCTTCCAGGTCTGTCAGGTCTTTTGTTTCGGAAGCCTTTTCAAGCACCTTGTCCCCCGGCAGCTCGCTGTTTATAAGGTCTATGAGGAATACACAGTCGTATTCCAGGCCTTTTGAGGAATGCATTGTGCTAAGAGTAATATCCAAATGCATTTCCTGCTCTTTTATTTTATTACCTCCTTCAAAGAGGTTATCCAATTCCGCCAGTCTGTCCAGAAACTCCACCAGAGTCTGACAGTTACAGGCAATCTCCTGGAGAATATCAAACAGCCTCCAGAGATATTCGAAAGAAAGCCCTGCAAGCTGGCAGTATTCCTTAATGCTGTCCAGATAATTAAAATTGGTTTTTATATATTCCAGGGCGCTCCAGGGCCGTTTCTTCGTCAGGTTTGAAAACTCCAGTTTCAATTCCTGTAAGGCGTTTATCTGAAAGGGCTTCAGCTCTGCACCGTTCATAATACGGTCAATTACCGGCCTGCCCCCATTCCCTGCCATGGCACATTCCAGCATTGACTTTGATATGTACCTGTTCATTTTGTAATATATCTTTGAGAAGGCCTCCACATCCTGAGGGTCAAGTGCGAAGTGCAAAAACGCAGTAACCTCCTGTACCAGCCAGTGTTTAAAGAAATACAGCCTGTTTTGCCGTACCCTGAAGGGCAGTTTGTTTCTCTCAAGCAAATCGGCTATAAGGATTGAAGACAGGTTGTTTCTGTACAGGATGGCAATTTGTTTTTTTCTTTTCCTGCCTTCGCATTTCATGTCATTTATCCCGGATTTAAGCCTGTCCAGAACAAACTTCAACTGTTCCTGCTGATCCCTGACTTTTGCTACTTCCGGGTCCTGAGCAGCCAAATTGCAGGATACATGATTTTTTTCATACCTGTTTTTATTTTGTTTTATAAAACTGCTGCTGAGCTTTACAATATTTTCAGAAGAGCGGTAATTGTTCTCAAGTCTGAATATTCTGCAGCCTTCAAATTGCTTTTCAAAATCCAGGATATTCCCGGGCTCTGCTCCCCGGAAGCCGTATATTGACTGGTCGTCATCGGCCACCATAAACAGATTACGGTATTGCCCAGACAATAGCTTTATTATCTCAAACTGTATTTTTGAGAGGTCCTGTCCTTCATCCACCTGGATATAGCTGTACCTGTTTCTGTACCGCTGAAGCAGCACAGGGTATCTTGACAGGATATTAAAAGCATAGGTCAGCATATCGTCAAAATCAATCAGAAAATTACTTTTCTTATAGTCTTCATATGCCTTGTATATCCGGGAAAATCTTTTGGTGCTCAAGTTCAATTCTTCAAAATCCTTTATAAGACTGTTTTTAACAAGACCAATTTCATTTATGAGATTTTCCAGATCATCATCACCGGGCTTTGAATTGTTTATGCTCTGGTAAATATCCCTGAGCAGCCGGTGCTTGCCCACCTCCTGGTCATCTCCTTCAATGCGCTTAAGTGTCCGGCCTTTCATCCCTTCATAATCCCGTACAACTCTGTTGCAAAAGCTGTGCAGTGTGGCAAAATGTACTTTATCAGAGATTCCGGAACCATAGAGCCTGTTAAAGCGCTTATCCATTTCCAACTGGGCAGCCTTATTAAAGGTCAGTGTCAATATACTCTTTGGGTCAACTCCCGCTTCTTGTATCAAGTATGCAGCCCTTGCCGTTATTACAGTTGTTTTCCCCGAACCCGGACCTGCCAGAATCAGCGCAGGACCGCTTACATGGCATGCGGCATCCCTTTGTTCTATATTTAAATCTATACCGTACTTGCTTTTCATTGTATCAAAAAAGTTCAAATCAACCTTCCCTCCAGAACTGTTCAAGCCTGGCTTGAAGTTCCCCTGTGCTTCTTATGCTTATAGAGTGTTCCCAATGCTTCGGGAACAGGTTTTTGTAAGTTCTGTGAGAGAACCTCTCATCGACCAGCAGAACCATTCCCCTGTCGTTTTCAGAGCGTATGACCCGTCCGGCGGCCTGCAGTACCTTGTTCATGCCGGGGTACATATAGGCATTTTCGTAGCCCATTCCGTTTTTCCTTTGAAAATAATCCATGATGATATCCTGTTCCACGCTGATTTGGGGCAGGCCCACCCCTATAATTATTGCCCCGATCAGCCTGTCCCCTTTTAAATCAATACCTTCTGAAAATATTCCCCCAAGGACTCCGAAGCATACCATGGAATCGGCTTTGTCAGGCTGGAACCTGTTCAGAAAGCTCTCTCTTTCTCCCTCCGTCATGGAGTTCTCCTGAATAAAGGTCTCTATTTCAGGATATTTTTCTAAAAACCTTGAATATACTTCGTTCATATACTTATAGGAGGGAAAATAGACAAGATAATTCCCCTTGCGCTTTTCAACCGCGGCCTTTATTATCTCTACAATGGAGCCATAGCTGTTTTCACGGTTTTTGTATTTGGTCGAAACTCCTCCCTCCACCAGCAGGCAGAGTTTCCTGCTGTCAAAGGGAGAACAAAGATTGATATTATAATCCTCACTGCCACCGCCCAGGATGTCCATAAAATAACCCAGCGGCGTCAGGGTTGCTGAAAAGAAAACCGCCGTCTTGCCTCTTTTGACTGCTTCGGCCAGCAGGTAGGAAGGATCGATGCAAAACAGCTTGACCCTTACTTCACTCCGGCCTGCCTCAATAAAGGTGACATATCTGTGGTCAAAAAACTCTGAGATCTTCAAAAAGGAGATAGAGCTGAAATATACTTCAAGCAGCTGGTCAAAGCCTTCGATATCCTTGTTCTGGTTTTTTACGATCCATTCCTCGGCTTCGGTTATAAAGTTGTTAAGAAGTCTGTACAGATCACTCAGTTCACTTTTGTGAATAATAAATCCATCTTCCCCGCATTGCTTTCTAAGCTCAACCATATAGGTATTTATCCTGTTGAGGCATTTTACTATCTTCGGCTGGTGATTTTTCATGGCCTTCTTTGCTTCAAAAAAAGCAGCTTTGCTTATCTGGGCAGAAAACATCTCCCTTGCCCTGTCCACCAGGTTATGAGCCTCGTCTACCAAAAAGGCATAATCACCGTCATTGTTCAGAAAAAATCTCTTCAGATATACCCTGGGATCAAACACATAGTTGTAGTCACATATGATGCAGTCTGCCCAAAGCGACAGATCCAGTGCAAATTCAAAGGGGCATACCCTGTGCTTCCGGGCATATTCTTCAATAATTTCCCTGGACAGGTATTCAGAGTTTTGCAATATATCGGTCAATGCATCATTGACCCTGTTATAATGTCCCCTTGCATACTCGCAAAAGTCGGGATTGCAGCTGACTTCATCCCTGAAGCATATCTTTTCCTTGGCAGTCAGTGTCAGGGTCCTGAATTTAAGGCCGGCTGCCCTCATTTTGGTAAAAGTCTCCTCAGCTACCTGTCTTGTTATGGTTTTTGCAGTCAAATAGAAAATTTTTGATATGTGCTGCTCTCCGAAGGCTTTTACTGCCGGGAAAAGAGTTGATATGGTCTTTCCTATGCCTGTGGGGGCCTGAACAAATAGCTTTTTTTCCTGCACTATTGTTTTATATGCTGCAACAGCCAGCTCTCTCTGCCCCTTGCGGTAACTTTCAAAGGGAAAGCGCAGCTCCCTGACGGACATATCCCGCAAAGTATTCCAGCTGTCCGACATACTAGCCCATACAAGGTACCTGTCCAAAAGCCCGCTCATAAATTCCTGAAGCTCCTGAAAGGTGAATGGCTTTCGTATTATTTTCTTCTCTTCGGTATCTATCTGGAAATAGGTAAGCTGAACAAAAATATTACTCAGTTCATTCTGGATGCAATAAATATAGGCATAGCATTTTGCCTGTGCCCAGTGCAGCAGACTGAACCCGTCGTCTATATATTCCAGCGGTCTTGCCGTTGACTTTATTTCATCGATTACCATGCCTTCCGGTTCGGTTATTATCCCGTCAGCCCTGCCCTCCAGCTTGATCGTGAAGCCCTCCAGCTGATAGTCAAAGGACAGGTACACTTCCTTTGCATACTTGTCTCCGCTTTCCTTCTGTATTTTCTGATGGATTCTGGTGCCCTCCAGCATGCGGCCTGAAGAGACAAGCCTGTTGTCGATATCCCCTGACCGCAATACAAGTTCCACAAGATTTCTGATTGAAATTTTTATCTGAGCTTTTTCCATACTTTATCCTGACTCCGACCCTTACATTAGTATGGTAATTATAGCACAAACCGAACAGATGTTCAATTTCCATTTTACAGCCGGCAGAGACACATTTTAGCACATATTTTAGCACATTTGACCTTTGACAGCTGGATTTTTAAACCAGCATTTCAATTTCTTCCTCAGTAAGAGTTATCCCGGCTGCCCCCATGCAATCGTTAAGCTGGTCAAGGTTTGTGCAGCCTATAATGGCCGACCCGTTTAACCTGTTGTCCATAATATAATTCAATGACACGGCGGTCATGCTGTAGCCTTTTTTCCGGCACAGCTTGAGCAGATTATTATAGCGGTTGATGTTCTCCAGTGTTAAGAATTTTTGCAGCTTCATGGGAACATATTCAAGGCCCCTGTCATTTGCTTTGGAGTATAAACCATTGGCCTGGGAGGAATAAGCCATCACAGGCATTCCCATCTCAATATATTGCCGGTATTCTTTGGGATTCATACAGACAAGACTCAAATCATTAAAATTCTGAGGGAAGCATTCGGCCAGACTCCACTGGATTTGTGAGATCACAAGCTTTGTTTTATTATTTTCCCCGGCATAGTCATTGGCTTTTTTAATTCTTTCACAGGTCCAATTGGAAACTCCGACCGCCCTTGCTTTACCCTGCCGGACCACCATATGCAGAGTATCCATTATCTCATTGACGGGTACATTTACATCGTCCCTGTGCAAAAGATATAAATCCACGTAATCGGTTTGCAAAGCCTCAAGACTTTTCTCCATATCCCCCAGGATATCTTCCTTTGAAAGCCGTGATACACCTGCTGTTGCAGGATGACCGCCCTTTGTAGCCAGAATTATTTCTTTTCTGTTATTTCTGGACTTTATCCACTCACCTATAGTGCGTTCACTGGCAGAATGACCGTTTTCAAGCCAGTCGCAATAGACTCTGGCAGTGTCAAATGTATTGCCTCCATGCTCTATGAATTTATCCATCAATTCAAAGGACTGCTCTCTGGTCAGGGTTGTACCAAATTGGACTCCTCCTAAAATAATCCTGGACATCTTGATTGATTTATTGTCAGCATCAAATATTTCGAAATATTTCATAACAACAGGCCTCCTGCTTTATGTAATTTTACAAACACCATGCATTAAATGTTACTTTATATGTATCAAAAATTCAAGCCTGTTAAGTACTCTTTAACAGGCTTGTGGTGGTTTAAAAGCTTTTGATGGGCTAGATACTGACTCCCGGAGCAAATGTCGAGCAGTCTGTCTCCTGCGATTTTGAAGCATTTCTTGGCTGAACTTCTATTTTATCAGCTGAGCAGTGATCTCCCTGCATATAGTAGGTACAGGTATTAACAACACATTTTATTCCCTGGTTTGGATGATCCATTTTAGTAGCTTTCATGTTAAAATCCCTCCAAAAAAATTTTTGTATTTATTTCTTATAAATATTATTTGGCTTAAAGGAATTTTTATTCTTATAATAATTTGGCATTTCAGCGCTTTATAATAATTACCTTCTGGCTTTACCTGTTATATGCTCAATATTTATTTTCATTACTTTTGGAACATTTATATCTCTTTCAAGATACTTCATCCCTTTTTCCATAAATTCCCCGGAATATTTTTTCAATATGGCAATCAGAATCGCTTCCTTTTCATTCCCGCCGACTTCAATACAGCGTCCGAAAATAATTGTGCTTATATATCTGTAGCTGAATTTGTCGGGAATGGGCTCGGTGCTGCCTGTAACACAGAAAGAAACCTTATTGTTATAGGCAATATTACTCAGTTTGGCACCCTCCTGTGCACAGTGAAAATAAATACTTCCGTCGGAATACACATAATTCAAGGGCACTCCATAGGCATATCCGTTTTCTCCCACTGTTGAAAGAACTCCGAATTGAGCCTCCTCCAGGAGTTTTATTGCCTCTTCCCCGCTGATCTGTCTGTCACTTTTTCTCATTTCCTTAAACATGTCTCAGCCTCCGTTTTACATTTAAAAGATTTCGTAATAATAGCTCCCATCGAAGCTAATTTTTAAACTATTTCAATTCCTTACCAACAAATACCTATCGCTCCAGATAGCCCTTTTCCACTGCATCCTTTACCATGCTCTCTACATAGGACCAGATTTCCCCGGAACCTTTTTTTATATGCCTGTTCCTGTTGAGGACTTTTTCGCTGGTGACATTCAATCTCTGCCATTGCAGTCCTTTGGTTCTATAATTATGATAAATGGGCATAAAAGTATCTGCCAGATGAGCATGCCTGGCTTCCGGGGTTTCATATTCCTCAAATTCCTGCCAGAGAGCCATAAACTCTTCTCTTTGGTCCTCCGGCAGCAGTCCGAATATCCTTTCTGCGGCTTTCTTTTCCCTATCCTCTTTATCAAGATAACCTTTATCGTCATATGCAAAGGTATCTCCGGCGTCAATTTCAACTATGTCATGTATCATAATCATTTTAAGGACTTTGAGCATATCGAGATTTTTTTCATTTGAATATTCGGCGAACAGTATTGCGCAAACAGCCATATGCCAGGTATGTTCGGCATCGTTCTCCCTTCTGGAAGCATCCATCAAAATAGTATTTCTTAATATTTGTTTGACTTTATCTATTTCTTCAATGAACGCCAGCTGGTTTTGAAATCTTTCAGGATTCATTTTATTCTCCTTCGTAAAATTTATTGCATTTTTAATTCCGTGGATAATAATGCGGCAATTTTGATTGACACTCTTTCAATTCTATAGTATGGCTCTTCTGTCATATTAACAGATTTAGCCGTTAAGGGAAAGAGCGACATAGTGTAAATACGGCGGAAAAGCTGATTAAGGAAGTTTTTTGAAAGCTGTACGCTGTACTATGCTATAAATATAATACCCCAAAGAACAGTTCCGGCTGTGTATTCTCTGGGGATATCATATTTATCATTTATTTATTTTAAACTCAATCTTTTCCCGATCCATACAAAGGCTTTAAGAAAATGTTGAATGGGATAGAAAAAGCAATATAATACTGGTAGGTCAAAGACCTGAAACAGGAACGCCCAACATATGATTATACAAGATAAATTATTTAAGCGAACAGAAGGTAAGGTCACCTTAATATCTTCCCTTTAAAAAACTTAAAGTTACCCTGTGCAGCTCTGGCTGTATATGCGGATATGTAAGGTTATCCGGCATTTCTTCCATTAATTTTACTTCTTTTATCTCACTCTCAGGTAATTGTCCTAATTCAGTGATTATAGCATAAAATAATCTTCCAAAGGATGTCACATTCCCTCCAGTAACAGAGTAGTCACATATTGGTTCTATTTTATAGTTTAAAGCTCCGGTTTCTTCAAATAATTCCCTTGAAGCCATCATATTTATATCCTCGTTTAACTCCCTGTGTCCGCCTGGTATCTCCCATGTATCCCTGGCCTCATGCCGCACAAATACCCATTTTCCTTTATGCACAGCGGAAATCACTGCAAAGCCAAGTCTGCTATCATCAATTTCGCCGTATTTGTAAACTTTTACTTCCATTTCAGTATACCTTTCTCAACTGATGCTTCAATAATTTCTTTAGCAAGCTGCCATAATTCCGGTGCGTGCTCTTCCAGCATACGGTTCCTCTTAATAACCTTTTCGCTTGTGACGCCGGGCTTCTGCCATGTGTGGCCGTTTGTATTATAATTCAGTATAAGTGGCTGCAGCCGGTCCAGACATGCGGCAAATCCGGCTTCCGGGGTACCGAGATCCTCAAATTCCCTCCAAAGGCTGTAAATCTCCTCCGCCTGATCCTCCGGCAATAAATTGAATAGGCGCCGGGCTGCTTTCTCCTCCCGCTCAGCTTTGTCCTCATGACCCTTTTCATCATAACAGAAGGTATCTCCTGCATCTATTTCAACAAGATCATGAACAAGTACGAGCTTTAAGACTTTCAGGATATCCAGGTTTTTATGGCTGGAATACTCTGACAGAATAACAGCCATTGCCGCCATGTGCCAGGAATGTTCGGCATCGTTCTCATTGCGGGTGGTTCCGATGACAACATTCTGCCGGAATATTCTTTTCAACCTGTCAATTTCAGTTATAAACTCTATCTGCTTAGCCAGTCTTTCATTTATCATCTGTAATTCTCCCTATTATAAATTTTTTCCGCACACCTTCATAAATCTCATTATAGCAAAAGTAATCAAAAGTGAAATTACTCCCAGAGCTATAATAAAAGCAATCCCTATGACAGCAAAAAAGCAGCTATCAATGAAAAGAGGATGGCAAGCTGTAAATATAAATACTCCTTCCACCTTCTGCCGGCTTCATCGGCAAGACTGCCCAGGCCTTTACCCGGAGCCACCGGGCAGGGTATCACAAAAATTATATTCTGCAAAACCTTGCTTTAATACAATACAGCAAACATACGTTCCTGTCAATAAAATCAAATTCCTTAAGATTTCTTCCTTTCAAGTCTGAAATAAGCATTTGCTCTATTTCTAAATCTACTTCAGAGACTAAATCATATTTCTCCTTTTCAGTATAGGAAAACGATTCAAAATACCGTTCTTTTAGCACTCTTCCAGCGCTTAAAATATTTCTCTGATGTTATCCATATGTTATCCATTTTGCCCCTTACATTTCTGAATTGTCCGGCAAAATAAAGAAACCCTGCAGAATCACTTATAAGAGTGACTCCGAAGGGTTATTACCATTCATATCATATTCTTTTAAAAATGTGCTTTATTTAAAAGGAATGCTGTCCTCCAGTAAATCACAAGAGATGAGCTTTTTCTTTACCGGATCAACTTTAAGTGTTAATATCTCAAAAGCTCCCAGCTCCACGGCTTGCTCAATATCAAAGACCGGCAGGCTTATTTTAGTTTCCTGCGGCGTACCTCTTGGTTCAAATAGGCGTATAATATACCCCTCTGACTTTTCTGCCGGCTTAACGGTAATTAATTCAATACCCGGATTTGAAAGTGTAATCAGAGGAATCGGAATTTCTCCGCCGCCTGATGGAGTGAATGGAAGAATCATTGGGGATTCATGCATTATTTGTGCTTCCCGCTCGACAGAATCCAACCGTTCCTGATATGATCCGGCATTCAGTCTGAAATTGTAGACCTGGTCTCCCATATCGCAATGGGGACTGAAACGGTCGGGAGCCAGTTTTGGGCGGTCACTGCCGTCATCCGCCGAAGCCACGTAGCCGGAGGCCCGCAGCAGCGATATTCTAAGTTCTCCATTGAGCATATCTGCCCCGTATGTGCAGTCATTAAGTATTGATAAAGCACATTCTTTATTCTCATCAACCGCGGCTATCCATTTTTGAGTTACCACCTCATTCCGGTCAGCGGGCCATTCATTTATCCCGAATGCAGTCTGGCTTAGGAAGCTATTGCCTTCAAGAGTTGTAGGCACCGATATTTTCAACGTTTTTTGCGGTTCATTCCAGTAAATTCTCACATTTACCTGTATTTCAGTTCCTCGTCTTGGAAGAATATATTGCTGGCACATTATTGAATTTTCATATTGAAAAACAGCTTCAACTATGGTCCGCACGCAGCCGTCCTCTATTACGTGGACAGCAGGCAGACTGTCCGCCGCACCTCCTGTGGCCGTTCGGGCACAAGCCGCGTCATCCATCGGTGTAAACCGTCCCGCAAGATTTTGTATTGACATGGGAGCTGTTCCCCACGAGCCGGTAGTGTCTTTCATAACTAAAACTTCAAAGGAATTGGATTTTAGATAATCCTTTCCGTTTACGGCATATTTGTCTATAAGACCGGTTTTTTCATTAATAATGACTTCAAGCTCTGAAGTCTTAAAGCAATACATACCATTTCGGGCTATAAGTTCAGGTACAGGAATTACCGACTGTTCTTCAACCTTGCATACTATTTGGGTAACCGAAGAAGCAGGCAGCTCGGCCTCAAATGAAACAGCCTTGCGCCAGATGTCATTTATAAAATTTGTGTCAGCCCTTTCACTCTGGGATGGAATCATCTTTCCGTCCTTATACATAACAGGCACCCAGGATTTCATACCCCATAGAGGTCGTAACGGCTGCACTTCAGTGCACCATACCCCCTTTACGGCATACGGGTGGGGATTGTATACCATAAGTGAAATATCTCCGGGGTCGGCTGGCTTTTGTCCGGCAGAAAGTGCTATTATGGAGCGCATCTTAACATGGGATACCATCTCAAGGCCATGTTCCAGGGCGCGAAGCGTATCCTCCTCCGCACGCTGGATGGACGAACCCGGAAGTGCGTCATGAAACTGTGAAAGCATTAAATCCCTGAAGGCCGCGTCCAGCTCATCCTTCGGATATGATAAAAGGCCCTGCGCCGCGGCGTGGGATGACATTTTTTCAGCCATCATCAATTGGCTTTCAAGCTTCCGGTGTTTTCGCTTGATCCGGATATGCGACGTATAACAGCCCAGCATGGAGGGGTACAGCGTCTTTTTAACCTCAGGGTAAGTGCCCATATAAGGCAGCTTTTCTTTAAAATAATCATCCAGCGTGGCATGAATAATGTGTATTCCCCGGGATTTAAGTTCTCCGGACAATTCCTCTATGGCTCTAAGGTCGGCACGCGAGGCGCCGCCGCCATGGTTACCTACTCCCCAGAGCACAATTTCCGAATCCTGGTCAATGTCCTGTTTTATTTTCACATCTGCCCTGTCAATTTCCGACTGATATGAGGACTCCGAGTGGTAGGCAAGGACACTCGAGCCATCAAAACCTACCCATTGGAACAGCTTCGGCAGCTCCATCTGATTTTGCTCAGGGCGGGTAAACACATACGAGCTATAGCCTGATTTAGCCAATATCTGCACCAGGCCCCGGCTGTGTCCAAATGAATCAAAATTAGCGGCAACAGTTGGCTTTACTCCAAACTTCTCATAAAAATACAGGTTTCCGGTAAGAATCTGCCTGACGAATGACTCCCCGCTCGGAAGGTTACAGTCGGGCTGTAGAAACCAGCCGCCTATGATAAACCATTTTTTCTCTTTGACCAGGCACTGGATACGTTTGAAAAGCTCCGGTTCATATTCTTCGATCCATTGGTATAAGCATGACTCATTATGGTTAAAAACAAAATAGTCATACTCCTCACACAAATCTGCGGCCACACGGAATGTAGAAATTGCTTCGGCAGCTCCTTCCTCCCATTGCCACTGCCATACAGGATCAATGTGCGCATTGGCAATCAAATAAAACTTATTCTGCATGTATACCACCTTCTTTTTTCTTAGACTTTTTAAATGGCTGCCAAATCACTTCATCAACCATCCTGAAGGAATTTCGATCAGCTTTTCGGGTACCTTATATAATTTCCCTATTTCTTCATATCTCTTCATAAAATTATCATCAATCAAACCATTTATGTTGGGGGATGAATTCAATAAAAAGGAGACATTGTGTCCGTTCATTTTAGTAATCTTATCAACAGCCCATTGAGCACTTTTCAGTTCCATTCCGGGATCGGATTTTCTCCAGAACCAGCAATTGTTTAAAATATTGCAGGATGCGCCGGGGCCCGAAAATTCATCCTCCACCTCCTGTCCTGCCGCATTTTCATAAAATACTATTTCGGTATGCTTCAAATTGCTCTCACAGCTTATGTTAAGCAGCATACAGTCCGGCTGGAGAGATTTTATATGAGCATTTATTTCTTCATAGGGCATATCTGCATAGGAAGGTCCGCCCCAATGGGCCTGCCACCCGTCAATAATAACGAAAGGTATTTCACCGTAATTTGTCAGCAGTTCGGTAAGCTGCTGTTTTGTGAACTCCACATCCTCTCTGGTGCATTTTTTCCTGTTGATTTTATGTGTCAAATCGAGCATGGAGAAATACAGCCCTGGAATGATCCCCTCCTTACGGAATGCATCAAAATATTTCTTAACAACATCGATTTTTATTGCACCGTTCCTGACACAGTGCTCAGTTGTCTGGGTGGGCCACAAACAAAACCCTTCATGATGCTTTGCAGTCAATGCCGCAAATTTTGCGCCCATTGCTTTAGCAGCCTCCGTCCATTGCCTGCAATCCAGTTTATCGGGCTTCCATTCAATTGGATTGAATGGAAATTTTCTTCCGGCATCATTATTCTCATGGTCGTATTCCCAATCCATTATGTCCCCCGTATTAAATTGAAATGTTGCGCTGTTAAAGTGTATGAACATTCCCAGTCTGAGGTTTACAAACCACTTTTGTTTTTCTATAAGTTCATGTTTGTCCATTATATAACTCCTTCTCAATATTCTTTACCAAAGTTAATTACGGTTCAAAGCCTTCGCCTTCCAGGCGAATTATGCTTTCAAGCTGGCTTTAAACGCAGTTTGGGTTTGTGATTTCAGGTACAAGAATTCCTCTTCAAGTCCCGCCTTTTTTGCAAAAGCTTCTACCAGGTAGAATTCATCCGGCTTGAGGTTGTAGTAATTGTCGTGAAAGAAGTTGGTTCTGATTCTGTTCTTCATACCCACATTGTGATAATTGCATGGAACTGCCGTATTATATATGACATTTCCCGTCACTTCGAAGCCGCCGCTGGCTTCATCAAGATAAATTCCGCCCGGGAACCCTCCGCGGCTGGTCAAGTACTTTACAATGTCCGAACTATATGTATTGATATCTTCCGTATGCAGGTCCCCGTAATAAGGTGTACCTTCAAAAACCCCATTGTCATGAATGTGATTTCCTATGATAGTTGAACCGGGCTGAAGGGATAATGTATATATTCCTCCCCCGTCATGGAGCTTCTGCATTACATGGTGTACATGATTGTACTCGATCCTGTTATTTTTACATATTGTAGGCTCAGTAAATCTGGGATAGTGAGCAGGCGGAAGATTTGTATATCTGAAGTCCGAATCGGGGTCGCAGTATCCCCAGCCCCATCCAACCGATATACCGGTGTATGCCACCTCGCATATTTCATTATGGGTTATTACCGTCCCCTGGGTGTAGCCCGCCAATACACCTACTGCACCTTTAAAGCCCTCACCGATTTTATGCAAATAGTTGTTGTCGATAATATTATCCTTTACAATTTTTCTTTCATCCTCGGGATGAGCATCGCTGAAGTTGAAATTTCCAAGCTGAATCCCGCTTGCATCTATCCGGTAAAACTCATTGCCGCGTATAATATTGCTCTGCGAACCGTTCTGGATGTCAATTGCACCGCTTCCCAGTCTATAAAAGCGGCAATTGCTGAGCTCTATTCCATGAGCCGCATCGAGTATTACAGCAGATGGAATCTTTTTATAATAAGAATGTGCGTTTATATCATCATCCGGATCTTTGACCAGGTTTGCCTGAAGCTCGGCATGTCCGCTTTCTGAAGGAGTAAGGCAGGTGCTATAGCAAAATTCCAGCTTCTGAAACAGAATATTTTTTACAGGCTGGCCGAGGGTACCCTTAACCTCCAGCAGTTTATCCAATACCGGTACGATAATCTCCTGCTTGCCAATATCTTCCCCGCACTTAGCCAGATAATAGAGAGTATGTGTCTCCCTGTCGAAATACCACTCGCCGGGATTTTTCATGAGTTCAAAGACATTTTCCACATAGCTGGGAGCCCCGATCTGTACTCCCGCCTTAATCTGGCAATCCTTGAAACAGGGCATTTTCATACGAATAACTGCTCCGTCTTCCTCCGGTATTATCTCCTCAACAGGGCATATTGAATGAGTCCAGCCAACATCATAAACAAACTCAATATCGCGTTGGTTTTTCCACTCGGCCATATACTTGCGTGTGGTCTTGTAGCCTTCATAAACCTTCAGCTCTCCCACATAGTTTGTTACAGTCTGCTTATAACCCCAAAATTCCATTGTTTCATCTACTGCCTTATCCCAGGCATGTGTAACCACTACTTCACTCTTTGGCCTTTCGGCCTTTAATCCGTTTACATAAAGATGCCGTGTATATTTTAGTCCCGGCAGCTCCACCTCCCACAGGTTATCCAGGTTTGCCGCCGAAGATTTTTTCCAGCCTGTTACCTTCCTTCCGCCGCTTATTATAACTTTTTCGTCTTCATAAGCTCTGTAAATCACATGAAAGCCGTTTGTTCCAGAGTCCCTTTGGTCAAACTCCAGTGAGGCTTCAAGCTCATAGATACCTTCTCTGATATATATAATAATATCCGAGCTCATATTGCAATTTATCTTTCGCACTTCGTCTCTGGCTCTCCCGATTGTTTTAAAAGGGCTTTCCTTTGAGCCTGAATTTTTATCATTGCCTGTAACAGATATATAATAATTCACATTGATTCCCTTTCTTAATGAGTGATGGTAACCACAGTACTGAATAAGCTTTTCATTGTAATAATGGGGATATTGACTAAAGCAAACATCCCCATTATTGCACTATTACCTGTTAATGGTATCCTTATCTGTCTATTTCATCAAACTTTCATAAGCGGCGGTGGAGGCCTTGATTTGGCCATCATACCAGGCATCCATCTTTTCCAGGCCATATTTGCCCATATCCTTGAGCATCTGTTCCTTCACTTTTAAGAACTCATCATCATTTTTTGCAAGAATAAGCTTGGAAACATTTTTTTTCAGATACTCTTCGCACTGTGTATGGATTTTCTTTATGTCATCCGGCTCTGTCGGAGCAAAAGCTGAGTAGTAAATGTTAGCCACAGGAAGCTTTGCAGTCCCTTTCTTAACCATATCGTCCCAAACTTCACCCGGGAAGGTTGCTCCATAATGCTGGCTGAAATCATTATCGAGCGGAGTGGCATATTTCTTCTGAAGATCCATTGAAGCCTGGAGTGAAAGCAATTCCTTGTCGTTAGGGTCAATAGCTGCTCCATCATAGCCTGCCAGCATTCCATACATGCCAACTCCGGCTTTTTTATTCACATTTGGATCCGCCTTGCTTTCTGTCATATAGGAATCGAGCATTTGAGGTGTTCCGTCCTGCACATCCCAATGGATCCCTTTGATACCGCTGTGAATCAGTCTTGATCCTTCATAAGTTCTGCAGAAGTTTAACAGATCCATTGCTCTTTCGGGATTCTTGCAGCTCTTTGTAATAAACGCCATATTATCCCAATATCCTGCCTTTGATTGTGTGTTGGAATGTGCCCAGGAATAATTGAAGGCTTCGAAGGGGATCGGTTCAAAGCCAATATCCTTTCCTCCGGCTCTCTGTAAATAATCGTTGGCATCGGTAGCTATCCAGCTGGCACCGATTGTAAGCAGCTGGCCGTTCCTTGCTTTTTCAACATAATTATCGTACTTCATAGTAAAGGAATCGGGATCAAACAGCCCCAGTTTGTTTGCTTTATAGTATAACTCTACAGCGCCCCAGAAGGGTCCATCCTTTGAAAATCTGTAATGTACGGTTTGCTTGTCGGGACTGAATACCGCATTTGTAACCTCCGTATATCCAAGATAATACATATTGGTTACATAATATCCCCAGGTACCCCAGTCATTAAATCCTGCAAAAGCATAAGTCTTTTTACCGTTAGGTGCTTTTGGAAACTTATTCTGCATATCCGCCATGACTTTCAAAAAATCATCAGCTGTTTTTGCTTCGGGATATCCCATTTCCTTGTAATAATCCCAACGGACATTCAATGCTACCGAACCGGGCCTGAAATCAAGCTTTTGATAAGGATCAGGATTTACGTTGAACGGAAGGAAATAGTAGTCTCCATCTTTATTGTCAATAAGTCTATTTGAATTTTCCAACGGAATTTTGTAATTATCCAGTATATATTTTCCGTTTGACTCCAGCAATTTCTTTAAGGGAATAGCAGATCCGCTCTGAACCAAAAGACTTTTCTTAACCGTACTGTTATTATTTGCAAAGCAAATATCCGGCAAATCCCCTGATGCTACATATAGTTTAAGCTTTTCTTCATTGTTATTGTCAACAATTAAGTCCATGGTAACACCGGTTTGCTTTTCAATTTCCTTGGCCACAAGTGTATCCTGTACTCCCGGGTTTTCGGAGTTGGTTGGCCAAAGAATTTGCAGAGTTACAGGACTTTTATCAACTGCTGTCCCTTTTGCATCTCCGGCAGAAGCTGTTGCCTGTCCCGTCTGCGTTGAAGCTGTGTTGCCGGCTTCCTTACTGCCGCCGCAGCCTGTAAGTGCAACCATCACTGCGCACAGGATAATGAGGCCATTCTTCCTTAGAGTTTTCCCTGAAGATCTCTTTTGTCTTTTTTCTTCAGGTGAACCCGCCAATAAAAACCTTGAAAACAGTTTTTTCATAAATTACCTCCTAAAAATTTTGTAAATATTCAACCATCACATTTATATAAAAATACCAATTCAGGGAGTTAAACACCTTATCCCTCGGTATTGGTTTCATTTCCGGCTCCGCCGCAATCCGCTTCATTGGTTAAAATTAACCCTTAACAGCTCCCAGCATGATACCGCTTACAAAGAATTTTTGCATGAATGGATATACAAGAAGAATTGGCAATGTGGTTATTACCGTTATAGTCATCCTCACCGTAGTTGGAGTCAGCTGGGCATTATTCATGTTGGTGTAATCCGACCGGGCGGCCTTTGAAGCCATGCTCTGGGCCTCAGTAAGTAATAGGTACAGTTTCAGCTGCAGCGTCTGAAGAAGCTCATTATGCACAAACAAATAATTGTCCATGTAGGAATTCCATTGCCCGACTGCCGAAAAAACAGCAATAGTTGCCAGGATAGGTTTTGAGACCGGTATGATTATGCGGCAAAAAACCTGAAAAAGACTGGCACCGTCTATAAAAGCCGACTCCTCCAGGGATGGCGGTATCTGTTCAATGAAGGTTTTGATCAGAATGACATTAAAACCGGATAATGCAGCAGGAAGTATATAAACAAGAAAATTATCGGTCAGATGATAGTTTTTAATTGTTAAATAATATGGGATAAGACCTGCATTAAAATACATTGTTATTAATACAAAACGGTAAATTACAGTCTTCATGAAGAATTGCTTCGACATGAGATATCCAAAGAGACTGCACACAAACAATGTCACCAACATGCCGATCACAGTACGGGATACCGAAATAAATAATGCATTCCATACGCTGTTATCCCTGAATATGGCTTTATAGGTAGTAAAATCAAAGCTGTTTGGCAGCAGGAAAACACTGCCGAAAGCTGAACTCGAATTGCTGACCGAGATTATAAAAACATAATAAAAGGGGTATACACACACTATTATAAGTATTAGCATAATTAAATAATTCAGAGCTCTAAAAAACTTACCGGTTACTAATTCTATGGTTTTCATAAATCAATCCTCACCACTTTATTTTTAAATAATTGATTCTCCTCTGGTTAATTTAGAAAGATAATTTACAAAGAACAACAATGTGATACTAATTGCCGACTTTGTTGCGCTTACGGCAGTTCCCAGGGAATAGTCATTCATCATAAGGCCGATCCGATAGGAATAATAATCAACTACTTCTATTTTCTCGGCTACTACGGAATTGTAAAAAACAAAATACTGGTCAAAATTACTGCTCACCATATTGGCTATGGACAGCAGCATGAGTACTATAAAGGTGGGCATGATTCCAGGTATGGTTATATGTCTGACCTGACTTAAAAAGCCGGCACCATCAACTTTTGCAGCATCATAAAGGGATGAATCTATACCTGTCATGGCAGCTATATATATTATTGATGTCCAGCCCAGTGACTTCCAGATACCGATTGCCGTCTGGAAATACCACGTTGCCTGGGCATTGTTCATCCAATCGATGGTAATGTTTGAGTTTAACGCCCCCAGTACCTGGTTTACAACACCCTCACTGGAAAACATGGCAAAGGCTAAGGAATATACAATAATCCAGCTTATAAAATTCGGTATGGTTGTAACTGTCTGTGTGATTCTCTTAAATACCGGATTCCTGATTTCACTGAGCATGATTGCAAAAATAATTGGCAATGGTGAAACCAGGAGATTCAAAAAATTCATTGCCAGTGTATTAATTAAAACTGAATATATCTCTCCGGTAGAATTAAAAATCTCAATAAAATTATTAATACCTTCAAATTGATTCTTAAAAAGCGGTATTCCCACCTGATAATCAAAGAAGGCATACAGCCATCCAAATAAAGGTACATAGGAAAATGCAATAACAAGAGCAATAAATGGTAAACACCAAAGTATAAGATTTATATCTCTTTTTTTGATTCTTTTAGCAGAAATCATTACAGGCTTACCCCTCCCAGAAATGTTTATTTTCAAAGTCTCAACATCAAAAAGCTGCTGCGGTTTAATTCTACAAATATTAGATTGTTTAATTAACATAATTTAAATGAAGCCAACATCTGAATAATACATTAATTCATGAATTAATTGAATGAAAATAATTATTAAATTTTGTACACTTGAGAATTAAAAATTGGTCTTAAAAAATGAATTTGTACTATCTTACAATTTTTTGGACTGGAAATATGATTTTTTCAATTTTAGAAGGTCTTCAAATTAAAAAAAGTGCAGGCATAAAGCTTATTAACACTTTATACTTACACTTTGCAGGCTGCAAAAAGGAATCCTGCCAAACTATTGTCCAAAGCAGCATATGAAATTTTCAATTATGACTGTCTGCAGCCTCATTGACTTTTAGGGAGAATTATAAGAATTTCAGTGCCTTTATCAACGGCACTTTCAATTTTGACCCCGTATTTCTCTCCAAAATGCAGTTTTATTCTCCGGTTGACATTGGAAATACCTATACCTGTTATCCTATTGCTGTCAAACAAGGATCTGCTCAATTCCTTATTAATTGAATTAATTCGTTCTTCTTCTATTCCCGAGGCATCGTCCTTCATCAATACATGGATTTCCTCCTCAGTTATTTCAGTGCTGATTTTAATTCTCACCTGTACAAAATCGTCCACAAACCCATGGGTAAAGGTATTTTCGATAAATGGCTGGAGCATGAATTTTAACACCTTATGATTCATTATCTGCTCTTGAACATTTATATCAATTTTTATCTTCTCCCCGAATCTTAAATTAATGATCTCCAGATAATTTTTAACAAATTCCATTTCCTCTGCAAAAGTCCATAAGGGGTTAGATTCACGGAAAACCGGCCTTAACAGGTTACCGAATGTGTAAAGGCTCTTTTCAATATTTTTATTTTTAGCTATTATAGCCATCCACCTTATTATATTTATGGTATTAAAGATAAAGTGCGGATTTATCTGCATTTGAAGTGCTTCAATTTCCATTTTCTTTTTTTCACGTTCGATTATGATATTGTTCTCCATCAGCTCCCTGATGCTTTTAGTCATTTTATTAAACTGCCTGCCTAAATAACCCAGCTCATTATGGGGAAGATCTTTAATCTGAATGCTCAAGTCTCCGCTTTCGACCAGCCCCATTGCATTTTTTAATGTATTCAACGGCCTGGTTAATTTGTATATCCAGAAGACCGACAGAAAAAACATGGCCAAAAGGCTTAACAGGAATACAAAGATAATAATATTTCTGATAATATAAACATCTTTTAATACAACTCCGATGGGAACCTCTCTTATGATCCTCCAATCGGTCCCCTTAATTTTATAATATACAACGTGATATGCATCTGCCGGATCAGTGACTGTAAAGCTTCCATACTGGTTCGATTTATCAATTTTGCTATATATTTGTGAAACCTGCCCGATTTGGTTTCTATCAGGATGTGAAATTATTACACCCTTATCATTGACTATATACTTTTTCGATTTTTTAGTGACATCGTAATCATTATATACGTCAAGCAGCTTGCTTTCGTCTATGTTAATAATAAGATTTGCCGACACATAGGTATTGGTCTGTATCAGAACACCTGTCTTGCGTATTGCCGGCAGTATATTGGTATCATCGTAATTTCTGTCGCCTTCAAAATTGAATAATTTTTCTTTGTACACCCCGGGCCATACCAACATGTTTTTCGCTGCCTTGACCTCTTTATATAAATCGGAATTAAAATACTTGCTGTCCCTGTGCAAATCCAGGAGATAATCGCTGTAAGTCTGACTGACCCCCAATAAATCACCGTTTTCACCATATGAATATATTGTACTGATATACTCGTAATTCTTTAAAACACTGGAGAATAGATTAAATACCTTGACCCTGGTTTCAACGGCCTCCAGTTCTGAACTGAAATTCCCGGCTAGCAATTTCTGATAGTCTTCATTTACCAGTGTAAGTTTTGAAAGCTTGTCCACTTCATTGATTAAGCCGTTTATATTCATTTCATCTTTTCTGAACATGTTTAAAGTATAATCTTCATTATTTTTTTTAAATATATCGGTAACAAGATTATATGTAATAAACAGTCCCACCAGCATAATAGCCAGGCATATCATCACAAAGGATATAATCAGCTGGGTTTTGAGTTTCATGCTGCTGGTTGCAGCTTTTAATAATTTAAATGGTTTCATTGTCAGCCTCTGAAAAATTTATCATGTATTGTCTTCTAAAATAAATTGGGCTTTTACCCGTATACTTTTTAAAAATCCGGCTGAAATAGGCTTCATCGGAAAAGCCGGTTTCAATAGCGATCTCATAGAGTTTAAGGTTTGTTTCAAACAGGAGTTCTTTTGCCTTTTGAATCCTCAGCTTGGTGAGATGTTCAACAAATCCTTCATTCAGCTGTTTCTTAAACAGGCTGCTAAGATAATTCGGACTTATACCTGTGTAATCGGCTACCTCCTGTAAAGTCAGGCTTTTATGGCAATTCCCTTCCATATAGGTGACTGCATCAATAATTTCTTTACAGGTGTATTTATTTTTCGTTTTTAAATCATTAAGATTTTTTATATATTCTTCAAAAACCTCAAAAAACTCATCCAGAGTCTCACACTCAATTAATCTGTTTTGCTTGTCCAGCAGCAGCTCAGAAATATCCATGCCTGAATGAGTCAATTCTACCGAATGCCAGTACATTACCTGAAAAAACATCTTCAGGAACGCAACATCCGAATCCAACGCCTTTTTTATCAAATTGTTCAGCTTTGATTTATAGAAGGATATCCTATGAGACTGTATGAATTCCTCATTTAACAGCAGCGACTGTTTTTGCTCCAGCTTCTCCAGTATGTTTGTATTATACAGAGCTCTTATATCTTCCTTCCAGGTGAAAATGCTGTTATTTCCGCAGCAAAACTTCATTCTCAATGCTTCACTTGCTTCGGAAAACAATAATTTCAGATTTTGAAAGCCATCCCTCCGGCTGCTGATGCCAACAGCTGCCGAAATGCCGAAATACCCATTTAATAAGTTTTGTATATCCTCAACAAATTCACGTACCCTGTCACAATTGCTTCCATCATTTTTTACGTCATGAAGATTAACAATAGTAATAATTTTCTTGCTGTCATCGGTAATTATCTCGCCATTAAAGAAAGGACTGAACTTGCTTTTAAGCATATCCAGCAATATGTTAAAATTGACTTTATCAGCGAAAATATCGTAATTACCGACCTCAAAGATTATAATACTGAGAGCCTCTTTACCCAGACAGGAGTTTAACTCTTTAAGCCTTAGCTCAATATCCTCGTTGGACGGCTCATTGCTTAAAATAATACTTTTGAGTTTCTTTTCTACCGACTTTTGATTTTTCAGGACTTTATCGGTGGAAGTATCGGTATCTTTGCTGCTTAGCCTGACATCGCCTTCTTTAATTTCATCCAATAGCTTGATTACTACCTTTTCAATATCTTCACTGCTCATCGAAACCTTGGAAATATATTCTGAAACTCCGTAAGTAATGGCGCTTCTGGCCAGCTCAAAGTCCTCCAGACAAGATAATATCACTATTTTGGTATCTTTATTTAAAGTCCTGATTCTTCGGATTAATTCCATGCCATCCATAATGGGCATCTTTATATCAGTAATTACAATTTCCGGATTCTCTTCTTCAAAAATCCGCAGCGCATCCTGCCCATTATCAACATCAGCTATTATATGAAGTCCCAGGCCCTCCCAATCTATTAAGTTTTTTATGCCCAGCCTGACTAATATTTCATCTTCTGCAATTAGTACACGATACAAATTTTCACCCGCCTTTTACATTGTACCTTGCCATCAGGTATTCGTCTGCATATTTTCCATTTCGAATCGCAGCGTACCTTTTAGTTCCTTCCAGCTCAAATCCTAAAGACCGGTATAACTTAACTGCTCCTTCATTTTCAACAAATGCAGTAAGCTCAAGTCTTACCAACATCAGCCAATTGTCAGCCAGGTCAATTACCTGTCTTAGAAGTGCCGTACCAATCCCTCATTTCCAAAAATATAAAAAGCCCAGAAACCACTCGTAAGGGTGACTCCGAAAGTTTTCACCACCCCTGTGCTGCTCGCTGTCAAAGCTCAGACATACTCACTTTCCAGGTATTATTTCACAAATTATTTATCTTGTCAATTATTAGTTTAATTTTGATAGAGCCAGTTCTCACCAAGTAAAATGAAATTTTAAATTCCACTTTCCAAAATGCTGTCCTGCATCAAACTAATTCATACTCTTTACAATTGGGAAAAACATTATAACTGCTAACCCAAATATTATTAGCAGAAACGCACACAGCTTCCATGCATTTCTTGCTCCCCAGTCTTTATTAAAAGTCTTTCCTATTACTAATCCCGCTATCAGGAAACCCACTGTAACGAAAACTGAATTATGAAAGCCCAAATGGTCTCCATCAGTCCATGCCGGTATCCCAAAAGCCTTTAATAACACATCGCCAAGGCAGAATGTCCTTGCGATCTTAACAGACGATAGCATTGCAAGAATGAAAAACAAAATAGAAAGTGAGCCATATCCTGTCTTCTTAATCATATTTATTCTCCTCAAAGCCTCTGATTTCTAGTAGTCAAAATCCACATTAATTATTTGTACATCACCTATAAATTCAACATCTTTTATTTTTAAAATGTTTTTAGTGTTTGCAACCAAAATAACACCATAAAATGTAATTTCATTATTTGCCAAATATTCATTTATCCGCTTAACCTCATTAGTCAGGGTCATATCGTCCAGATACACAGAGTATTCCTGAAAAAGCTTCATTTCATCTTTAAAATTACTCGAAGACTGCCTGCATCTTTTATCATCCTCTATACCTCTACTTGACCATGTTGAACTTCCAATCCCCCTCTTCTCGGAAACCGGTTTCCTATTGAAAAATGTCAGGGGGAATCCCCACAAATCATCGCTTATTGGATTTCTGTATGACTTAAACATATTCTCATTTTTTGTTATGTCAATACCCGTATCCACTGCTACCCAACAGCTATTTGAGTTTTCGGTTGAAACTCCTAATGTATTTATAAGTGTATCCATTTCTAAAGCACTTATGGGTCGGTTAAAGGACAGAGAAAACCGGGTTATTGTACCATCTGAAAAAGCTGACAACTTTTTAATGGTTTTCTCGTCGATGCCGCCTTTTCCTGCACTATTTCCCTCCGAATAGTACTGTTGTGACGGAAGCAGATACCTGTTTCCGCTTTTATGCACACCTACCAGTTTTATATCTGCTTCACCTACATACATGGGTACTGCTGCATCAATGTACCCTCCTGCATAATTATTATCATGCAGCATGGTACTTTTCAAGTCGATTTTTATTTTATGATTCCATGGCCCTGAATTGGTAGCAGAACTGCCAGTAATATATTCAGGCATGGTAAAAGCCACCAGATCATTTAAGGCTATTTGTGCCTTTTCAGATTTTATGCGTATCTGGTTTGAGAAAGACAATGGAAAGATAATGCCGGTCAGTATATACCATATGCAGAGGGTTATAGCTCCATACTTTAAAGCCTTTCCAATTATTTTCAGGGTAAGTGCATACTCATATTTACTAAAGTCATAATTGGCATTGCTGTTTTTTTGGGTCATAAGCTCTTTTTCATATTCCGAGTACTCGTTTTTGCAGCTTCCACAGTCCTCCAGATGCTTATCTATTTCAGCCATTTGATCATATCCAAGCTTCTGATCAAAGAAATCCTCTTTTTGCCTTATTACTTCATCACAGCTTATATTATCCTTCATATTTACTGTACTCCTCCCTGAAATGTTTCCTTGCACGGTGCAGAACAACTTTAGCGTTAGACTCGCTATATCCCAGTATAGATGCAATTTCTTTTATTGAGAAACCATAATGATCTTTCAGAAGAATAACTGTTCTATGGCTTACAGGTAACTCACTGATAATTTTGTTGACAATTATGCTTTCTTCGTATGAATTTGCATATACTCCAATTTCCTTGCTCAGGCAATTTATCTCCGAAAGCACCTCAAAACTTACCGCACTTGTTTCATTTTTGATTTTCCTGTAGTGGTCAACAAAAGTATTATGAGCTGTCTTCATAAGCCACTGCCTGTTTATCTGGACATGTTCAAACCTTCTTATGTATAAAAAAGTCTTATAGAAGGTTTCCTGAACTATTTCCTCTGCCGTATGAATATTGCCGCACATGTTCAGTGTGTAGTATTTTATAAATGATGCATTTTCGCTGTATAACCGTTCAAAAACATCCAAACCCCTACCTCTTTCAATTTGGGTATTCTGTAAAGCTAGCTGTTACTTACATATAGTATAACGAATAAAAAGTAAAAAAGGTTACATTGCATAATGATATTTTACTGTAAAGACCGTGGCCGGATGCAACTGGTACGGGCAAAAAGTATTTGACTTGGATTTAAAGACACCGCTGGAATGAAAGAATTTATAGACAGTAACCTCTCCTATGTATTGGCAAAAATCATTGCAACATGCCAACCAATATTCTCCCTGCCAACTAATATATCCAGTTGTCCGTTCCATTAGTTCATCAATTATACAGCGGGCAAAGTTTAAATCCTGCAAATCTTTCTTATTTATATGGAACAATGCCATTATCCGCGGATTTCGCTATAATACTCTTGAAAAAAACTGGCAATACTTCTTACCAAATGGATGCAGTCCTATGATTTTATATTGCTCCTGCACAGGAATTCCTCCTTGTCATTTAAATGAGTGTTTTAGCCTAAAAAACTCAAATGCTTTTTTCGAGTCTGAATGATATAATTTTTGATGATTACTATTCTCGTCAAAATCACTTAAATAGCAAAGCATCGCCTTTTCTTTTGACTCTCTCACCGCTTCCTTAACCTTTAGTGCCAATTCTCTATATCCATCTTCTTTCCAACTCATTTTATCTGATAAAAATACTTCTATTTCAGTCATAGTCGGATTCTCTCTTGAAGTCGTATGATATCTAATTGCTTTTAATACTACCGAATCCGTTATACCAAATACTTTTTCTGCAATAAAACATGATGATTTCTGATGTAGTATTGAAGGTAATTGTTTTTCTTCATCAGAAATTTCAATATTGTTTTTCAAGCAAAATTCAATTATATCTTCACTCTTAACTACTTTACCCAAGTCATGACAGTAACAAGCAATCAAACTACCAGCTTCAGTATTTCCGTATTGTTTCCGAATATTGTTCAATTCTTCAATAACATCAAGCGTATGCTCATATGTATCCTGCCTATCATGAATTTGAAAATATTCTTTTATATCACTTGCCAAATCACCCTTTGGAAGAAAATCCAAGTAGTTATGCATAAAATACCTCCCCATCTTCCATTATAAAACTTCCTAACTCTTAAATTATTCAATTTTACTAATTTGCTCTTCTTATATAATGTTACGGACAAATGGTCTATGATTAAGTGTTATTTCACTCCAAAGCAACTTCTCTTCACCCTTTCGCAATACACGTGTAAAAAAACGTCCAAACCCTTTTTTAAACGGCCCAAATGGAAATCTAGTATGTGTTATTAGCCTTGAAACATAGTCATTTTCAGATGTTATCATTGAAAAGCTTAAATCTTTCCTGCATAAAATATCCAAACTGTAGAAAAATTCTGATATACCCTTAGCGGTTTTTACATTAAACATTTATTTTCACACTCTTTTCTGTTTTAATCTGTAATTTCTGGCGGTATATGAAAAAATAATCTTGCTTTATGTTCCTGGTACCCTCTTACGACAAACCATTTTCTCAAATCAGTAAATTATTTCATTCTTAATCTCGCAAAAAAACTTCAGCAATTAATGTATATTATAGGACAAACTTCATTTATTCTCCACCTGTTAGTATATATAATTACATCTCGAATTTTGTTATATTCTGAAGCCTTTGTTTCAGGTTTCAACTTGGACTTCCTTTGAAATATAAAAACTAATATCAGAGGACAATGAAATGTTTTCGCCTACATTATATGGAAATATGTCAAACAGAGTAGAATAAAATGTGAAATGGAATAAAATTAATTGAATTTCGACTCAAGCGTACATGTGGAATTTTAGAACCTGACTTGTGGACTTCATAAAAAATAGCATATAAACCAAAAACACCCGCCATGTAAGCAGGTGCTTCTGATAATTTAGTGAGTAAGTCTATAAGCCGGGTTCTGTATTAAATGATCATCTATCTAGGCGCTGTATTTCTACAGTGCTCAAGCCACCTCCCCGGGACTGACGGGCAGTCATTGCGTCCCTCCACGGCGTTGCTCCAGGTGGGGTTTACATAGCCGGCAAGTCGCCATGCCGCTGGTGAGCTCTTACCTCACCTTTCCATCCTTACCGTTCCGAAAGTGGGAACTAAAATGTCAAAAATGAGAAAACCCACTTTTACATCCCACTTCCCAAACGGCGGTATATCTCTGTTGCACTTTCCTTAAAGTCACCTTCACCGGGAGTTACCCGGCACCATTGCCCTATGGAGCCCGGACTTTCCTCATGTACACCTTTTCAGGCCGTACCTGCGATCATCTGGCTTACTCAATTATTTATTTATAGTATATTTAACTTTGTAATATATGTCGTCCTTGGACAACTTATTATAGTTGCTCTGTCTGTATATGTCAAGCAAAAATAAATGGATCACTTTCCATTTTACTGCATATCACTTCGATTGAAGCAAATTTATCCTCTAAAAGTTTTTGCAGCTTTGACAGTATCACATGTTCCGACGCAAAATGTCCAACGTCTGCAATACACAGTCCCAACTCCCTGGCATCCAGAGCAGTATGATACTTTAAATCCCCTGTTATGAGCACATCCTGTCCAAGACTCCTTAAATAATCCAGTTCGACATCAAAGCTTCCGCAAAAGACAGCAACATTTTTTACTTTATCGGGATGTGTTCCTATTACTCTGAGGTTTGTTATGTTCAAGCTTTTCTTTACATTATTAATAAAGTCATTGAAATCGGTCTCATTCTCCAGAAAGCCTGTCCTGCCAAGCCCCAAATCCCGTTCATATCCCTGTGGAACGTAAGGCTTTAAGTTTCTTAACCCTTTAAGTCCTATGGTTTCCGCCAGAGTGTCATTTACCCCTCCGGCAGCAACGTCAAGATTGGTATGGGCGCTTATTACACTGATATTCTTTGCAACAAGGGTTTGGATCTGCTGCCCTTTGATTGTGTCAAAATCCAGCTTACCAAGCTTTGCAAAGAGAAAAGGATGGTGGGATATTATGAGCTCAGCCCCGCAGTCTATTGCCTCCCTGATAACCTTTGAAGTAACGTCCATACACAGCAGTACCTGTTTCACCCCGTTCTGGCGGCTGCCAACCATCAGTCCCACATTATCCCATGTTTCAGCGTAAGCCCACGGTGCAAGTTCATTTATAAAATTAAGCAACTCTCCAACCCTCATATATTCCTGCTCCTTATAAAATATTTCATGATTAGCCTTTATCAAGTTGACATATTAGCTTTAAATAATCACTTTTTAAGCTCTGATAATAATTTAAAAGCCCGTCATTATCACGCATATCCTCCATCTGTCCCAGTACCCTGTCGATTTGCCGTGCCTTCATTTCACAATAGGACAATAACAGCGGATCCTGTCTTTTTATAAGACACTCTCCCACATGCAGCTGAAAATCTTCATAGGGTTTATTCTGCCCATCAAGTCTGGCAGCCATAACACAATATATTTTATTTCCCTCTGCCGAAAGCTCTTCGTCAAAAATATTAAAATTATGATTGTACAGCCACTTTCTTACCACATCCAGGTCATTCATAGGCTGTAAAACCAATACGGCTTCACCGCAGACTTTTTCAGCACCGGCCTCCAATAATTCCGTTAACAGTGTACCACCCATCCCTGCAATAATTATAGCATCTGCTTCGTTTTTTTCTATGGTTTCAAGTCCGCTGCCCATTCGTGTTTCAATCATACCACCAAGCCTGTATTTTAATATATTTCTATTCGCCGCCTGAACCGGCCCTATCCTGACATCAGAAGCAATTGCCTTTTTGCATCTTCCCTGCTGTATCAGGTATATCGGCAGGTAAGCATGGTCTGTTCCGATATCTGCCACCGTACCGCACTCAGGAACTTTATCTGCAATTAATTTCAGCCTTCCCTTAAGCTCCAAACTCAAATCGCCCTCCGGATTTAAATTCTTTTTTAATGTTTATTGTATCGTCAAGGTAAATTATACACATAATATTAATGAATTATCAACTGGAGCTTCAGGGGGAATCCCTGAGTATGGATTTTATGAAAAAAATAAAACATTCTGCAAATCCGCCACTAAACTGAAAACCAATGGTTTTTTCAGTTTTTCACACATATTTGTACGGCCTTTTTTGCAGCTACAGCATTCTCCACAACCAATGGCAGGTGCTATTACAACATGATCTCCGATTTGAAAATCTTTAATCGTTCCATCTAATTTAATTTTTTCTCCAACAACTTCATGACCTACAATTCTGCCATCATTAATTTTGTTACCTCCAAAGCGGTAAGTCCTTACATCTGTACCACATATCAAGCATGCAATAACCCTGATTACAATATCTTCCTTATGGAGTTTTGGCATCGGCATATCTTTTAGTTCTGGTGTTTTATCTTAATGATAAATATAAGATAGCATGGCTTACCTTCTATTATGTAGCATCGCTTATAGTCTCTCGGGATCAAATATTACTTTTGTGAATGTTTCTGTTCTATTATACATCATTTCAAAAGCAGATTGACATTCTTCCAAACGTAATACATGTGTGATTAAATCTTTAACTTTAATCTTGCCGGATTCCATAAACATTAATGCACTTTTCCATTCATTAATAGGTAATGGTGCAATGGAAGAATTCCAGGAACCCTTTACACTAAGCTCACCTCTTAATATTTTCGCCAATGTCTTATTCGGAAGCACCAGATCATTATAAGAAATACCGCAGAATACAACTGTACCCATTTTTCTGACGCTGTCAATTGACTGTACCTGTGTAAACATACTTCCCGCCAGTTCAATAGCCGCATCAGCACCTTTGCCGTTTGTAAATTCCATAATTGATTTGATTACATCGCATTTCTTACCATTAAGGCACAGATCGGCTCCTAATTTTTTCGCTGTCTCCAGTTTTTCATCTATAATATCTACAACAATTACTTTATCACAACCTAAATATTTTAGCCATTGTACTGTAATAAATCCAATTGCTCCAAGACCAAACACTACTACTGTCTGACCCGCTTCAACGTTTGCTTTTCTGGCTGCATGAAGGGCAACTGAAACAGGATCCGTCATAGCTGCTTCATAATAGCTTACGTTATCTGGAACATGCAAAATATTATCTTCACACACAGAAATGTATTCTGCCATAGCACCATCAATACGGGAACCGTAATAGTCATAATCATCACAAACTACTGCTTGACCAATTTTACAATAATCACATTTTTTGCAATTTACCAAAGGCATAACTGTGACTCTATCACCTTTTTTTACATTAGTAACCTCAGTCCCTACTTCGCTGACAACCCCGGCAAACTCATGTCCAATTACTATTGGATATCTATATGCACCTTTACTCATTACACGTGGTATATCAGATCCGCAAACACCACAAGCCTTAACATTTATAATTACATCATTTGCTTTGGATATAGTAGGAACAGCAATTGATTTGCAACGAACGTCCCCGGGCGCAAACAATTGAACTGCTCTCATTTTTTGTGGCATAACATCACCCCATTTACTTTATATTATTAAATCTATTTTTTGTTCAGAATTGCAACAGAAGCACTTGCTCCTATTCTGCTTGCTCCTGCCCTGATCATTTCAACTACAGTTTCATAATCTCTGATTCCGCCGGAAGCTTTTACACCCATACTTGCATCTGCTTTTTGAGCAAGCTTACAAGCCTTTACTTTTTCCTCATCCGTTAAAAGGCAGGTTTCAATGATAACTTTGTATTGACATCAATTAAGGATATTTTTCTCCTCCCCTTAATATGATTTAGAAACTTTATAAGAATTGTCAAACCATCGGAATATTTATACCGAAATGCCCCTGATATATCCGGACTGCTAATCCGGATAATCAAGGGACAGCTGTGGTAATATATTTTTCTTGAAATGTCACGAAGACAAATGAATTATTACTAACTCAATTACTTAAATCCTCAAGTATTACTGCGGTATAAACAGGCAGCTCTCCAATCTCTACTAATAGCCATCCGTCCTCAAGCCTGCATGTGCAATCAACCGTTGTATCCTGAAGTGTCAGAGCTTTAACTGACTTTGGAAGGGTATTGCGTTTAATCTTTATCACAGGTTTTTGAATACTGATTATACGATCCTTTGCCATATCATACCTGTAATTGATGACATGAAGCACTGTATTGTTTTCATACTTTGATATCTGCACAAAAATGTCATCCGGCTCCCATGAAATCTGGCGAAGTCCGTTATAAGCATTGTTAAAGGCATCCGAGAATGCTTTAGCACCCGCCTCAGGACTATTACCTTTATCAACAAAATTTATAGATGGTATTCCTTTCAGGCTCTGCTGCCATCCTGAAATATTGCGTCCTGAATCACCATATATCAGCAGACGTCCGCCTTTTTGAGCATAATCCTTAAGTATATCTGCCTGATTTTTGGTAAGTATCGTACAATCCGGCAGGATAACAAGATCAAAGCCCTTCAAATCATTATTGCTAAACTTGTCAGGTACAATCTCTCCATCTGACAACATTCCGGCATCGTAGTTTACTTTTAACATCTGTAATACACTTGCTGCCTCCCAATAAGGCATACGGATAGCGTTATCCCCGCTGGTTTCAATTCTATAGGAAAATAAGTCTTCAGAATCATCCCATACAAGCTTTGAATCACGTCCAGCCATTGGCTCTCGCAAGGTATAGCTCGGGAAACTGTACAATATTTTTACATTTGCTCCACTTATCCGTCCAAAAATTGGTTCATTTCCGGCAAGGAAATCCTGTACCTCAACTGCAACATCAAATGGCGGAAAAAAGGCATCCCGTATTTCACTTCCCATCCAGCCCCCATATGGTACACACATATTGGTACCATGGATCGCTGCTTCCATAAGGAAAATTCTGAAAAGATCATAGGCTTTACCGTTCTGTAATTGTTTCAGGAATGCTGGTATAATACCACCATAAGGGTTTTCTGCTACTATTACAGGCTTGTCCTTTACGACACCTGCAGCATATCTGAACCAATCATGTCTTTTAAACAAAGTATGGTCTAATTCTGTAACCATCAGATCCAAATCATCCCAGGAAGGATAATTATATAAATAGAGGTTAAAAATATTTGCAGATATCCTTACTTTAATACCCTTTGAAGCAGCATATTCCCTGATAAATTGGGTAACATCCTTAAAGTTTTTATTATTTGAACGAATCCAGAAATCCCAGTAAAGATCAAACAAAGGAGTTTCCGCCAAAGCTCTTTCAGGATAGTTGACGCCTTTATCCTTCAGATACTGAGCATAATTAAATCTATCAAGATCAATTCCATCTAGCTCCTTTGGAAGTCTGTCAAGGCTCTTCATTTCCTTAAGGTATTCGTTAAACTGCTTCATACAATCTTTGCAGAAGCAGCCTCCATATTTGAGGCTTGTAATTGGAGTCTCCGTTTCATCCAGTTGAATGCCTCGTGCACCGTTGTCAATCATAATCTCTACTGCTTTTTTCATATATTGGCGCCACACTGGATTGTTTCTGCAGGTCAGATGACATTGCTGAGGGAGCTTTGATACCTCAACCCAGGTTGCACGGCAAGGATTTCCATACATATCTCTTGTTGTACATTCCTCGAAAAGATCTGTAACCTGCTCTCCATCGCTGTTTACAAGTCCATCTGGGAAATAGTCTGCAAATTTCTTTCCAAATACTTCCCAGTATTTATCCTGTGAAAACTCTCTGAGTCCATACCAATCATGTTCTTCATTATCCTCAACTATGTTGAGCTTTTTAAAATATTTTCCATCTTCGGATACTATTGCAGGAACTTCCCAGCCCTGTGCTTCGTAAAACACTGCAAAAACATCTATGCCTGCTTCCCTGCACATGGCTATATAGTCACTGTCATTCATATAACCATGATATAGCATTCTTGGATGTACCTCTCCTTTTGCTTCATGCTCCAAATACGGAAGTGATACTGATCCGCCCCCCATTGAAGCCCAACATACCATAGTCCCTTTAAGCTTTTTAAAATCTTCAACTAAAGCCTTTGAGTGAATTGGCATGGAAGGGTGCATATTTTGACGATTATGCCCCCAGTTATGACAATAAATACCTCTCTCCATAATTCTCCTCCCAACCTCCTAATCAATATAGTCATTCATTGTACGTATAGTCAGGTCTGCTGCATTGCATTCGCCCTCTATCCATACAGTCTTGTGTTCACCGGCGCCCAAATCGAACGCATTATCTGACATGACAAGCCCTTCTGGTCCCTCAATTAAGACCATTCGTGCGAAGTTTTGGCAGTACATATCAATTTTTATAAGCTTGGATGATATTTGTGATTCCTTAATATCAAGCTTTGGAGCATTGAGCTTAATCTTTCCATAAGTAGTGTAGAAGAGACGATTTTCGGATAATACTTTACCATCCTCAATAAGTGCAGCATATGTATATACGTCATCTCTGCCCTTAAGTTCCGATGCATCAATCGTTTCTAACAATTTTGAAGAAGCTGCCGGTATAATAACATTTTCAGTTTTTAAAGACTCCATTTTCCCGTCATAAGCTTTCTGTCCGTAAACCAGACTTGAGCAGAATTCCCTATCGGTATCATTAACAACCCATACTTCCGTTTTATCTCCCTTTTCAGCCAGAGATACAATTATAGGTGCATATGCTCTCTTTATATAATAGAATGAAGGAAGCAGGTTCATGTAATAATCAACTACTGTCCAGCTTACTCCGCCCCAACAGTCTGCAAACATCCAGAATAAAGTACCGCTGGTTTTAAACATTCTGCGTCTCATATGCTCTGTACAGTATTTATAAGCCTCTCCCTGAAGCATCTGTAATGCATCAATGGTTTCCTGAAAAGACATTTTTTCATCACGTTTATGATAATAAAGCTCCAGACGTCTATCCATGCTCCCGGCATCCCAAGTATCATTGTGAAGGTTCCAAACATGTGAACCCACAAACAACTGGTCTTCAGGTGTATACTTTTTAATTGACGTAAGTGTCGGAGGCGCAAGTATACCATATTCGGATACAAATTTGGGATTGCGATCTGCAAAACCCGTGTAATCAATCAAGCCTATGCCACCTGCACCGGCATCAAGCATAGTTCCATCCGGACGCCAGATATGCACATCACCCCGGAGGTCACTATTTGGATCTTCCGAATCTTCAGGACAGCCATAAGGACTACTCATGTGGAAGTATCTTGCGGGATCAAGCTCTTGAACCTTTTCAGGCAGGATTCTTTCAACCAGGTCAAATCCATGTATAACAGGCAAGCGGTTTACCTGCTGCCAGTCAATCCACTGCATCTCATTATTTCCACACCAGAGCGCCATACTTGGATGGTTGCGAAGACGTCTTATTACACAATCAAATTCTTCTATACAATTATCTACAAATTCTTTATCCTCATCCGGATAATATGAGCAGGCAAACATAAAATCATGCCATAGAAGAATTCCATGGCTGTCACAGAGATCGTAGAATATATCATTTTCATATATGCCGCCGCCCCAGACACGGAACATATTATGGTTGCTCTCAACAGCACGCTCGATTAAACGTGTATATTTTTCATCAGTTACCCTGGTAGTAAGAGCATCGGCAGGCACCCAGTCAGAGCCCTTGCAGAATATCTTTTTCCCATTTACAACAAATGTAAAGGATTGACCTTCATCACCTAAAGAGTCCTCCATTATCTTTACGACACGTATTCCATGGCGAGCATTCCAGGTATCAAGTTGAACTCCATTTTGTGATATGCATAATGAGAAGTCATATAAAGGCTGTTTACCATATCCATTAGGCCACCACAGGTATGGATCAGGAACCTCAAGAGTAAGTTTTATCTTGTTTATACCTTCTTTTAGTTGAATTTCAATTGCCTTGGTTATACGGGTATTTTTATATGTCAGAACAGCTGAAACAGTGTATCTTCCTGCCTTGAAGCAATTAACCTCAGCTTCGGACATGACATGGGCACTATTTTGATAAAGCTCATTGGTAAGATAAACATCCTCAACTCTGGCACTTTGAAAAGTCTGTACCTCAACATCCCTGTAAATACCACATGGAAGGAGATGTGGGATATTGTCCCAGCGGAAGGTAAACTGCGGCTTACGAATAAACGCCCTTCTATGATCTTCTTCAGGTTGAGGCGCTTCATATCCATATGGAGCAGGATCCCTGTCTCCAACCTGTCTCAGACCACTGTCTATACGTACTTTAATTTTATTTACACCAGCTTTGAGTTTTCCTGTAACATCTGTTCTTACAATTATATGCGTATTATTTGAGCTTCTTATTTTCTCTCCATTAAGATAAATATCTGCACACATGTCAAGACCATAAAATACAAGTTCAGTGACCTGCTGCATAAAATTTTCTGGAATTATGATATCCCGTTCATATATGAAATCCATTTTCTCCATGAAAATGCTTTTTTCCATATTGTCACCAAATAGTGGCTCTTCAAGGAGTCCTGCATTCATCATATCTACATGTACGTCACCGGGAACTGTAGCAGCAATGCATTCATTTTTTCCGGTACGCTGGTCAATATAAGAGAGCTCCCATCGACCATTTAAGGATAGCTTTTTCAAAAAAATCACCTCACTCTTTTATTATAGTTAGTCTGGTAATATCAGGATCTGTGAAGACGTCGTATTTGTCTCTGCTTTGTGTAGAGAATTCAGATACAATTGCGCCCTTTTCGCCTGCCTGGAACCAATGAGGAGTACCTGGCATCATTGTATATTGATCACCGGGGTTCAACTCTATTTCATGCATGCTTGTATAATATTTTTCTTTTCCAACTGGGGGCTTACATTTAGGGTTTAATGTCTTTTCTCCGGGTACATACAGATAAACCTTACCCCAACGGCAGCGGAAAGTTTCTTCTTTACCAGGTGTACCATCAACATCAGGGTGATAATGCTCAGGACAAGTCTGTTTCGGGCTCATAATGAGTTCTTTGGCACAAACTCTGCTGGTATTGACATAAACCATCATATAAAGTCCTACATTGTCCAAATCCTCAAGATTGAAATCAGCTATTTCAATCTTTTCAAGTTCATCATCCCTGAGTACCATACCTGCTTCCTTCATCTTTTCACGAGACCAAAGCCTTGCATTCAGAATTTGTTTTTCTGTTAACATAATAGAACCCCCTTAAATATAAATTAATTTTATTTTATTAAGCTATTAGCCCTTAACTGAACCTGCTACCATGCCTGCTATTATCTTTTTGTAGCAGATAAAATAAATTATAACGACCGGTAATGTTGCAATACTCAGTCCTGCCATTAGCTGCGTATACTTTACACTATACATTCCAGTAAAATATGTAAGTCCGATAGGTATTGTCTTTGTACTTTTACCCAGAAGTACCAATGCGAACGGGAACTCATTCCATGCATTCAAAAATGAGAGAATCAGAACAGTCCCAAGTATAGGTAAACAAATAGGCATCATTATTTTAAAGATTATAGCATTGAAATTTGCCCCATCAATTATTGCAGCTTCTTCAATTTCTTTTGGAATTGTTGAAACATAGCTGGTTATCAGAAATATTGCCAAGGGAAGACCACATGCCGCATAAATCAATGAAATCGCATATATATTATCATTTAATCTCAAGCTCTTCATCTCAATGAATACCGGAACTAAAAGACTATATACCGGTATGAGCATACCGGACAAAAACATCAGGTATAAAGGTTTTTTAAATTTAAACTCATATCTTCCAAAAATAAGGCCTGTAACAAAACCCAATACCAATATGATTATTACTGTCAAGACGCTTGCCCTAACACTATTTAAAAAACAAATGTTCATTTGGCCTACTTTGATGGCATTGAAATAATTCTGTATTTGAAACGTTTTTGGAAACGCAATAATACTCAGTGCAAACTCTCGTTCTGTTTTTAAAGACGAATATAGCATCCAGATCACAGGGAACAGGCAAAACAGGGTCAATAGCATAACTGGAACATTGATTACTGCTGCCAGTAAAAAATGCGATATATTTCCGATTATACCTCTTTTTTTATTCATAACGTCTCTTCCCCCTATCAAACAGTAATTGACTTATGAGTATACAGCTTAAACTTATTACTAAAATTCCTACTGCAATTGTTGAACCATAGCCCATCTTGTTCATAATGAAGGAACTTTTATATGAATATTGTGCCATAACCATTGTGGATGTTCCCGGACCGCCGCCGGTCATTACATAAATATGTTCGAAAATCTTCATTGAACCTGAAATAGCAAGAACCACAGATACCTTTATAGTATCCACTATCATTGGAAAGGTTATATAAATTGCCTGACGAAATCCAGATGCACCATCAATTGCACCACTTTCATATATTTCATTAGGAATACTCTTTATTGATGTCATATAAATAACTACATACATACCTATCCATTGCCATACAATAGGTATTGTTACGTAAATCAAGGCAATTTTAGGGTTATCCAGCCAGGGTTGAATTAAAGAAGACAATCCTAAATTTCTCAAAACAAAGTTCAATAATCCGCTATCACTGCTATATATCATGCGAAACAGGAAACCTACAACTACAGCTGACAATACTACAGGGAAGAATATAACTGCTCTGTGAAATTCCTTTAATTTCAAAAGCTTTGAGCAAAGAAGAGCAGATATTATAAATGCAATTCCCAACTGAAAAATTACACAAGATGATGCTATAAAAACATTATTTAGACATGCTTTCCAAAAAGTATTATCCTTAATTAGCATAAGATAGTTGTGAAAACCAACCAACTTCTTCGTAGGCCCTCCGGTCCAGTTGAAAAAAGAGTAGTATACAGCCATCGCCAATGGAACAATTGAAAAGAATATAAAAAGCAATACACTTGGTGCAAGATAGGAGTACAACATCCAACTTTTTGGTTTTGAAAAGTCACGTTTCAAGTTGTCCCCTCCTTTCATTATAAAATATCATATAGAAATTATATTTAATATTTAAGACAGCCGAGTCACCCCGGCTGTCTTAATGCCGGTTTTATACTATTAAATATTTGAACAATCTAAAATACTAGTTTACAGACCTTTCATATTCGGCCTGTACACTTTCTCCCCATTGCTTTGGTGTAATATGGTTTGTCAATAAGTCTTGGAAACCCACATTCATTGCATCAATTACACCGGTATCAAACTGACAGTCCAATTGAGGAGCCATTGTCCAAGTATTTCTTAAGTCATAATATTTTTTAACAAAAGGATTTAATTTACTGAGATCATAATCTGGAACTTTAACACCCGGGAAATCTCCTGCATCAAGTAGATCTTTTCCATAAGTATTATCTGTAGTATATTTTAAGAACAATATTGCTGCATCCTTCTTTGCACCTTCAAGACTCGCCGAATAAGCATTTCCCCAAGCAGAACCACCGGCAACACGATCTGCAGCTCCCTTGCTTCCGGGTATAGTCGGAAGAAGTGCAATTCCGGTATTATCAAGAACTTCTTTTGGACAATTAACTATCATATCAGATATTGCCCAGTTCCCTTCAAAGAAGCTTGCTGCTTTTCCATTATAGTATGCTGTACGCTGCTGAGAATTGTCTATACTGTTCATATCAGTATTGAAAACTCCATTTTTTTCTAATTCCTGGAACTTTTCTACAGCAACAAGGATATCAGGATCAGTGAATTTTGCTCCACTATTTGCCATTATACCCTTAAACCATGAATCAGTAGCTGCACGGTCTGCCAATGTGCCGAAATAACATGAATTAGCTACCCAGAGTCCTTTATTACCCATGGAAATAGGAATATATCCCAGATCCTTTATCTTTTTCAAGCAATCAATGTATGCATCCCAGGTCTTTGGAAATTCAGCATAACCGGCTTTAGCAAAAATTTCCTTATTATAGAAAATATTGCCGCAGGTTAACATCTGGAAAGGTGCACCATATATTGAACCTTCATATGTAACGTCATTGAATGCATCTGGAATAAATTGCTCTTTCCAGTCTGGATTATTTTTAAAATATTCATCTAATGAACCAACTTGCTTATTGGTAACAAAGTTTTTGAGCCAGGAGCCTTTGATGTTGAATACATCAGGTAAAGAGTTTGAAGCAGCAGCTGTCATCATCGCTGTCTGGTAATCATCATGGGAAACAGTATTCATTTCTACTGTTATATTAGGATGATCAGCCTTCAAACGTTCCAGTGCCTTTCCAACTGCAATACCTTTTGCATCTGTTGTACCGCTAGACATGTTAAACATAAAGTCTACATTTAAAGTAACGTCCTCATCCTGTTTTGTACTGTCAGAAGCAGTTGATGCCACCGCAGATGAATTAATACCTTCCGATGTTGCCTGAGAGCCACAAGCCCCCATGGTTATTACCATTAAAACTACTACAGCTAAGCATAAGCTTTTTTTGAATATTTCCATAACAACTTCCTCCTAAAAATAAATGATTTCACTTACTTCTTTTTGTGGAATTGTGCTGGTAACAAAGATGTAGTATAAACCGGACATTTTGAGTAAAAAAATTTGAAAATTTAAAGAACAACTTGAAGACAACTTGCATAGATAGAGTACTTCCTGTAAGAAATGTCAATAGGATAAGTCAACCTTACTTTGATTAACATACTTCCAAAGTCAATAGTTTACATCACCTCCTTATTTACTTTCAATAGAGTTGAAAAAATATCTTAAGTTATTTTATTATGTAACTATAATAATAAGCTCATATATTATTATGAAGATTTAAAAGTTCCGAGGCAGTTTCTTCATCGGTAACAAGTACATTCGAATAGCCTGCTTTTAGTGCGGCATAAATACATTTGATTCTGTTCTTGCCAACGGCAATTCCAATCCTGTATTCTTTTTTCTTTAGTTCACATAATTCAACAGCTATCGTGCGTTTATCAAGGCTTTCATCACAAATATCTCCACTTTCATTTATAATATGAGTACAAATATCTCCAACAGCACCTTTAGCTATCAAGGTATCAACATCATTTCTGTCGATATATCCCGCCCTCATCAAGGCACCCTCATAACCAAACGGGCCCATTGTAAAAATTGCAATGTTTGACCTGTTTGCCAACCCTAGAACACCGCTGATATTTTTATCCTTAATTACAGCATCCTTAACCTTGATATAATCCAGAACTGCAGGCAGTGGAAGTATGTATGGAATGCCCTTATACGCATCTGCAATATTCTTTGGGATCTCATTTGCATAAATATTTAGTTCAATATTGCTAATACCGCCACAAAGCTGAACAACTGTAATATTCTTTAAATCATCCCTTTTTATGATCTGATTTGAAAATGCATAAAGTGTGGAACCCCAAGCAACTCCGATAATATCGTTATCTTTAATTATTGTATCAAGATAATTTCCGGCAGCCTTTCCCACTCTATTAAATAAATCCAATTCGCTGTTAATGCTTGGTACTACAATAGCTTTAAGTAGGTTAAATTTCTCTTTCAGACTCATTTCTATCTGAGTCTCGGATTTATATGGATCATAAATTTTTACTTCTACAATTCCTCTGACTTTTGCTTCATTAATAAGTTTCGATACATAGGTTCTCGAAATATTAAATTTTTTTGCTATCATCTGCTGGCTGTAGTCATTTTCAAAATAAAGCTTGCTTATATTCACAAGTAAATTTACTTTTTCTTTATTATCCATATTTCACCTTTCTTATTAATTAGTGTCATATGACATTAATATAATATCATATGACACTAATTAATGCAATATATTTTTAATATTAGTATTATATGAATTGAAGCTAATTATGTATTTAAAGAAAAACAAACAGATGGTCGCATATATTTGTCAATAGCAGATGGCTACCATGATAAACACAAAGGTCACTCAAGAACCTGTTATTATACAGAAACTTGGCTACCTTGACGGACGTGATACAAGCCTTGTCTATTACGATGTAACAAACTTCTACTTTGAAACAGATAGTATGGACGATTTCAAAACAAAGGGAGTTTCAAAAGAGCACAGGCCCAACCCAATTGTCCAAATGGGACTCTTTACAGACAACAATGCTATTCCTATCGCATATCACTTCATTGAAACAAATTTATCCTTTAAAAGTTTTACCGGATTTAAATTCTTTTTTTATGTTTATTGTATCATCAAGGTAAATTAGACGCATAATATTAATGAATTATCAACCGGAAAGGAAGGAACTGGCAAAATGCCTCCCTACAAAAAAACAAATAAAGTAAATGATATTGAAAGACCTATATCAACCAATGTACTTGGCAGAGACATTCTGGGAATAAATCCGAACATCTCTGCAATTAATAAAACAGACCTGGAGCTTCAGGATGAAGCCCTGAGTATGGATTTTATGAAAAAAATCAAATAGCTAAAACCGCAATTCCTCTACCGGATATTGCAGTCTTAGCTATGTATGATTTCAGCGCCTATATCAGACAGCCTATATCAGCTTTATAAAATAAAATCTAACGCGGATCTGTATACATGTACTTACTGTAATCCCACAATAACTCACTCAATTCCACATCCTTTTCATATGTAAGATCCACAAAGACATTCTGAACCTTTACTATGGGTTTCAGCGGATTCAGCGGGTTTACATGCATCAATTCCCCGATCTCACCTGTGTTCAGCATCACATAATCCCCTATGTAATGGCATACGATCCTTTCGATAAACACTTTCAGCATGATCCTGTCCAATTGATTGGCCAGCTCATCCTGCATATATTTCAATACTTCAAATACCGATTTTCTCTTTGAATAAACCTTGTCCGAGGTCATGGCATCATATACATCCGCTATGGCCAGCACCCTCGCGTATTGATGAATCTGGTCACCCTTGGCCCCCAGCGGATATCCTGAGCCGTCGGTCCGCTCATGGTGCATGAGTACAGCCATTTTAATCCCTTTGCTGATATCATACATATTTTCTACCATCCGGTACCCGTAGGTTGTATGATTCTGTATTTCTTCCAGCTCTTCGGGCAGCAGACTGCCTTTTTTATTCAGAATATTTGTGTCAACCTTTGCTTTCCCTACATCATGGAGCAGACCGGCCTTGGCAATCTCCTCCACCGCTTTGGCATCACAGCCAAGCCACTTTGCCAGAGTCATGGCTAATAGAGAAACATTTACGCAATGGGCATATGTATATTCGTCAACCGTACGGATTGAATCGATACATTTCAGAACGTCAAAGGAATCGTGTACATTTTTCCTTATATTAACCAATGCATGATCCACATTTCTGCTGTCCAGACTTTTTCCTGAATTAATGGTGTCCAGAACTTCCTTTACTTCCTGCTTGGCCTCTGTATAAGACTGTGCGAGTTCTTCCGACATTTCTCTTTTCTTAATATCTTTTTCGAAGCCGCTTATCTCCTCTACAACAATATTATCATCATAAATTTCGACCTGGATAGGTTTCAACCTGAACCGTTTGACCTTTTTCTCCAGGGCCTCGGTAATATATGTGCCTTTTGGAATCAGACAGGCACCTGCTTCAGTACAAATATCTTCTGTCAAAAGCATCCCCGCAACACAACTTTGCGCTGTAATATAAATATGCCGCATAAAGTAATTCCTCCAAACTGTAAATAAAGAGCAAATATCATTTATTACATAATTACAATTATAACCAGCTTTCTCATGTTACCGCAATGGATTGGCATGAATTAAACGTATCTCTTCCGGAATTGGATCAACCCGCTCCAGATACGGGATATCATAAAAAGCAACTCCTTTTCTCTGCCATAACTTAAATTAGATTTCCATAGTTTCTATTTTAACTTGTGAATTTTGCCTTGTAAACTAATATATAACATTTTTGAAATTCTGTACAAATGCAGGTGGATATTTTTGTTGCAATCTTCCATATCAAGCCCTGTTCGAGCGGCAGCAAGAAAAGGCCCACCAACAAAAAAGAACACTCAAATGAGTGTTCTTTTTTGTTGGTGGGCCTTCAGGGACTCGAACCCCGGACCAACCGGTTATGAGCCGGTTGCTCTAACCAACTGAGCTAAAGGCCCGTTGTGGCTCCTCAAGTAGGACTTGAACCTACGACCCTGCGGTTAACAGCCGCATGCTCTACCGACTGAGCTATTGAGGAACGTCATTGGGCAAAATCTATTATACTTAATAAGTTGGACTTCGGTCAAGTAGCTAAATAAAATATTTCCATTCTTATTCGTTCAGCCGATGGATTTTCCTGGGGTTTTAAAGCGAACGGCTTCTCAGCGAGCCGGAAAGAAAACGCATTCAGTGCCTCGGCCCTTTAGCCCAGATCCTGAATATCGGTCAATATAATTTCGTTGACACGGGTTCCTTCCAGTTCAAAAACAACAATTTCATTTTCCCCTTTTTTAAGAAGAGGCCCAGGCAGGTAAAGGGTTTTCTGCGGTCCCGCCTCATTCCAGTAACGGCCCAGGTTAAATCCGTTTATCCAGATATTCCCTTTAGTAAAGCCCTCCGGACGAACAAAGGTGTCACAGGCCTCCTCCACGTTAAAGGTTCCTTTTAAAAAAACCGGCGCTCCCTCCCCTGCAGGAGGATTTGGGGATTCCTTAAACCTTGCGGACTCCCCTGCTTCCCTGTAGGCAAGCCCGGAAAGAGCTTTAAGAGGCAGAGGGTGCATTTTCCAGCCGTAATGATACTGCTGGCCTATCCTTACGCCGCCAAGAATACCTTTTTCGTCCCGGATCCTGTTGCCATAGTTAATGCGGCCCAGGTTCTCCACCAGAATAGCCAGCCTTGCTTCCTCATTGAAGCCCAATTTTATTAAAACCTTGTCAAGCCTCTTGCCGGTACGCTCCATAATACCCTTTTGAACGCCGTCAATATAAATAATTGCTCTGTCGTGCAGCCCGTCTATGGCAAGCTCCAGCTCCTCGAAGGGGCCTTTAAGAACCGTGGAATAAAGGACGAAACCAAAATCCTGATTAAGCTCCTCCATGGTCATCACATGAGAGGACTCAACGGGAACAGAAAGCCTGTCCAGATTTTCAAACAAGGGGGCCGCATGGGTTAATCGCACCGTGCCGTAGGCTTTCTTGAGCAAATTGGATACCTGTATATCCGGCGCTTTTCCAAAACGCTTTTCAATAACGGCTTTTATACCATGGTATTTCGGCGTAATATCACCGCATTCACTTAAAGGGCAGTTGTAGTCGTAGCTGGTAACGGTAGGCTGAATGCCCTTGTCATAATTTGCGCCGTTATAAAAGCCGAAATTGGTTCCTCCGTGGAACATATATAAATTAACCGAAGCCTGCCCTTCCAGAATTTGATCCAGCACCAGCGCCGTGTTGTCATCCTCCCGTGTGTGATGCTCCTCGTACCAGTGATCAAACCAGCCGTTCCAGTATTCACAGCACATTCTGGGCTGATTGGGCCTGAACTCATCCAAAAGGGCAAAGGCCTCCCTGGGATTATTTCCGAAATTGACGGTAGCGAGATAGTTATCCAGCGTACCGCCGTTCAGCATGAAACAGGTCGGGCCGTCGGAGGTAAAAAGTAGGCAATCCACGCCGTTTTCCTTATAAATGTCCACAATAGCCTGCAAATAACGCTTGTCGTTGCCGTAGCTACCATACTCGTTTTCAATTTGAACGGCAATGACATTGCCCCCCCGGGTGGAAAGATGGGGGCCGATTCTTCTGAACAGTTCAATATAGTAGCTTCTCACCTTGGACAAAAACAGCTCGTCATAGCAACGAAGCCGCATCTTCGGATAGTTGAGAAGCCAGGAGGGCAGCCCGCCGAAGTCCCATTCGGCGCAGATGTAGGGACCGGGGCGGAGAATGACATTGAGGCCAAGCTCTGCCGCCGTACGGATATATTCTTCAATATCCAGCATGCCGCTGAAATTAAAAACACCTTCTTTGCTTTCATGGAGATTCCAGCACGTTACCGTCTCAACCGTATTGAAGCCGCAGGCCTTAAGCTTTTTTAGCCTGTCCTTCCAATACTGAGGCACAATTCGAAAATAATGCATAGCCCCCGATAAAATCGTATATTTTTCGCCATCCATTTTAAAGTGCTTTCCGTCCGTTGTAAGTATACCCATGCTTGTCCCTTTCCGTCTTCAGACCTTCACGCCAGGCCCGACAGCCGCCATAGCTTACGCTTTTTCATCAAAAAACGCTTCGACGCGCGTCAAAGCGCTGAAGCCTCTTGCCTGGGCAATGCGGATACGAAAAGCGTCCGCCTGCTTTGTAGGAAAGCGGCATAACTTTTTATAACCGATGGTCTTGCCTTCGAACACCGTTTCCCACAATCCATTGACACAGGCATCAATATAAAAATACGCGATATGCTGTCCCACTTCAATCGTTTCTTTAATAAGAACCAGGTTTATCTTTTCCGTTTCCGGAAAAACAAAGGTTATCACGGGAGTTCCCATGCCCGCCTTTGATTTCCAATACCCTTCCCTGCTTTCTTCAAGCGCATGGCAGGCCTCATGCCCTTTTTCCGAATCCTCGGATAAGGCCTTCGCTCCCGATGTAAGGGGGTTTTTGAAAATACGCCGGATCTCCTCACCCATTTCACCAAGCCTTATAACATCCACCTCGTCAAAAAGGCCGTCGGGATTGGACGGTACGTTTAAAAGCAGTGTGGCATTTCCGCCCACGGAGGATTCGTAAATATGCATAAGCTCCTTCAAGGAAAGCAGCTTTTTATCCTCCCCCGGTATATATCCCCAGCCCGGACGAATGGAAACATCCACCTCGGCCGGATACCAAATAACCTCCGGATACTTTTCAAGGAAGGAGCGGCTTCCTATATCCTTCCAGGTAGAATTGGGAATCTCATCAATTTGACGCCAATAGCCGGGATTCCGTTCCGTTGTCATAATAACCTTCGGAACCACGCTCCATTCCTCATCCCTGCATTTTCCCGCCTCATTGCCGCACCAGCGCACATCAGGCCCGCAAATACTGATACAGGCATTGGGCTGAAGCCTGCGGATTAATTCATAATACCCTTCCCAATCATAAGGCTGAACCTTTTCGGGAGCCCGGCAGGCACCGTCAAACCAGACACAGAAAATATCGCCGTAGTTGGTAAGCAGCTCCTCAAGCTGATTCAAAAAATAGGTATTGTACGCGGGCGTTCCATAGGTAGGCTCATACATGTCCCAGGGCGAAAGATAAACGCCGAATTTCAGGCCCTCCTCCCTGCACGCCTCGGATACCTCTTTAACCACGTCCCCCTGTCCGTTCTTCCATGGGCTTTGCTTTACACTGAAATCCGTATATTTACTGGGCCAAAGACAAAAGCCCTCATGATGCTTGCAGGTAAGCAGGAGCCCCGTCATACCCGCCGACTTAAAGGCGCTCACCCATTGCCTTGGATTAAGCTTTTCAGGATTGAACACCTGGGAACTGTTATGCCCCTCATTAAGAGGGGCATAAGTGTACAGTCCGAAATGAACAAAGCCATAGAATTCCATTTGGTTCCAGGCAACCTGCCTCGGGGTGGGCACCGTGGCCGCCGCATTCTCCAGATAGTTCATAAAGCCTTCCTATTCCGCAGAATTGTATCTGTCATAAATTTGCTGCTTAATGTCCAGCCATTGGCTTAGACCAATTTTATTGAGCTCCTCCAGGTATTTGCTCCAATCGGCATTGACGTCGCTTTCATTGGATATCCATTTGGCCAGCCTGTTTTTGGAGTAATCCTTAAGATCGTTTTCCAACGTTGAAATTTCCTCTGTTTCTTCGGAGGTCATGAAGGTAATGGGCCATCTTTCCCAGGTTCCGTCTGTAAACTTTTTAGCATAAGTGAGCATCTCATCCACAATCTCGGCCTTTGCCCTGGCAAATCCGCTTGCCATAAGAATATCTCCTGCCTGGGCCCCCAGAATGGCGGGTGCGAAGGGCAGCTGCTGCTGGCCTCTTATCTGCTCGGAAGGCATGTTCTCATTCCAGATAATCTTTCCGGAATCATCCTTATACCAGCTCTTATTCTTGTCAGGACCCATGCCCTGGGTGGCATTTAAGCCTGTTTCAAGATCCTTGTAGAAGCGATCCACCCACTGTACAAGTATTTCAGGGTTTTTAGCCTTATTGGTAACGATGAACTGGCTCTTATAAAAGCCGGTTATGCCCTCCTTCAGGCCGTTATTCTCGCCATTGGGCCCTGTAAGTGGCATTAAGGCAACATAATCCGCCGCGTAATCACCCGCTATGGATGCGTCCCAGGAGGAAAACACACCTACGGTACCGGTGGAAACCTTGGCAGCGTAAGCACTGTCATCCTGGGTAAAGATATCCTTATCCACAAGATTGTCGCCGTAGAGGCTTGCCAGCCACTGAGCGCTTTCCTTAAAGCTTTCCTGAGCTCCCAGATAAACCACCTTTCCCTGATCAACCACAATGTAGTCGGGGGCGAGAGGATAACCGAAGGCACCGAAATAGCCGCCTGCATCGGAGGCGCCCCAGTCGGAGTAAATAAAGCTTAAGGGGATTTCATCGGCCTTGCTGTTTTTGTTGGGATCCTCGGATTTAAATTTCTTTAAAACGTCGGCAAAGGCCTGGGTAGTGGTTGGTACTTGTGCGCCAATGGCATCCAGCCATTTCTTGTTGATGTAGGTGCTGTTATAGATAAGGGGGTTGTACAAAACGCTGGGCATGGCGTAAATATTGCCGTCGGGAGCCGTAATCATTTTCTTGATATTGGGATACTCCTCGCTGACACGGCGGTTAAAATTGGAGGCATACTGGTTTATCATATCGTTTAAGGGGATGTAAACGCCCTGGGAGCCGTAGGAAATTAAGTCCGAATCGCTTCCGCCCAGTCCGCCTATAAAGGCATCCGGGTAATCGCCGGAAACCATAAGCAGCTTAAATTTTTCATCGGCTTCGCTTTCCAGATAGGTAACCCATTTGATATGAATATTGGTTTCCTCTTCCAGCTGTGTCCAGAATTCTCCCTTTTCCGGATTGCCCCAGTTGGCCGAAAGTCTGGCCGCCATGGTATAGGTAACCTTTTCATTGACGATAGGCCCGGTCCCGTCGTTACCTTCGGTACCGGCCGTCGGGGACTGAGAGGGTGTTGCCTGTCCCCCCGCCTGAGGTGTGTTATTGGTCTGTACGCCATTTTGAGAGGACGAGCAGCCGCTTAGTGCAAAGACAGCTGCCAGAACAATACCGCATAGACTTTTTGTTATTTTTCTTCTCATTTGACAACCTCCTGGATGAATATATTCTGATGAGGGTTCACCTCTCTCATCCTTTGATAGAGCCAACCATAACTCCCTGTACAAAATGCTTCTGCACAAAGGGATAAACCATTATCATGGGCAGGCTTGAAACAACCACCAGCGCATATTTCAGCATTTCCGTCTGTTGGTACAGCTCCGCCCGATTGGTCATTCCCGCTAAAGTGGCATCGGGCTGGCTGGATACCAGTATGTTTTTAAGAATCAGCTGCAGCGGGTATTTGGAGCTGTCCGTCAGGTACAGCAGGGGCTGGAAATAGGAATTCCAGTGGCCCACGCCGTAAAACAGCAGCATAACGGCAATGAGTGCCTTTGAAAGGGGAAGGGCAATTTTAAGGAAAAAATAGAAATTGGGACAGCCCTCCATCTGAGCTACTTCCAGCAATTCACCGGGAATATTCACCTCAAAATAGTTTCTGCAGAGTATAAGGTTCCACACACTGATGGCACTTGGGAGCACAAGCGCCCACACCGTGTTAATCATATGAAGGTTTCTTACAAGCATATAGGTGGGTACGGTACCGCCGCTGAAAAACATGGTGAAGGCAAACATTAAGGTAAAGAATTTACGCCCCTTCAAATCGCTCCTGGAGAGGCTGTAAGCGGCCAAAAGCGTAAAAACGAGATTGATGGTGGTTCCAAGCAGGGTGTAAAATATCGTATTTAAATAACCGGTTACGATTTCCTTGTTCTTAAAGACCTGCCTGTAGCTGTCCAGCTGAAAGCCTTTGGGATAGAAGGAAATTTCACCTGTCAGCACCATCTGGGGATTGCTGAAGGAAGCAATGAGGATATAATACAAGGGATAAAAAACAACCAGGAAAACGGCTGTTAAGAGAAGGGTATTGACCAGGTCGAAAACCTTGTCCCCTATTTTTATCTTATTCATGGGCTCCCTCCTACCACAAGGATGTTTCACTGACTTTTTTCGAGATTTTATTTATGACGATTAACACAATAAAATTGATTACGGAATTAAACAGATTAACGGCTGCTGAAAAGCTGTACTTGCCGTCGATGAGACCTACCTTGTAAACGTAGGTGGATATGATTTCCGATACGCCTGAATTTCTGTCATTCTGCATTAAATAGGCCTTTTCAAAGCCAACGCTCATGATGTTGCCTGCATTGAGAATCAGCATGATTATGGCTGTTGGCATAATTCCCGGAATGTCAATATTCCATATTCTCTGCCATTTTCCCGCACCATCAAGCTTGGCCGCTTCGTACAGTGTGGGGTCGATGCCTGAAAGTGCCGCAAAATAAATAACCGAGGCGTAGCCGGTTCCCTGCCAGATGCCGGACCATACATAGAGGTGGCGGAAGCTCAGCTCGCTGGACATAAAGGAAAACACTTCATAGCCCAGGGCCTTTAATACGGTGTTGACAAGTCCGTAGTTGGTGGAAAAGAAAATGTTCATCATTCCAACCAGTACCATAATGGAAATGAAATAAGGCATATAGGTAACGGTCTGAACCATTTTACTGAACCTTTTGCTGACACAGTAGTTCAGCATCAGCGCCAGTATAATGGGAAAGGGAAAGGATGCCAAAAGGGAATAAAACGACAGCTTTACCGTATTACCGATGATTTGACCGGCAACGTAGGTACTGAAAAATTTCGTAAAATGCTTTAAGCCTACAAACGGGCTTCCCAATATTCCTTTTACCGGGCTGAAGTCTTCAAAGGCCATAAACACGCCGTACATGGGAAGATAAAGAAATATAACGGCGTATACAACAGCCGGCAGAAGCATCAAATACAAATCATAGTGGCTTTTCAAGTACCTTAATCCGGATGTCCCGCTTCCATGCCGCCTTAACCTGGTTATGCTCATACGCGTTGCGCTCCCTCCCGTCATTTCAGCCGCATTCATGTGGCATCTGAGTACTATTATAAGAAACCCTTCCCCGCCTTCCCATGGAGTAATTTTTGTGTTTTGGTAATATTTTTTCTTACTTTTCCTTGAGAGGTATAAACTACTCCAGCATTCAATTAAGCCAAATTACGAATTGAGTTATTTTAACGGAGGCCGGTTAGCTTTCTCCTTTTATGCAGTACAGGAAAAAAGGGCCTTGGCGGCCCTTTTTTCTACTCGTTTTCATTTATTTCCACTTCAATGACCGTATCTGTCGGATCCGGCAGGACAGGGTTGATTCCCAGATCCGCGAAGGTAATTTCAGGATAATTCCGGCTCACCCAGTTATCGGCAACAGGTATTTCGGCACCGGTTGAAATGAGCCGTATTTTTTTTACCTGCTTTTTGGTCAGCTCCATGAGAGGAATAGGCCCTACCGTATTTTCAAAAATATGGTAGTACAGCTTATTTCCATTTTGGGTAATGCGCCCGAATTCAGGCCGCTGGAGAGAGGATCTGCCGCAGCCGTATAGGCTTGCCCCGTTTTTCTTCATCCAGACGCCGATTTCCTTAAGGGTTTGAAGGGACTCCTCCGGAATATTGCCATAGGCATCCGGTCCCACGTTTAAAAGCATATTGCCGCCTTTTGAAACGCATTCCACCAGCTTTTTAATAAGCATGGAGGCAGGCTTGAAATACTTGTCCCTGGCATTATAGCCCCAGCTGTCGTTCATGGTAAAGCAGGACTCCCAGATTAAGGGCTCACCGTTTACATCCCTGACCCCGTCCTGGGGGATAATTTGCTCGGGGCTTACAAAATCCCCATGGTAAGGCAGGGGATTTCCGGAAGCCAGGGAACCCAGTCCTGAACCGCTTGCCTCCAGCCGGTTGTCAATGATAATTCCGGGCTGCAAATCCCTCACCATGTTGACAAGCTTTGTGGCAGCCCACTTTTCGCCGCTCATTTCCCCATAGGAATAGTCGAACCAAAGGATATCAAGCCTTCCGTAATTGGTGCAAAGCTCCCGGATTTGATTGTGCATGAAGGTTATGTAATTATCCCAGTTTCTGTTCTCGTCAGCGTAGAGCGGGTTGTCGTGCATGGGGTGGCTTCCGTCGCTGAAATGAGGAAAATCCTCGTGGTGCCAGTCCAAAAGGGAATAATACAGTCCTACCCTTAAGCCTTCGTCCCTGGCGGCCTCCACATATTCCTTAACCAAATCCCTTCCGCAGGGGGTGTTGGTGGATTTAAAATCCGTGAACCTGCTGTCAAACAGACAGAAGCCGTCATGGTGCTTGGCAGTGAGAATCATGTATTTCATGCCCGCATCCTTTGCGGCCCTGGCCCATTTACGGGGATCGTAATCCCTGGGATTGAATTCTTCGAAATACCTGTGATAGGCCTCGTCGGTCATCCGCTCCACGCTTCGCATCCATTCTCCGCGAGCTGGAATGGCATACAGTCCCCAATGGATAAACATCCCGAAGCGGGACTCCACATACCACTCCATTCTTTTCAAATAGTCCTCTTTATTAAAGGCGTACATTTCGTTTCCCTCCACAATGAACTTAATTCGATGGTATTTTAGAAAATCGGATATCCGAAGGAATAGCTATGGATTAATTTTTTCAATCCTGCTGTCGTAGAGCCTCTTGTTTTGAACATATTTTTCATTCTTTTTATTGTCGACAGCGTTTATTCCGAGAGCCGTCAGCCGGTCAAGCATCAATAGATACTGATTCTCAAACCCCTCCTCCGTTTCGGACATAATCACCGTGGTAATCTGAGATTTCTTATACTTTTTTATTTTTGTTTCAATGTCACCCAGATAACTGTTTGAATCGATATAATCAACCGGGATATCCACCAGGGAGCTGTCATAGACCTTCGTTAGCTCATTCATTCCAAGAGCGCACAGAATTTGATATCGGGCCGCAGCTCTGTCTTCCTCCTCCGGCCCCGGTGTTACACTGAAATACCAGTCCTTATTGTAAAAGGGCCACCAGACCCCTACACCGGTAGTGGAAGCGTTCTCCCTGTTCTTCATGCCCAGCTCCGTGACTTCCACCAAGCCCTCCTCGTTAATAATATAATCCACATTTTCATAACCGTAATAGGAAAGCAGCATGCCTTCGTCGCTGGTCATGTAATCCAGCCATTTGGCCACAGCCTGGGGATTTTTGCAGTCCTTTGATATAAAAGTAGATATCCATCCGCAGGAGGTTTGCCTGTTAATTCCCAGCACCGGCAAGGCGCCCTCGGACGATAATAGGGGCGCGGTAGAGTACCATTCAGTTTCATTGATGCCCGCATTGGCTACATTTCCTATGAAGCAGAGCACCCGGCCCGAGGCCATATACTCCTTAACCTGCTTATTGTCTATCATGAAATAATCGGATTCCAAATAGCCCTTCCGAAAGGCCGTATTAAGAAACCTCAGGGCATACCGGCTTTCCGGCGCTAAAAGCCTGTCCTGGTATTCCCCTTTTGCATCAATGGCCTCCGCACCGAAAAAATTTTGCAGGGCGGTTAAGGTCTGACTCTGATAATCCACCCCATCAATGAGTAGCGGTATGATGGCATTGCCATTGTTCTGAAGCCCCCTGTCCAATGCCTTTTCGAATGCGGCAAGCACCTGCTCCTCTGTTTTAAGCTCTTCCACGGTGAGACCCATTCTTTTAAGGAGGGATTTATTCCATATAATGGTCATCTCATCTGCATAGAGAAAATCATTCCTCCAAAAATCATCGGACATGGGATGAAGCGCTTCATTGTCCTTACTCTGCATATGGGACGGATAGGCGTACCAATCCCCGTCTCTTTCTGTAAGGGCAAGCCTGACATCCTCCGGAAAATCCTTAAGAAGATGGGAATCCGGCGCATAGATTTTTAAAAAATCATCCAGCTTCCAAACCTTTCCGGATTTTACAAGGTGGCTAATCATGATTTTATCGGTTATGGAGATGATATCGGGAAGATTGCCATTAGTCAGCATCAGGCTCAAGCGGCTGTCGCCATTGTCCTCGGGAACCGAAATAGTAAGGGCCAGCCCTGTCCTGCCGGTTATATCCCCCGTCAGAGTTCCTTCCGTTTGCACCCAGGCCGGAGGATTCCAAAAATAAATATCAGAAAACCAGGCAGCCGTTGCAACAGGCTCCTCCGATAAGCTCCCATCCTTATCGGGCGCAAGAGCATTCCTTCCTGCAAGGATTCCGCAGCCTGCGGCGGCAATAATAAATAATACGAACGCAATGATATGAAAACGCCTTTTCATTCGATTCTCTCCCATATAGCCTCAATATTATTTATATTTACCTGTCGTTTTTAGTTTTTCTGTCAGGTTTATTATAGAAAGGTTTAGTGCAAATACATATGTACTATTTTTTATTTTTTGGTAGTATTTTTGATTTAATATTGAAGGCCGAATGTTGTTTTTTATACCTTGATGTCTTAAGCCACAGGCCCTTTACGGTACTTGCTGGGGGAAATGCCCGAGTAACTTTTGAATACCTTTGTAAAATAAAAATAGTCCTTATACCCCACCATTTCCGCAATAGCGTCAATGGAAAGGCTTTCGTCCATCAGAAGCTTTTTGGCCTCCTGTATTCGTTTTGAGGTGATATATTCTGAAAAGGAGTGTCCCAGTTCCTTTTTGATAAGGCTGCTTAAATACCCTATGCTCAAGCTGTATCTTTCAGCCAGGGAACCCAGGGACAGCTCTTCCCTGTAGCTCCTGTTTATTTCATCCACAATACGCTTGATTCGGGGATCATCAATAGGCATTTGGTCCAGAGAGCCTGGAGAGGGGCTGTTCGGCGTCTCCTGCTGGGACAGGAACCTTTCGAGAATGGCTTTGATTGCATCCTGTTCAATAGGCTTTAAAAGATAATCAAAAGCCCCCAGGGACACGGCTGCCTGTGCGTAGGAAAACTCAGCGAAGCCGCTGATGAAAATAACCTTTGGGCATATGGCGTCTTCATTGAGCCTTTTCATCAGCTCCAGTCCGTTAAGGCCCGGCATGCGTATGTCGCTTATGAGGATATCGGGCCTTTGTGCCACCACCTGTTCGTAGGCAGAAAGGCCGTTGTTGGCCTCGCCGGTAATTCTGAAGGGCAATCCGGTTCTTTCAATAAGCTTTTTCAAGCCCACTAAAACCCACACCTCGTCATCCGCTGTAATTATCTTATACATCCCTTTCCTCGTCTCCTTTCTCCAGATTATCCAAAACCGTAATTTCAACAGTGGTTCCCATATTGGGAGCGCTTTTTACCGTTAAAGCCATATCTGCGCCATAAAACAGCCTGAGGCGCTGATAGATATTCATAAGCCCGATACTGTCATTTTCCGCACTTTTGGTCATGCTATGGCGCTTCATGCGGTACATGATTTTTTCAAGCTTGTCCTCCTCCATGCCGCACCCGTTATCGGAAACAACAAATTGAAGCTTTCCGCCTTCCAGTGCCGAAACCTTAACCCTTACAAAACCGTCCTCCAGCTTCTCCTCCAGGCCATGAAAAACCGAGTTTTCCACAATGGGCTGTAAAATAAGCTTTATGACTTTTCTGGACAGCGCTTCCTCCGCCACGTCCAGCTCAATCTGTATTTTTCCGGCAAAACGGTAATTGATGATTTTGGCGTATTCCCTTATGTAATTTATTTCGTCCTGGACGCTTACTATGTTTTCACCTTTGATAGCATACCGGAACACCTTGGATAGGGCCATGGTTATTTCGGCAATGTCGTCCACATCGTAATAGAGTGCCATTGCTCTTATGCATTCAAAGGTATTGTATAGAAAGTGAGGATTGATCTGATTCCGGTAGGCGAGAACCTGCATTTGCTTTTTGGTCAGCTCGGTTTCGTAGATGATGCGCTGGGAATGGCGCAGCTTCTCATTCATGGCGTCCCGCTCATCCAGCATATGATTTAAATTGTCGGCAAGCTTGCTTATTTCATTGGTTCCGTTTATCTTTACCCTTTCCAGAGGGTTTTCCACACTTCGCTTAACGAACAAATCAACCTTATGAAGGGGCCGGAGTATGATGAGATAGCAAAAGTAAATGAGCAGGATTAAAGATAGAAAGGTAATGAGATAGGTTACGAAAATGGCCGACTTTACCGTATCCATGCCGTCGGACAGCTCTTTTACAGGTATGATGCTGACAATGCTCCAACCCGTGTCCTTCTGTTTTATAACCTTGACATAGGTGTGCTTGCTGTTGGCCATTTTTTCTTCCGCCAGGATATCCGCTTTGTTATCGCCTTCAAAGGCAATGATGGCATTTTGGGTATCCAGAAGGTAAACATGGGAGTTTAGCGTCATCCGGGCATCCTGTAAATAGGTGGAGAAGCGGTTGGTTTTCATTAAGAAGACCAGCAGTCCGATTTTTTTATTGTAGTTTTGGTTTTTAATATCGTAGACAGGATAGGAGACCGTATAATAGGAGTCGCTGGAGCTGTTAGCCCTGAAAATATCTGAAAAAAGGATGCCCTCCACCATGCTCACCTTTTGAAAATGGTCGAAGCGCTTCCCCTGGCTGACAACTTTATTCATCTGATGATCGTACATTGCAATTCCCGCAATATCCTCGGAAATCATCATGGTGTTGGATAAAATGGATACCAGATCGTCGTAATTATTTATTCTGTCCAGGCTGTCCTGTGTGAAGTAATTGTAAGTGGTCTGCTCATAGGATACCAGCGTCATGATATTAAAAATGGAGTTATAAAACTCTTTGGTTTTTGCATCAATTTGCTGCATGATTTTTTCATTGGAAGTAACGGTATTCTTTTGAATAATGCTCTTAATAACGCTGTTTGTTATAAGTATATCCAGAAGGATTACAAACAGAAGGATACTGACAACCACAAAGAATTGCCAAATCAGACTATTTCTGACTTTCCAGAACCTTTTTAATTGCATAGATACCTTCTTTGAGGTGAAATAGTTGCATTTATAATGGCATAAAGGCAGCTCCATGCTTTTGACAGGATAAAATGCCTGGCAACTAAAAAGGAGACGCCTTTATTTTGAAAACAGTATACAACTAAACTAGGCTATTTTAAAGCAGAATTCGCCTTTTCAATATTTCCGCCCGGCTTCTTCTGCGTAAATCCGGATATAACCTGGCTTTACGCAGAAGACAGGCGTAACGGGCTGTTAATCTTCCAGAATAATTCGGTTATAAGATTTTTTACCCTTTTTAATGATAATCTCATCGTTTACAAGATCCGCAAGGGTAATGAGCCGATCCTGGTTGTCCACCTTTTCACCGTTTACAGAAAGGCCTCCCTGCTGGATAAGGCGTCTGCCTTCTCCCTTTGAGGGGACAAGTCCCGTCTCCACCAGCAGCTCCAGAATGCCCGTTCCCTTTTCAATAAGGCTCTTATTAACCTGTGAGGTAGGCATATCGCCGGTGGACGCGCCCTGACCAAAGAGGGCCTCTGCTGTGGAATGGGCCTTATTGGCCTCTTCCTCGCCATGGACAAGCTTGGTTAGCTCATAGGCCAGAGTTTTCTTGGCATCGTTAAGCTGGGCATCCTTCCAGGTCTCCATCTCCCTTATTTGTTCCATGGGAACAAAGGTAAGAAGCTTCAGGCATTTAATGACGTCGGCATCCTGAACATTACGCCAGTACTGATAAAAATCATAAGGGCTTGTCTTTGCAGGATCCAGCCATACCGCACCCTTTTCGGTCTTGCCCATTTTTTTGCCTTCGCTGGTGGTTAAAAGCTGGAATGTCATGCCATAGGCTTCTCCGCTTTCAACTCTCCGTATCAGCTCAATACCGCCCAGAATATTAGACCATTGATCGTCCCCTCCAAGCTGGAGGCGGCAGCCCAAATCCTGGTACAGCTTTAAAAAGTCATAGCTCTGCATGAGCATATAGTTGAATTCAATAAAGGAAAGGCCTTTTTCAAGACGGCTTTTAAAGCATTCCGCCGTAAGCATGCGGTTGACGGAAAAATGAACTCCCACACGTCTCAGAAAATCAACGTAGTTAAGCTCCAATAGCCAGTCTCCGTTGTCAATCATAAGGGCTTTGTCCTCAGCGAATTGAACCAGGTTTCGCATTTGCCTTTTAAAGCATTCGCCGTTATTGCGGATTTCGTCCCGGGTCAGCATTTTTCGCATGTCGGATTTGCCCGAAGGATCCCCAACCATGGCGGTACCACCGCCGATAATGGCCACCGGCCGGTGTCCTGCCCTCTGCATATGAGCCATAACAACCAATTGCAGCAAATGGCCCACATGAAGGCTGTCCGCAGTGGGATCAAAGCCTATATAAAAGGTGACGGGACCGCTTCCCAAAAGCTCTTTAATTTTGTCCTCATGGGTGGTTTGAGCAATAAAGCCCCGCTCCGATAAAACATCAAATACGTTTCTTGCTGACGTTTGCATGATCGACTTCCTTTCAGATTCATAAGAGCCTTTAAGCAGGAGATTTCACTCCTGACTTAAGGCAGACCCTTGGTACCTTATGGTTCAGAAACAACATATAGAGTAATTCTGAGCATGAGGTTGCAGGCATAGCCCGCTTTAGTATTATATCGTCCTGTACAAAAAGTCACAAGGCTCTTTAAAAAAGTCTTGCCAAAGTCTTACGGATTCTTACATTTTTTTCGAAGCTTCAGGCAGTCGTTGAGGTGCCCGTGCTGGTGCCGTGTTAAGGGCATTAAAAGTATGCCCGCCACATCCTTCCGGCCCCAGAAGTCCAGTAGCCAGCTGGAGTCGGGGTGCTCTGTCAGGCCGCCCTCTTCCATTATCCGCTGTTTTTGAGAAGCGGTAAACTTACGGGTTATATCCTTTGGCGTAAGCCCTTCAAGAATCTCCCGGCTTCTTGAGCCAACCGCGTCCCTGTAGTTCAGCATGGCTTCCTGGTCCACTTCCCCGCTGAAGGACAGTATTTCGTCGTCGGTCATGGCGTTTCCCGTATCCCTTACTTTAGTAAGAAGCTTCTTATGCCACTCCTCATTTAAAACCTGAGCGCAATCCGCCACTAAAAGGTTCATGGTAAGGTCCTCAATGCGGGCAATGTGCCAGAGGTTCCAGGCAATGGTAACATCCTTTACGGTAGGCATTCGGCGAAAAGCCCCGTCGGTGAGGCCATTAACGGCAAGGTCAGCCAGAGTTGCCTCCGACGCACCGGTTACGGTTCCTCGGTGCACTATGGCATGGAGCTCTAAACACAGGTTAAGGGCATCCTGAAAGCAATCCGGCTCACGTATAATCTCCCTCAAGCGGGCCTGTATGGGGTTCCAGTCGGCGGATGGTTTGTAGCTCATGGTTTTGCCTCCTTAAAAAACCTATAGCATAAAGCAAGAGGATCCTGAGGAATCAATCAAAAGTCCGGGAGCATCGAACCCCACCCTTTTAGCCAACTTTGCTTACGCAAAGGGCTGCCAATTAAAAGCCTGGACTGAGCCCGGTCTATTCGGCTGCCAGGGCCCACAGGTAAAGGGATGCCACGGATCCATAGGGTGAGTAACGCTTGCGGTACACTTCAAACTGCTCCCTGCTTAACCCATCATGGCCATACAGCCTCATCATGCCGCGGCGGATTGCCAAATCTCCGAAGCTTACCACATCGGGCCGCTCCAGAGCAAAAATGAGAAGCATTTCGGCAGTCCAAACACCTACCCCTTTCAATGAGGAAAGGACTTTAATTATATCCTTATCCTGCAGAGCCGTCAGATCGCTGAAATTTACAAGTCCTCCGGCTCCCGCTTCGGCAGTTCCCAGAATATAAGACGTTTTCCGGTAGCTTAAGCCACAGCCCTTCACCGCCTCAGTACCTGCCTTCAAAACTGTCTCAGGGGTAACGGTGCCTCCGAGAAGCTTATAAAAGCGTTCCGTAACCGTTTCGGCTGCCTTGGTGGATATTTGCTGGCTGATGATGCTTTCCATGAGGGCTGAAAACAGATCCGGGGTAATCTCACGTTCAATAGGGCCGAATCGGTCGATAACTACCCCCAGCTTCTTATCTTTTCGCTTTAAGTAAGCGGTTTCTGTCTGTCCATATTGAAAATAGCTCATAGCTTGTCCAATACGCCGTCAACCAGCTCAAATTTATTTTTTTGAAACCGCACCATGCCCTCTTCCTGCATTTTCCCAAGCACCTGGGAAAGAGCGGAACGGTCCACACACAGGTAATCGGCCATTTCCGACCTTGAAAAGGGTATGGTAAAGGGATTGGTGCCTGCCCTCTCCTGCTGGTACATAAGAAAGGCCTCCACCTTCTCCCGTGTGGTCCGGTGTCCGATACAGTTCACCTTTTCATTGAGGGCCAGATTTTTTTGTGCCATCAGCCGCAGCATATTTTCCACAAGCTTTGCGTGAAAGGCGCAGGACTGGCTGCAGCTCGTTACAATGCGCTTGAAATTAATAAACAGCACCTCGGCCGGAGTATCTGCAATAACACTTACAGGGGAGTGCTCAGCCCCAACACAGGCAAACACCTCGCCAAACAGCTCACCGGGCTCGCATCGTGCAAGAATATTGCGGTTGCCCCGAATATCCTCTCTCAAAATAGTAACGCTTCCTGCAAGCACAAGCCCTACATAATCGGCCCGGTCACCCGTATGAAGGACAAAGCCGTCTCTGGAATAGCTTTTCATACGGGAACTAAGACAGGACAGAAGTCCGTCCAGATCACTTTCATTTATCCCACTGAAAAGCGGTGACTGACGTATCACATTTAAGTATCTTTTCACACTGCCTACCTCATTGGTTGTAAATACAACCGATTTATTGTTTCTATCCTACTATACTAAAATTACAAAAGCAAGAGAGAAGGTTTAAATATGAAACGTAAAATAATTACAATTGACGAAGAAGCCTG
>JAFABO010000058.1 GCA_023426005.1 Bacillota bacterium | reverse complement strand
GCTAAACATTTTTCTATTTGAGCTATTCTTCTTTCATAACCTTCAAATCTAACCACAGTATTCACCTCTCTCTTTAATTATTCGTGTCTTGGATCAATTACTTTAACCGCTTCGGCAAATCTTCCGTATGTGCTTATGTTCTTCTCATAAGCTTCCTTGGGATCTACACCCTTTTTGATCATATCCATCATTTTCCCAAGGTGTACGAACTTGTACCCGATTATTTCATCGTCGCTGTCCAGTCCGATGCTCAATATGTAACCTTCGGCCATTTCAAGGTATCTGACACCCTTGGCCCTTGTTGCAAACATTGTTCCCACCTGTGAACGCAAGCCCTTGCCCAGATCTTCAAGACCTGCGCCTACTGGAAGACCGCCCTCCGAGAAAGCCGACTGAGTTCTGCCATATGCCAGCTGCTTGAATATTTCTCTCATTGCAACATTTATAGCATCGCAAACAAGGTCGGTATTCAAAGCTTCAAGAATTGTTTTACCCTGCAGGATTTCTGCTGCCATTGCTGCCGAATGGGTCATACCTGAACAGCCGATTGTTTCAACCAATGACTCCTCGATGATACCATCCTTAACATTCAAGGTTAACTTACAGGTTCCCTGTTGAGGCGCACACCAGCCTATACCGTGTGACAAACCTGATATATCTTTGATTTCTTTTGCTTTTACCCATTTACCCTCTTCAGGTATTGGCGCAGGACCATGATCTGGACCCTTTTTAACAACACACATATTTTCTACTTCATGTGAGTAATTCATTTGAGTTCCCCCTTCACATAACTATTTTAAATTTTAATTCATTAGCCTTTTTAATGGTGTTATTTGCTGTTAAATACCAGCATTTATTATACCATAATTATTTATTTGTAAGTAGTTTTTCGTTAAAAAATCTACTATATTGTTTTATTCTTAAGTAAATTGGAGCTCAAGCCCGGTATTCCTGCCTTGTTTCAGCCATACTGCAGAAAATCTGCTGGCTGTCGCACCTGTCTTCTACATTGGCTGCATTGACTTTTGTATACCGGCCGTCGGAATTTAAAACCCTGGCCTTCACATTATCCTTCAAGCACAGGTGGACAATCTTCAATACCTTTTCCCTGGCTTCTTCACTTTCCACCGGAAACAGAAGCTCAACCCTCCTGTCAAGATTTCTGGTCATCCAGTCGGCACTGGAAAGAAAGACGAGTTTGGCGCCTCCACTGTAAAAGTAGTATATGCGGCTGTGTTCCAGATACCTGCCAACAATGCTCATAACCCTTATATTTTCCGATACTCCCGGAAGTCCCGGTCTCAGACAGCATATTCCTCTCACAATGAGATCTATTTGCACACCTGCGCAGGATGCACTGTAAAGCGCATTTATTATGCCTTCGTCAACAAGGGAATTCATTTTTGCGATAATTCCGGCCTTTTGGCCTCTTGCGGCATTCTCCTCTTCTTTTTTAATCAATCTAATAAATTTATCACGCATATTCAGAGGAGATATTGCCGTTTTAAAAAGGTTTGTGGGCTTTGAATAGCCTGAGAGCATATTGAATAAAGCCGAAGCATCGGCCCCCATATATGGATTGGAGGTAAAAAGGCCCAAATCGGTATAAATTTTTGCAGTCACATCATTGTAGTTGCCCGTGCCCATGTGAACATATCTTTTTAATTCGTTTTCCTCCCGCCTGACTATCAATAAGACCTTACAATGGGTTTTCAGCCCCACAAGTCCGTATATGACGTGACAGCCCGCCTTTTCCAGGCGCTTTGCCCATATTATGTTATTGTGCTCATCAAATCTGGCCTTCAGTTCTACAAGCACTGTGACCTGTTTCCCCTGTTCGGCCGCCCTGATCAGTTCATCAATAATGGGAGATCTTCCGCTTACCCTGTACAAGGTCTGTTTTATGGCCAGAACCTCCGGATCGGTTGCGGCCTGCCTTATTAATTCTATTATGGGATCAAAGGCCTCATAGGGATGATGGACCAAAACATCCCTTTCAGCTATCAGTTTAAAGATGTCCCCGCAATTTTCAAAATCCACATTTTGTACCGGAGGCCTGGGTAGATACCTTAAATTATCAAAGTTTTTTATCTCATAAACCTTCATTAACAGCGTAAGATCCACAGGACCGTCCACAGCGAACAATTTATCCCGGCTTACCTCTATTTCCTTCTCCAGTATCCTCAAAAGGTTTTCCTCTATGTCCTGTTCCACTTCCAGCCTTGCTGCCGCACCCCATTTTCTTTGCTTCAGGGAATCTTCTATTGTGCTCAGCAAGTCCTCCGACTCCTCCTCATCCAGTGTAAGATCGGCATTTCTGGTTATTCTGTAGCAGCTGGAGGATATTACATTATGTCCTGTAAACAGGGAATCCAGCTTCATCCTGATAATATCCTCCAGCAAAATGAAATACTTCCTTCCATCTGCCGCGGGTAATTCGATCAGCCTGCTGAGTACCGACGGAACCTGGACGGTGGCAAACAGCGGTTCTCCTCCCGAGTCTTCCTTATCCTGCACAAGGATGGCAATGTTCAGGGATTTATTTAAAATCAGGGGAAAGGGTCTGCCCTGATCAACCACCATCGGAGTTAAAACCGGATACACGTTTTTTGGGTAATAGACATCAATGAAAGCTTTCTGATTTTCGGTTAAATCCCCCGGTTTGGCCAGTATTATTCCCTGGCTTTTCATCTCAGGCAAAAGCACACTGCTGTAGCATCGGTAAATATCCGAAAACATCTCCTGTATTTTGGCCAATACCCTGTCCAGCTGCTCACCGGGTGTCAGTCCCGAAGGATCGGTCTTGTCCAGTCCTGCAATTACCTGCTCATAAAGAGGCGCGACCCGGACCATAAAGAATTCATCAAGGTTCGCACACGCTATTACCAGAAACTTCAGTCTTTCCAGCAAGGGGTTCGTAATATCCCGTGTCTCATCAAACACCTTCCTGTTAAACTCCAGCCAGCTTAATTCCCTGTTTATATATTTGCTTTGAACAGATTGCTTTGTCATATTGCCTCCATCAATACTCCATCAATACACCTAATTAATTGTCACTGTTAACTATTTGTATATATGGCTTTACACCCATAACCTCTTCGAAATAATCAACATTTTCTTCAACCGACCATTTTTCCAGCTGAATGTCTTTTGCAGAATATACATAAAATATAAGCAGATCATTATTCCTACTTATTTTCAGGCTTTTGATCTTTTGTGTGTGGGAGCTGTCCATTGATTCGGCAAATTTTAGTATGGCCGACAGCTTTGCCACTCTGATTTTATCTTTATCACTGAGATCTACATAGTTTTTATGGAGCCTGGCCGGAATTTTCGATGTGTGGTAATAAGCGACATTTGCTATGATTTTCTGCTCCTGGTCAGAAATTCCAAGAATACTCTGCATTTTTATAATGTTGTAGGTCTGCTTCTCATGCCTGGTAAAGCCGGCATAATTTCCGGCGTCATGAAGGATGGCGGCTATTTGCAGGTACAGCCGGTCCTTTATGTCAAGTTTACTTATTTCAAGGCTTTGATCAAAAATGGAAAGCGCTGTTTTAACAACATATGACGCATGTTTTTTATCCACACCGTACTTTTTTGCTATTTTCCACACTGCATTTATTATATTGGAATTGGAACTGCCTCCGCCCGAAGTGCTTCTGTCGGCTATATCGTATAAAAGGCCATATCTGTGTGAAGCGGCAGGAGCCAGTATTTCTTCGGCTCTGGTCATCTTTATGAAGGAATTGGAAAGAATCACCGTGGGCAGCAATATTTCAGCTTCTCCCCTGCTTATGTCATAAAAATCGGTAATCTGATTTATACTCATACCTTTCAGCTTATTATACAAATCGGTCAATACACTGGTTTTTATCCGGGGAACCTCGTCCCCGGCAAGTGATATGTCATTTTCAATAATGCTGAGTATGGTTTGCATTTCTCCGCCGAGACCAATGAAATTCCTTATTTTCATGCTTCTTATTCCGTTCTTTATCAAGTAAAGCTTACTCTCAATAAATTCTTCCATTATCCTGGGATAGTCAATAGACATGGACTCCAGGCCTGCCAGCATTTCCCTCAATCTCAGGGAACCCAGCTTCAGGTACTCGGTAAAAATGAGCCTGCCGTTTCTCTGCACCGAAACTTCCACTCCCCCCGAGGAGATGTTGACAACCAGAACCGGTTTGTTATGGAGATATTTTTTCTCATTCAGTTTATTTTTTAAAGCGAGATAGCTGTAATACCTTTCCTGTGCATTATTGATTATCTCAACCCTGATTCCTGTCTTTATACCGATTTGATCTATTATATACTCGCTGTTTTCCGCTTCCCTTAACCCGCTTGTTGCAATAGCCGCATGCTTTTCTATTCCGTAGTCCTTCATCAGCCGTGTAAATTTTTTCAGTATCTCACAGGTTTCATAAATGGTTCCGGCCGATATCCTGCCGTCGTTAAAGGTATCCTTGCCGATTGAGGACGATATTTTTACATCCTCGATAAACTTTACTTTACCGCCCGGAGAGATTTCAGCCATGGTCATGCTTATCTTATTTGATCCTATATCAATTGCCGCTATGGCACTGTATTTTTCAGACAATGTAACCCCTCCCGCATATCTGCCATATTCAAATTCTACAATATATGACAATTACCAACAACAGTATTAACCTAAAGTTAACACTGAATTTTTAACATGAAATTCAGGATTTATGTTAAAATTGTGTAGAACATCCCGTTGACAATAAAGGAGCGCTTATGACCAGAACAGGCATTATAGATATAGGTTCCAACTCTGTAAGGTTGATTATTGCGGAGATAAAATCCGATAAATACTTCAGGATATTATACGAGCTTAAGGAATCCGTGCGGCTCGGCAAGGATATGGGGCCCGACAACAGTCTTGCTCCCCTCAGAATGAATAAAGCCGTAGATACTGTCGTCAGCTTCAAAGCAATCTGTGACTCCTACGGTGTACAAAACATCATTGCTGTTGCAACTGAAGCGGTCAGACGCGCCTCCAACCAAGATGCTTTTCTGGGACTTGTCCGCTCCCGTGCCGGTGTGGAGGTAAGAGTACTCTCGGGGGAAGAAGAGGCCTATTACGACTATGCCGGAGTTATAAACAGCATGGAAGTTTCGGACTGCCTGATGCTGGACATCGGCGGGAGCAGTATGGAGCTCATACTGGTTAAAGCCAGAGAAATAGAATATTCAATAAGCATACCCTACGGCTCAATACCCTTAACCGAAATGTATTTAAAAGACCCGGCAGGATTTACACACACCTTCGGCAGAATAATGGCGGATATTCCCTGGATTCACCAAACAAAAGGGCTTCCTGTCACAGGTATAGGAGGAACCTTCAGAAACATCGGTAAAATTGATAGAAAACGCAAGGACTACCCCATTGACAACGTACACAATTACCGGCTGAGTGATGCCGACATACAGGAGATACTATTTACTGCCATTGATTTATTGTCAGGGAAGTTAAAGAAAATAAAAGGCCTGTCAAATGACAGAGCCGACATATTCATAGGTCCCATTGCCGCAATACAGTATATTATAAATCTCTGTAATACCAAAGATATTTTTCTGAGCGGAAGCGGCGTCAGGGAGGGCCTGCTGTTTGAAAGCATACTCGGGAGTAAAACCCGTGTTGCGGATGTATTGGATTATTCCCTTGAAAATGCCATGGTCAACCTTGATGTGGAAAAAGAACATGCCTGCCACCTATACAGTCTTTGCAGCAATCTGTACACCCAACTGAAACCCCTGTTCTGCCAGACTGTTGATGCCGGCAAGGTGATAAAAACCGCTGCTTTGCTCCACGATGCCGGCATAAAAATAAATTTTTACGATCACCACAAGCACACTTTTAACATTATTATGAATTCCAGATTAAGCGGTTTGTCACATAAGGAGCTGCTTATGGCAGCCTACGCCGCCGCTCTGCACAGAAAGGACGAATTTAAGATAGACCTCCAGGCCTATAAATTTCTTATAGACCAGGCAGATGTGCTTTTCATCCAGCAGTTGGGCATTTTGCTTAAAATCTCAGAAAAACTGGACTTAAAATTAAATGGAAATGTTGAAAATATAAACTGTGCCATATCTGAAGATTCTGTTGTGCTGACCCTCAAAACCAAAAATAAGGCCAACCCGGAAATGGCAGCCGTCCTGGAATGCAAAAACACTTTCAAGCGTCTGTTTGACAGAAAGCTTGTGCTGCTCACCCGGGATTGATAATTCCAGCCGTTGAAGGATTGCATTATAAAAGTGCTTACTGAAATTTCAGGTGTAAAACCTTACTGTTTCAAGTAAGCACTTTATATACAAACCGGTACAACCGGTTAATTTACTTCTTTACAGCTTTTAACTGCCTTGCTATATCTCTTCCTACTTCCATACACTTTTGCAGCTCTTCCTCACCGGGCATATATTTAAACCCCAGCGGTTCTGCACAAATTGTCATCCCCGCCTCTGCAAGCCTGTCGCTTATCAGCTTGTGGGCCTCTCCGCTCCAGCCGTATGAACCGAAGCCCATAGCGAGCTTTCCTTTGGCTTTTAAGCCCTTTAATTCTTCCAATAAGGCAGCAGTAGGCCTGAGTACGGTATTGTTGACCGTACAGCTTCCCATGAGCACAGCAGCAGCTTTAAATATTTCAACATTCAGGTCACTCTTGTCCTTGGTGGCTATGTTGAATATCCTGTAATTGACGCCTTCCTCTTCAAGACCTTTTCCGAATGCTTCTGCCATTGCTTTTGTGGAGTGATACATGGTATCGTATATGATTGTTACATAAGCTTCGTTATAATCGGTTTCCGACCATTCCTGATATTTTTTAATTATCTGCAGAGGGTCGGTCCTCCAGATAACTCCATGGCTTGGAGCAATCATATCTATATCAAGATTTAAAGCTAAAATCTGCTCGATTTTCTTTTTTATCAATGGTTTAAAGGGCCATAAAATATTGGTATAATATTTAATTGCCTCTTCATACAGCTCGCATTCGTCAACCTCATCATTAAACAGTGATATTCCGGCATAATGCTGGCCAAAAGCGTCGTTTGACAATACCAGTTTTGCACCTTCCACATACGCCAGCATGCTATCGGGCCAGTGGATCATCTGCATTTCAACAAACTTCAGCTTATATTCACCTAAATCAAGAGTGTCGCCGGTCTTGACTATCTGGAAGTTCCAATCCTTGCCGAAGTATTTCTTTATTATTTCAGCACCGTTCTTTGTACAGTAAATCGGAGTGTCGGGTATCTTTTCCATGATAAGGCCCAGACTTCCTCCATGATCCGGCTCGGAGTGGTTTATAACTATTGCGTCTATATTTGACAGGCCAACCTCTTTTTCAAGATCCTCAACGAACTTTTCCTTATACGGGTCCCAGACGGTATCTACCAGTACGGTCTTCTTATCCTTTATCAGGTATGAATTGTAAGAAGAACCCCTGTGCGTAGACAGTTCATGCCCATGAAACACATCCAGTCCCCAGTCTCTGATGCCACACCAATAAATATTCTTTTTTATCTCCAGCATATTACACATCCTTTCAATTGAATCAAATATTATATTAAATGCTTATAAACTTTTTAAACAGCCCAATATCTAACTATATACCCGTTTTTGACCTGTTTTAAACACAATTTCAATTGGCACAGCAAATTAAATTAAATATAAAAGACAACCTGAAACCATTAATACCAATTTCAGATTGTCTTTTAATTGTTAATTACAATTTAGAGCCTTTATTTCCAAAAATTATTCAATTATCTTTGAAACGTTACCGGCACCAACTGTTCTGCCGCCTTCACGGATAGCGAACTTAAGTCCTTCTTCCATAGCGATAGGAGTGATCAATTTGATCTTCATGGTGATGTGGTCACCAGGCATAACCATTTCAGTTCCTTCAGGAATTTCGATAACCCCTGTAACGTCAGTTGTTCTGAAGTAGAACTGTGGTCTGTAGCCATTGAAGAAAGGTTTGTGTCTGCCGCCTTCTGCAGCAGTCAGAACGTATACCTGACCTTCATAGTAAGTGTGAGGCTTGATTGATCCTGGTTTAGCTAAAACCTGTCCTCTTTCGATATCAGTTCTCTGAATACCTCTTAAGAGAGCACCGATGTTATCACCGGCAACAGCCTGATCAAGAAGCTTTCTGAACATTTCAACACCTG
>JAFABO010000034.1 GCA_023426005.1 Bacillota bacterium | reverse complement strand
TGGAATCACAGAATATGAGTGTAATGCAGGCGATGGCCAAGGGTATAAAGCCTGTCATTCATAATTTCGCCGGAGCGAAAGGGATCTATCCTGATAAATATGTCTGGAATACTATCGGGGAAGCTGTGGCTATGGTTACTGACATGAATTACACTTCAGAGGAATACAGGGCTTTCATTGAAAATAATTATACAATTGATAAACAAATAGAAACAATCAAGGATATTTTAAACGGATTGCCGGATAGCACAAAAGTATGGCTTTGAGATATTATCGGTGCCATTCTGAAGGTATTTGCCGGTTGGTATAAATTAAGATGTTTCGGACCGCCGGTGTACATCAGCACTCAAGTGTGGATTAGTTTGAACTTATTTCATTACAGTTTTGTGACCGCTGCTGCGGCTCAAAGCCATAACATGGCTTCGGAGGTTAACATGAAAACAGACCTTCTAAACAAAATAGAAAGCAGGACGGCTGTCGTTAGTGTAGTTGGACTGGGATATGTCGGACTGCCGTTGGCGGTGGAGCTTGCAAAAGCCGGGTATACGGTTATTGGCATAGATGTCAATGATAAAATAATTGATAGAGTAAATGCCGGCAAAAATTATATAGGCGATGTAAAAGACGCAGAGCTGACAGACGTCGTACAAAATGGGAGACTTCTGGCTGTAGCTGACTTCAGCCTTATAAGTAAAGTTGACTGTATTGTTATATGTGTGCCTACGCCGCTGGATTCAAACAAGCAGCCCGACTTGAGCTTTATAAAGTCCGCCGTCGTTGAAATAGGCAGGTATCTTCAGAAAGATACACTTGTGGTGCTTGAAAGCACCACATATCCGGGCACGACGGAAGAACTGCTCCGGCCTGTTCTGGAAGAAAAATCAAAGCTTATATGTGACAGGGACTTTTTTCTCGCGTTCTCTCCTGAAAGAGTTGATCCCGGGAACAATACGTACAAAACAGGAAATACTCCCAAGGTGGTTGGAGGCATAGGTAAGGACAGCACTGAAACAGCCTCGGCTCTGTACAGGAATGTTATTGAAGGCGGAGTTTTTGAAGTCTCAAGTCCTGCCGTTGCGGAAATGGAAAAGCTGCTTGAAAATACCTACAGAAATATAAATATCGCTTTGATAAATGAAATGGCTATCATTTGTGAGCAGATGAAGATAAATATATGGGAGGTTATTGAAGCTGCAAGGACAAAGCCTTACGGTTTTCAGGCTTTCTATCCGGGTCCCGGCATCGGGGGCCACTGTATTCCGCTGGATCCTTTTTATCTTACCTGGAAAGCCAGAGAATTTGACTATCATACCAGATTGATCGAACTGTCGGGAGAAATAAATCAATATATGCCTCAATATGTTGTTGAACGGATTTACAGGATAATGAACAGATTCAGAAAGCCTCTGAATGGATCCGGGATTTTGGTGCTGGGTGTGGCTTACAAGCCGGATGTGGCAGATTACAGGGAAAGTCCGGCACTTAAGGTTATTGAATTGTTGGAGGAAGAAGGGGCGGCAATACAATACTCCGATCCTCATATTCCGGTATTCTTCCGCGGAGGTAAAGAATATACAAGTATCCAACTGACAAAGGAGTTTCTGGAGAAGCCGGATTTGGTTCTAGTCATTACCAATCACCGAAGCTTTGACTATGATTTTATACAGGAGAATTCCAGATTTATATTTGATACCAGAAACGCTATGAAGTACGTAAAGGAAAGAAAGAATATAGAACTGCTTTAAATGTAGCAAAAATAGCCAGCTGTTATAGCTTTTATCTATAACCGTCTGGCTATTTTTCATATCCGTGGGGTTTATACGCCGATGGCCTGCTTCATTTTCTTCACATAATCAAACAAAGGTCTGGCGGATGCCTCGCCGTGCTCCTCAATCAGCTTTACAATAGCACTTCCCACTATAATACCATCAGAGAATTGGCCTATTTCCAAAGCCTGCTGAGGCGTTGATATGCCGAAGCCCACAGCCACAGGAGTATTGGTTGCCGAGCGGATAGCCCTGATGATTGAGGGAAGATCGGTTTTTATCTCCTGTCTCACACCTGTTACACCCATTGAGGAAACACAATAGACAAAACCTCTTGCCCCGGAGGCTATTTGCGCTATGCGTGCTTCAGAGGTGGGGGCAATCAGCGAGATAATGTCCACCTTGTATTTATCGCTGAAGGGTTGGAGTTCACCTTTTTCCTCATAAGGAATATCAGGTATTATAACGCCATCAACCCCTATCTCACTGCAATCCTTGAAAAAGTGATCATAGCCGTAAGTGAATACAGGATTGAGATAGGTGAGGAATACCAGTGGAATTTTTGTTTTCATACGTACTTCCTTTACCATGTCAAATATCTTTGGAAGATTTGTTCCTGCGGAAAGTGCGCGTAAATTTGCTTTTTGAATGACCTCTCCCTCTGCAATAGGATCTGAAAACGGTATTCCTATTTCTATCAGATCGGCGCCCGCATCAGCCATTGAAAGTATGAACTCCCTGGTCTTATTCAGTGTGGGGTCACCTGCTGTGAGAAAGCCGATAAAGGCTTTGCCGTTATTAAAAGCATTCTTAATTTTACTCATTAATATCTACCCCCATATATCTGGCGATTGCCGCCACGTCTTTATCACCGCGGCCCGAAAGGCAAACGACGATTATCTGATCATTAGCCATTTCCGGTGCCAGCTTCATGGCATAGGCCACAGCATGGGCACTCTCTATCGCCGGAATGATGCCTTCGGTTTTTGATAAATATTCAAAAGCATTAACGGCCTCGACGTCGGTTACAGGAACGTATTTCGCACGGTTTATATCATGCAGGTAGGCGTGCTCGGGGCCTATACCCGGATAATCCAGTCCAGCGGAGATGGAGTAAACAGGTGCGATCTGTCCATGTTCATCCTGACAAAAGTATGACTTCATTCCATGGAATATGCCTAACTGGCCTTTTGCAATGGTCGCGGCATGCAGGTCGGTGTCAATGCCTTTTCCCGCGGCTTCACAGCCAATCAGCCGGACGGAATTGTCATTGATAAAATCGTAGAAAAGTCCCATGGCATTGCTTCCGCCGCCTACACATGCAATGGCGGCATCGGGAAGCCTGCCTTCCTTTTCCAGCAATTGCTCCTTGACCTCCTTGCCGATGACACTCTGAAAATCCCTTACTATCTTTGGAAACGGGTGGGCTCCCATTACGGAGCCCATGACACAATAGGTGTCATCGACCCGGTTTGCCCATTCCCTCAGGGTTTCATTCACCGCGTCCTTGAGTGTCTGTGTCCCGCTGGTAACGGGGTGGACTTTTGCACCCAAAAGTTCCATTCTGAACACGTTGAGTGCCTGGCGCTTTGTATCCTCCAGCCCCATAAATATTTCACAATCCAGCCCCATCAATGCGGCTGCGGTGGCAGTTGCAACACCGTGCTGCCCTGCTCCGGTTTCAGCTATAACGCGTTTTTTTCCCATTTTCTTTGCAAGCAGTACCTGACCCAAAACATTGTTTATTTTGTGGGAACCGGTATGGTTCAGATCCTCCCGCTTGAGGTAGATTTTTGCTCCTCCGAGCTCTCTGGTCATTTTTCTTGCATAGTAGAGAAGGGAAGGCCTTCCGGCATATTCCTTCAAAAGGGCTTTCAGCTCCTGATTGAAATTGTAATCGTTTTTATAGAAATTATAGCTTTCTTCAAGTTCAATCAGCGAGTTCATAAGTATTTCCGGCACGTATTGTCCTCCGTGCTTGCCATATCTTCCTTTTAGCATTTATTTCACACTCCTTATAAGTTTTACAATATCTTTGATCTTAGCCCCATCCTTAAAGCCGTTGGTTTCAACACCGCTGCTTATATCAACACAAAAGGGCCCTGCCGTTTTTACCGCTTGGAGTACATTATCACACCGCAGTCCCCCTGCCAGAAAAAATGGTCTGCTGATACTTTTTGCAAGCTTCCAGTCAAAGGTTTTTCCAGTGCCTCCGTACTCCTTGCCGGTAAAGGTGTCCAGCAATAGAAAATCGGTGTCAAACTCCACGGCTGTATTTAAAGCTTCGGCGTCTTTCACCCGGACGGCTTTTATTATGGGTTTTAAACAGCCGGCCTTTTCAAGCTGTGTTTTCAGTTTCGCAATATATTCATTATCTTCATCGCCGTGAAGCTGAATGTAATCAATTATTCCGTCTTTGCACAGACTTTTTATCAAGGACATATCCTCATTTACGAAAACGCCCACGGCTTTGACGCCTCTGTCCAGCGCAGCCTTAAGCTTTTCTGCGGCTTCAGGTTCCACCTGTCTGCGGCTTTTTGTAAAAACAAAGCCGATAAAGTCGGGAAGTGACTCATTAACATATTCAATATCCTGTATCCGGCTTAAGCCGCATATCTTGATTTTAGTTTCGCTCATATGCCCTCCTGGTAAATCCCGGCTTTTAACTGCTTGAGTTCCTCTGATATATTACCGCTTTTCATCAGGGTTTCGCCTATAAGCACTGCATTTGTGCCGTTCTTCCCAAGTACAGATATATCACCGGGCGTTTTTATGCCGCTCTCGGATACAAATATCCTATCCTCCGGGACAAGCTTTTTCAATCTGACACTGTTGTTTAAATCAACCTCAAATGTTTTCAAGTTACGGTTGTTTACTCCGATAAGCCTTGCCCCGGCCTCCAAGGCACTGTTCAGCTCCTTTTCGTCGTGCGCCTCCACAAGGCAGGAAAGGCCGAGCCGGTCAGCTATTTTAATGTATTCCTTAACTGTTCCGGTATCCAGTATGGCGCATATCAGCAGTACTGCATCGGCGCCCAGCAGTTTTGCTTCATATATCTGGTATGGGTCAATAGTGAAGTCCTTCCTGAGCACAGGGAGCTTTACCTCCCGCTTTATTTCCTTCAGATACAGGTCACTGCCAAGGAAGAAAGCGGGCTCAGTCAGTACCGAGATTGCGGCGGCGCCGGCACGTTCATATTCCCGGGCAACCTCAAGGTAAGGAAAATGCTCTGAAATTATGCCCTTGGAAGGAGAGGCTTTTTTTACCTCGCAAATAAAGGCCATATCATCTGTTTTTAAGGCATTTTCAAAGGAAAAGGGGGAATTGACCGGGGCTGCCAGAGCCTCCTGTTTTACTGCTGCATAAGATTTTACTGCTTTTAATTCCTCTATCCTTATCCGGGTTTTGGCTACTATTTTATCAAGTATCATTTGAGGACCTCCGTATCAGTGCTTAAAAGAATTGGACAGTTCAATGAATTTTTCCAGCCGGGCACGGGCCTTTCCCGAATCAATCAGTTCCTCTGCCATTTTCACGCATTCCCTCAGTGTTATCTGGTTATGGGACATGTAAAGGCACAGTGCCGAATTCAGGGCAACAACATCTCTTTTGGGGCCTTTGGCTCCATTGAGGATATCCAGAGCTATCCTTGCATTTTCTCCGGGATGGCCGCCTATAAGCTCTACTGACCGGCACCTTTCAAGTCCAAGCTGTTCGGGGCTGAGGAAAAAACTGTTCAGCTTACTATTATTGACTTCACAGATAGTGGTTGTGTCACAGAGGGTCACTTCATCAAGCCCGTCATGACCGTGAACTACCATGGCACGTTTTACTCCCAGGTTTGCAAGCACTCTGGCCAATGGCTCCACGAGATTTTCATCATAAACCCCCAGCAGCTGCATGTTTGCTCCGGCGGGATTTGCCAGCGGCCCCAGTATGTTGAAAATAGTTCTGACCGATAATTCCTTGCGGACCGGTGCGGCATATTTCATTGAGGCATGGTAGGTGGGAGCAAACATAAAGCATATGCCTATTTTGTCAAGAATACCGGCGCTCTGTTCTGCCGTCAGGGTAATATTTACGCCCAGGGCCTCCAGCAGGTCGGCACTTCCGCATTTGCTGGAAACAGACCTGTTTCCGTGTTTGGCCACCGGAACACCGCCTGCCGACACAACAAAGGAGGAAACAGTGGAAATGTTGAAGGTGTTGGCTTCGTCCCCGCCTGTTCCAACTATATCCAGAACATCTTTTTCAGGCTGGAGCTTTGTACATTTATCTCTCATAACAGTGGCGCAGGCTGTGATTTCCTCAATTGTTTCCCCCTTCATGCGCATAGCGGTGAGGAAGGAGCCGATTTGAGCATTTGTGGCTCGCCCCTCCATTATTTCTTCCATAACGGTTTTTGTCTGGTCAAGACTTAAATTCTGTTTGTTTATCACCTGGTATATAGCTTCCTGAATCATAATGCAAACCTCCTGTCCGAAATGCCCATACTAAGAAAATTCTCAAGTATTGTCTTACCTCTTGGGGTCAATATGGATTCAGGATGGAACTGAACTCCATATACATCGGCATCTCTATGCTTTACCCCCATAACCTCGCCTGAAGAGTCTTCAGCTATTATCAGCAGTTGGTCGGGAAGAGTCTGCCGGACCATTGAAAGTGAGTGGTATCTGGCTCCGTCTATGATGGGAGGGAGGCCTTTGAAAAGCTCACTGCCGTTTGCTATGTGAATTGTACTCTTTTTGCCGTGCATAAGTTCTTTGGCATAGGATACCGTTGCTCCGAATACCTCGCAAATGGCCTGGTGTCCCAGGCAGACGCCCAGAATGGGTACCTTTTCCGTGAAACGGCGTATGACATCTTCACATATACCAGCATCCCCGGGCCGTCCCGGCCCCGGGGAGAGAATTATATGAGAGGGCTTAAGCTCTTCAATTTCCTGAAGGGTGAGCTCATCATTCCTTATTACCTTTATATCGTTGTTTATGACTCCCACAAGCTGATACAGGTTGTAGGAGAAGCTATCATAATTATCAATCAATAAAATCATCAGTCCAGCTCCTTTCCCGACAGCTCAAGCGCGTTGATGATTGCCTGGGCTTTATTTGCAGTCTCAATAAATTCCGTTTCGGGGACACTGTCGGCCACAACACCGCCGCCTGATTGGACATATACCGTATTATCCTTCAGTACGGCAAAGCGGATAGCTATGCAGGTATCCATGTTTCCGGTAAAATCAATGTAGCCTATGGCTCCGCCATAGATTCCCCTTTTGTGCCCTTCAACTTCATTTATTATCTGGCAGGCACGTATCTTGGGTGCTCCCGACAGGGTTCCGGCCGGAAGCAGAGCTGTTATTGCGTCCAACTGGTCGAGATCCCTCCGGAGCTTTCCTACCACCTTTGATTCTATATGAATTACATGTGAGAATTTCCTTATGCTGAGATGATCTTTAACCTCCACAGTTCCGAATTCACTTATCCGTCCCAGGTCGTTGCGTCCCAGGTCCACCAGCATATTGTGTTCTGCCAGCTCCTTTTCATCACTGAGAAGTTCTTCAATAATTTGAGCATCCTCAGAGTCGCATTTTCCTCTGGGCTTGGTACCCGCAATGGGAAAGGTGGATAAATTCCCGTTCTGAAGCCTGATAAGGGTCTCTGGGGATGTGCCTGCTATTTCAAGCTCGTCAAATTTTAAAAAGAACATATAGGGAGAGGGATTTGTGGTTCTGAGAACTCGGTATGCGTCAAAAATACTTCCTTCAAACCGGGCGTACCTCCTGTTTGAGGGGACTGCCTGAAAAATATCGCCCTCAAAGATGTAGGATTTGACTTTATTGACAATCCCGCAGTACTCTTCCTTGCTGAATACCGACCTGAAGGGTGACAGCAGTCCTGAAGGGGAGGTGGATACCGGCACCGAGGCTTTGATCAAAGCCGTCATATTGTCCAGTTCACTTACAGCCTCTGCATAATTGGCCTCCAGGTTATCCGTTTTAATATTTATCATAAGGATGATCTTTTGCCTGAAGTGATCAAAGGCAATAACCCTGTCGAACAACATGAGGTCCACATCATTGAATTTGGCATCGTCAAATCCGTCCAGTTTCAGAACAGGTTCGCTGTATTTGATATAGTCATAGGCAAAATAACCTACGAAACCGCCGGTGAATGGGGGCAGAAAGTCAAGTTTCGGACTTTTATACTCCTTCAATATTTCTCTGATAAAGCTGTTTGGATCTTTTGTTTTAATATTTACTGTAACATGGCCTTTAACCTCCAGCAAACCGTCCTTGCATTTCAATTCCACAACAGGATTGAAGCCTAGAAATGAGTAACGGCCCCATTTTTCGCCGCTCTCCACGCTTTCCAGCAGGTAATACCGGCTGCTTATGGCTTTGATATTCTGCAATACTGCAATAGGGGTTTTGATATCGGCAAAAATTTCGCGGCTGACCGGTATTACGGTATAGCCTTCAGATAAATTCCTTGCCTCTTCCAGACCTGGTTTATACATTCTACCACTCCTTTATAAGATTTATTTAACTTGACCTGGTTAATTGCTGTTGAGCAAGCAATTAACGCTGCAGTAACACTGATGCAAATAAAAACACCCGCCCATGACTGAAATATAAGTCAAGGACGAGTGTATGATAATTCACCCGCGGTGCCACCTTGTTTTGTAAGTTAAATAAACCTTACACGCTTTACAGAAATACCAGCATATTTCCCACATATAACGCATGTGCTGCGTCGCAGAATACTTTGAAGAATAAGTTCTTCATTTGACTGCGCCCTCAGTGGTCCATTTGATGTACTGCGTTCTGCGGGGCTCTCAGCTTCCCCCGCTCTCTGTAAGTGCACGTCCGGAATATTTAAAATTCCAACACCGTTATCTCCACTTCAACGGTTTAAAGG
>JAFABO010000237.1 GCA_023426005.1 Bacillota bacterium | reverse complement strand
ATGAACCCTTCGGAGCCCTTGATGCAAAAGTGAGAAAGGATCTCAGAAGGTGGCTCAGAAAGCTGCATGATGAATATCCAATCACAAGTGTTTTTGTTACACATGATCAGGAGGAAGCACTTGATGTGGCCGACAGGATCGTCATTCTGAATCAGGGAAAAATTGAGCAGATAGGGACTCCAGAGGAAGTATACGACAACCCTGCCAATCCTTTTGTCTATAATTTCCTGGGTAACGTCAACCTGTTCCACGGCAGGGTGCACAACGGAAAGATCGAACTGGGCTCCTTAAAGCTTGATGTACCGGAGCATACAGAAACTGCAGACAGAAATGTTGTGAGCTACATACGTCCCCATGATATGGAGATAAGCCTGGAAGCCGGAGAAAACGGGTTTATTGCCGCAAATATCATCTTTATAAGGGCGGTTGGACCAATCGTCAACCTTGAGATGAAGAGAATTGATACAGGTGAATATATAGAGGCTGAAATCAGCAAGGAAATCTATAAAAAGCTGATGCTGAAGGAAAAGCAGGCAGTTTACGTCAAGCCCAAGGATTTCAGAGTATTTATACCTGAGGACTATATTATCTGAAATATTTTTTTGTGTACTTTTGACTAAATTGGTAAGAAGTTGGATGAAGCAGGTAATTGTTATACCGGGTCCATGCAATTTCTTTCATGATAATTTTGTGTAAAGTGGGTGCATGGACATAATTATGAGCGGAAGCAATATTTTCAGCGGATTAAATTTGGAATCCAAAAAAATCCTAAGTCTGATCTTGCACGACCAGGCTTTAACAAAAAATGCCCTGTCCGAACTTTCGGGGTTAAAGCTGACAAGTCTAAGCAGAATGATGCAGCCTCTGGAGGAGTTAAAGCTAATTGCCGGTTCGGAAACCGGAGAATCCACCGGAGGCAGGAAACCAGTCCTGTATGACATAGACTCCAGGAGGTACTATCTTATCGGCATTGACATATCGAGAACCTATACACAGGTTGTATTGACCAACCTGAAGATGCAGCCCATAAAAAGGTATAGATTTGAAATGAACTGCGAGTCCACGCCCAAGTTGACGCTAAGTATTATTTTGAGTTGGATCAGGGAGGTTCAGGAAAAAATCAGCAGGCAAAACGGCAGTATTATAGGAATGGGTATCGGCACTGTAGGCCCTTTGGACAGAAACAGCGGCGTTGTATTAAATCCTGAAAATTTTGAAGCCCCTGGCTGGGAGAATATCCACCTCAAATCCATTTTTGAAAAGCGGCTTGAGATTCCGGTGGTGATTGACAATGGCGCCAACGCTGCAGTGCTGGCCGAGACCTGCTTTGGAATAGGCAAGGGCATAAAAAACGTCATATATATCAATTGCGGGGTGGGCATCAGGACGGGCTTGATATCCTCGGGAGTTTTTGTCAGAAATATAAATGACTCCGAGGATGCATTTGCACATATGATAATTGATCTTAACGGCGAAAAATGTTCCTGCGGCAATAGAGGATGTATTGAAACGTATTCCTCCATTTATTCCATTGCCGAAAGATTCAGGGAATTGAAAAAAAGTACGGCTGAAAAGCCGCAGGATAAATATTCATATGTAGATATCTGCAAAGCAGCTGAAGTTAACGACGGTTCAGCCCGGAAGATTATTGTTGAAGGGGCTGAAATAATGGGGGTTGGACTGGCAAATCTGATTAAACTGCTCAATCCCGGTATAGTTATTTTAAGCGGTCCCCTGATAAAACATTCCGGGCTTTTCTATGAAAAATGCACCGAAACCGCATTGGATAAAATAAGGACTCATGGGGCGGGAAAGCTGTTTTTCAGCAATGGGGGCTATTTCAACGAAAATGCAATCTCTGTGGGAGCTGCCGCCCTGGTACTGGAAAACCTGCTGGAAAATAAAGAGTTAATATAAATCAGTTAAGCGGAAGGAGTTATATAAATGGAACAATTGAATATTAAAGCACTGAACGGCAGATATGCCAGGCCTGAAGAGGCCATCAGCTACGCAGTAGAAAACCTTGGTGTTTCAAAAATAGCATTGGCATCAAGTCTTTCCATAGAAGATCAGGTGCTGACGCATATGCTTTTGCAGGCCGACCCCGGGGCTAGGATTTTTGTAATCGATACCGGAAGACATTTTCAAAAGACCTTTGATCTCATGGAGCAGACCATGCTCAGGTACAAGTTCAATTACGAAGTTTATGCTCCTGAAAGCAAGGATATTGAGGAATTGGTATCCAGGCTGGGACCCAATTTCTTCTATGAAAGTGTGGAACTGAGAAAAAAATGCTGTGAAATAAGAAAGGTAAAACCTCTTAAAAGAGTTCTGAGCACTGTTGACGGCTGGATCTGCGGTTTGAGAAGAGAACAGTCTCCCACCCGCCGGGATATGGAAATATTTGAATGGGATGAGGGTAATTCCATATACAAGATCAATCCCATAGTACACTGGAGTGAAGAGGAGGTTTGGGCATACATAAAAGGAAATAATATTCCTTTCAGCCATCTTTACAACACAGGTTTCCGCAGCATAGGGTGCCAGCCCTGCACAAGAGCGGTACAACAGGGTCAGGATGTGCGCAGCGGCCGGTGGTGGTGGGAGGAGCCGGACAAGAAGGAATGCGGCCTGCATTCAGGCGGCCGCGCTCAGGCCTGACAGCCTGGAGGACCCTGGTCCGTGAGGCTTTAAACATGTATTAGGTCAATATATAAAATTGCGGAGGTTAAGCTATGAAGCATCTGGATAAGTTGGAAGCACAGAGTGTTCACATACTCAGGGAGGCCTACAGGGAATTTAAAAATATCTGTATGCTGTGGTCTATAGGCAAGGACAGTACGGTACTTTTGTGGCTGGCAAGGAAGGCGTTTTTCGGACATGTGCCCATACCGCTGGTGCACATTGATACCCATTATAAAATTCCTGAAATGATTCAATACAGGGATGACCTGGCCTTAAAGTGGAAGCTGACCATGGTTTACGGCGAAAATTCCGAAGCTCTGGCACAAAAAAAAACCTTCCCCGATGGAAAGGTGGACCGGATAGCCTGCTGTCAGTCACTTAAATCCGAAGCCTTGAAAAATACCCTGTCGGGTGAATGGAACAGATACATAATGGATCACAAGACGGGTAAATATGTGCCTGACAATAACAGGGAAAAGTATACCGGTGTCATTGTGGGAGTGAGAGCCGATGAAGAGGGCAGCCGGTCCAAGGAAAGGTATTTTTCTCCGAGGGACAAGGAAAATGACTGGGATGTGGGAGACCAGCCGCCTGAATTCTGGAATCAGTTCAAAACCGACTTTGCTCCCGGAACACATATAAGAATTCATCCGCTGCTGGATTGGACAGAATTGAACATATGGGAATACATTGAACGTGAAAATATACCCATAACCTCCCTTTATTTTGACCAGGGGGACGGAAAACGATACAGATCTCTGGGCTGCTATCCATGTACAACACCGGTTGAATCCACATCAAAGAATGTGGGTGAAATCATAGAGGAATTAAAAAGCGGCAAGTTTGCAAATATAGCCGAAAGATCAGGCCGCGCCCAGGACAAGGACGACGGGGGAGGACTTGAGACGCTTCGCAGAGGAGGTTACATGTAAATGGACAACAGGGAACAGATGAACATAGTAATCGTAGGACATGTGGATCACGGTAAGAGTACCGTAATAGGAAGACTACTTGCCGATACCGGGTCCCTGCCCGAGGGAAAGCTGGAATCGGTCAAGGAGTATTGCAGAAAGAACTCAAGACCCTTTGAATATGCCTTCCTGCTGGATGCTCTCAAGGATGAACAGGCGCAGGGCATCACCATTGACACCGCACGGTGCTTCTTTAAAACCGGAAAGAGGGATTACATCATTATCGATGCGCCCGGGCACATTGAATTCCTCAAAAACATGGTAACCGGTGCATCAAGAGCTGAAGCTGCACTCCTGGTCATTGATGCAAAGGAAGGTATAAGGGAGAATTCAAAACGTCATGGGCATATTGTTTCAATGCTTGGTATAAAGCAGGTTGTTGTGCTTGTAAATAAGATGGATCTGGTGGACTTTGACAATGACATATTCAATTCAATAAAGACGGAGTTTACCGAGTTTCTTGATAAAATAAACATCAAGCCCCTTAACTTTATACCCATAAGTGCCTTTAACGGAGACAATGTCGCAGGAAAGTCAGATAATACCCTGTGGTATGAGGGGCCCACCGTTCTGGAGCAGCTTGACGGCTTTGCAAACAAAAAGGAGAACCGGCAGCTTCCCTTACGTATGCCGGTACAGGATATTTACAAGTTTACCGAGGAGAATGACGACAGGAGAATCGTTGCAGGTACTGTGCTCAGCGGAACTGTAAAAACCGGTGACGAGGTTGTATTTTTGCCGTCCAAAAAGAGAAGTGTCATAAACAGTGTTGAAGGCTTTAATACCGCTTCTGCCCATACTGTATATGCCGACCAGGCCGCAGGCTTTACACTGAAAACGCAGATATACATAAAGCCGGGGGAGCTGATGGTCAGGGCCGGTGAAACACAGCCTGTTCTCAGCTCACGCTTCAGAGTCAATATATTCTGGGTAGGGCATGTGCCTTTGATAAAAAACAGGAATTACAAATTGAAGATAGGCACAATGAGAATAGCCGTAAAGCTGGTTGAAATCTTAAATATAATTGACGCCGCCGAACTTAATATCGACACCTTCAAGGATCAGGTCGAAAGACACGATGTTGCCGAATGTATCCTGGAAACAGCCAAACCCATTGCTTTTGATGCAATCTCGGACATAGAGCTGACCGGGAGATTTGTTATTGTAGATAATTGTGAAATTTCAGGGGGCGGAATAATCCTTGAGGGCGTACCCGACGGTGACAACAGTCTTATGGAGCATATCAGAGACAGGGAATATCTCTGGGAAAAGGGACTTATACCGGCTACCGGCAGGGAAGAGGTCTACGGACACAAGTCCAAGTTTATTGTTATAACCTCGGGAAGTGAAGAAAACGAAAAAGCGATCCGGGATATTGGTAAACATCTGGAGGACAGACTTTTCAAAAGGAATTATAAGGCTTACTATCTGGGAGTATCCAGCCTGCTGAACGGACTTGCGGCAGAAAGTTCCCCGGATTTTCAGGCAAGGGACAGCCAGATCAGGCAGATAGGCGAACTGGCAAGAATATTCACAGATGCCGGACAGATTTTTATTACCTCGGTATTCGACCTGGATGATTATGAAGCGGAAAAACTAAAATTATTGAACCAGCCTAATGAAATAATTATAGTAAACGTGGGCCAATCGCCCTTTAACAGCTTCAGGCCCGACAGCAGCATAAGCACCGGCCGGTCACTTGAAAGCACTGTGGATTCCATATGTGATTTGTTAAAACAACAGGAAATCATATTGGACTATTATATATAAAAAAATTATCGAGGGGGTACTTTATGAAGATTAAAGCAAACGGAAAAGAAGTGGTGCTTGAAAAGGAATTGACGGTAAAAGAGCTGCTTGCTTTTCAAAATGTGGAAATGCAGGACTATGTGACGGTGCAGATCAACGGTGAATTTGTAAGCAGAGATGATTTTGGAACACTGCCGGTAAGGGACGGAGATGTTGTTGAATTCCTTTATTTCATGGGGGGAGGAGCCTCAGAATTATGAATTTTTCCAATGACCAGCTTGAAAGGTATTCAAGACATATTATTCTTAAAGAAGTAGGAGTTAAGGGGCAGAAGAAGCTGCTTCAGTCAAAGGTGCTCATTATAGGCACCGGAGGCCTTGGCGCACCGGCAGCAATGTTTCTGGCCGCGGCAGGTGTGGGCACCATCGGACTTGTGGACTTCGATGCCGTTGAACTTTCCAATCTTCAAAGACAGATAATACATCTGACAAAGGATGTGGGAAAGCCGAAAGTAATTTCGGGTAAGGAAACCATAAACGAAATGAATCCCGATGTGGAAGTGGCTGTCTATAAGGAGTGGGTAAGCTCTTCCAACATTAAAGACATCATTAATGACAGGGACTATGATTTTATTATTGACGGAACCGACAATTTTCCTGCCAAATTTTTAATAAACGATGCGTGTGTACTCACTCAAAAACCCTTTTCACATGCGGGGATCATAAGATTTCAAGGTCAGACCATGACATATGTTCCCGGGCAGGGACCCTGCTACAGATGTGTATTTCAGAATCCTCCGCCTGCAAATGCCGTGCCGACCTGCAAGGAGGCCGGTGTTCTCGGGGTAATGGGAGGAATAATCGGAACCATACAGGCAACAGAAGCAATCAAATATATTCTTGGGGTTGGCGAAC
>JAFABO010000233.1 GCA_023426005.1 Bacillota bacterium | reverse complement strand
AGCTGTTTTTTTCTTTACAATTATAGAATAATACCTTAATATTAATAATTCATTAAAGCCTCCTTAATTTAAGGTAAATTCTAAAGAAGTTTAAATTATATCAAGCTCAGTCTTCTGCAAAATAATCAAAATCAAAATGATTCTTCTTACTGCTGTGTTTTTTATCAATGGTTTCACTGTCATAGAAGCCATCATAATGTTCTTTTTCAGCCTTAAAAGATTTTTCTTTCTCATCTTTAAAGGATTTCTCTTTTACATCCTTATAGAATTTCTCTTTTGCACTGTATTCCTTCTCTTTATTTGATTTATGTTTTGAGTTTACGTTAAATTCTTCATATTCATTTTCATCAAATCCTTCAAACCCATCCGTCTCAAGCAGCTCATCCAGGATGCCCTTCTCCTTTAACAGCAATAATAAAATGAGCCCCTCCCATAAAGTTAATTTTTGATTTTTACATTTCTTTTTATGTTTTCTCGCCTCTTCATCATAATATTGCAAAATAAGTTCCTTAAGTATCTGATCATTGTCAGCATGCATATCAGGAGCCTTGTTTTTATCTTTAAATGTTGAATTATTTCCTTGCGGATGTCTCTTTTTTCTGCCATGTCTCCTCATACATATCGCTCCTTGCCCAATATAGTGCCATAATATTATATGAATAGTTTACATAAATTGTAACAAAAAACCAGATCCATAGCTTTGAATAGATCTGGCAAGAGGTTTAAGTTGACTTTATTCCAAGGATATTTAATCCCTATATACTGAGGTTCTCCCTGAAAAACGATAGGTTAATATCACCTCTGTATATTTTATGTCAACTTATAAATATCTGTTACAAACTTTTTACATCAAATTGCATAACAGGAATTTTATTCAGCCTATGCCTTTCCTTTTTTTACGTTAATCATTACTGACGCCGCAATGCTGATGGTTAAAATTGAAATAATCACAGCCAGGGAAAGTCCAACGGGTATTTGTACATCAAACATTAACAGTGCCAGCTTAAGGCCGGTAAATGTGAGAATCAGGGCTACACCATATTTCACATATTTGAATTTCTCATGAAGATTCCCCAGGACAAAATACATGCTTCTGAGTCCCATGATAGCAAATATATTTGATGTGTAAACTATAAACGGGTCAAGTGTTATTGAGAAAATAGCCGGTATAGAGTCCACCGCAAATATTATGTCTGTGAACTCAATGACAATAAGAACTGCCAACAGAGGTGTGGCGTATAATACTTTGTTTTTTCTCACAAAAAATCTGTCGCCCTCCAGACTGTCACTGACCGGAATAAGCCTGCCGATAACCTTTATCAGCCTGCTGTCCTTGACATTGTTATCCTCATTTCCAAACATCATTTTTATACCGCTGAAAATAAGGATGGCTCCGAATATGTAGAGCATCCAATGGAATTTATTTACAATAGTTACTCCCAACAGCACAAATATCAGCCTTAAAACAAGAGCTCCGGCAATTCCGTAATTCAGTACTCTTCTTTGATATTCCGGTTTTATTCCGAAACCGCTGAAGACCATAATAAAAAGGAATAGGTTATCAATGCTCAGGCTTTTCTCAATTACAAAGCCTCCCAGGAATTCCAGAGCCTTTTCCTGTCCCATAAAGAAATAAACTCCCGCATTAAATACCAGGGCCAAACCGATCCAGAACGCCACCCACATCAGGGCTTTTTTGGTTGACATAAATGCACCTCCAGTTTTTTATTTATATAAAAAGACTCTGAGACAAAACCTGATGGTTTTGTCTCAGAGTCTCACGAATTGTGGATATACCGGGCAAATTGCCGTAATGACGGATAATCCTCTGTCGCTGTTACAGACCGTTACTCCCTCTGTTTGTTGTATTAATGGAATTAGTTTAATCAGTCATATTTTAGGATTTGTTTTTTCTGTTAGTCATCCAGGTAATAACGACAGGCAATAGAGAAATACCTATTATTGCAAGTATAACCAGTGTAAAATTCTCACTCACTGCCGGAATATTCCCAAAAAAGTAGCCTGAAGCCACGCAGATGGATACCCATGCTACTCCGCCTGTTATATTGTAAAGTATGAACCTGCCGTAGGACATGCTGCCCATTCCTGCGACAAAGGGTGCAAAGGTTCGGATTACAGGAATAAATCTTGCTATAATGACAGTTTTCCCGCCATGCTTCCGGTAGAATTCATGTGCTTTATCCAAATGTTTTTTATTTAAGAATCTGACATTTTGCTTTTTAAAAATCCTGGGTCCCAGGAACTTGCCGATGTGGTAATTCACAGTGTCCCCTATGACAGCCGCCGCAATCAGGACACCGGTTATTGACCATATATTCATGGCTCCTGCCGCCGAGAGGGCGCCAACTACGAAAATAAGAGAATCGCCCGGCAGAAAGGGAGTCACAAACAGGCCAGTCTCGCAAAAAATAATTAAAAATAAAATAATATATGTGAAACCGCCAAAATTGTTTATCAGCTCAGCCAGATGTTTATCCAAATTAATTAAGAAGTCAAGCAGCGTGTAGATTATGTCCATTCTTCCTCCGTATTTTATTAGTTCGCCATCGTATCAAGATTGTATTATGTTAAGTGTAACTCTGTCAATTAAAATATTGTTAATTAATCGTTAACAAGTTCTTAACAAATGCTTCTAATGCATAATATTTCAATTTTTTTAAAAAATTGTTGGTCATATTATTGCAACAAACAGAAATAATAGTCATTGAGGTGATATAATTTTGAAAAGAATATTAATTATAGCAACATTGGTTTTCAGCTTACTGACAGTAGGGGTTTTTGCTCAGTCCTATACTTGCAAGCGCGGCGACACATTGTCCGGAATAGCTGCCAAACACGATACCACCATAAGCAGGTTAAAGTCCTGCAACCCCCAGCTTAAAAATTCCAACTCAGTTAAGCCGGGACAGAAGCTGACAATACCTGATCAAGGCAGTATCTCCGATTATGAAAAGGAAGTGGCAAGGCTTGTTAATGTGGAAAGATCCAAAAGAGGTCTGCAGACATTAACATTAAATGCGCAGATATCAAAGGTAGCGAGATTAAAGAGTCAGGACATGGTCAATAAGCACTATTTTTCTCATACCTCACCAACCTACGGATCTCCGTTTAAAATGATGGAATCCTTCGGTATCAGGTTTTCCACAGCAGGCGAAAATATCGCCTATGGACAGAAAACACCCGCGGAGGTTATGAATGGCTGGATGAATTCACCGGGACACAGAGCAAATATTCTGAGCCCCACCTACACAAATATCGGTGTTGGTCTTGCTAAAACAAGCACGGGCGTCAAGTATTGGACTCAAATGTTTACAAAGCCGCTAAAGTAGGTATTGTATTTATTCTAACAACTCCCAGGAATTTTATAAAAGCAGTGTCCTTTGGGCCGGCTCATTGGATACTGCTTTTGTCAATTAAGCCTGTTCAAAGTAATTCCCATTTTTTAAATTTCTTCCATAAAATTCTTGTAATTCCATATGTTATATGTTATAGTTTAATAAATTTATTCCATTTTTGTAAATATGTTTAAAGTATACATAGTTTAGAGGTGAAAAATGTCAAGTCTCCTTTTTATACTTTTAATCTTACTCTTCATAATGTGCTTTAGTATATATAATTGGTGGTTTCAACGTGAGAAATATAAAAGGCTTATGGAGCATGAAAAAAAAGGTCTTAATCCTTTTAACTCTCCCATTGCCTGGAGCATTTATTCTGTTGTTTCCTTATTGGCTATTCTTAGCATAATTACATATATCCTGTATGTTCTATTTAAGGAAATAAAGGAGTTGAATATTTAATTTAATTCCTTTCAAACACGCTGTCTTATAGGATATAATCCTTAAAGATAAAACAGTTGACTTCTGATAAAAGCAGTCAAAAAATCTTTAAAAAAGGAGGTGTACAAATGGAGAAATTTATAATGGTCGAGGTAAATCTTGACGATAGCAATTTCCTTGAGGAAGGGATTTCATCAATTATTGGTGCTTTTTGTCTCGGCATCGGTTGTGGGTCTACTTGTGCCGGAGCAATCTGTTGGTAAATTATTTAGTTGATGGTTCTACATACTTTTTTAGAAGGAGGTTTACCATGGATAAGTTTAAATTTGAAGAAGTTTTATTGGAGGAAGTTTCATTAGAAGAAGTTGAGACATTGGAAAACACAATTACTCCGGGACTTGGATTATATTGTGGTAATGGGTGTTTAGGCTGGTATTGTTAATAAATCAATTTAGAATTAATATGAAACGAAGCATTCTGCTTCGTTTCATATTGGAATAAATCCAATTACCGGAGGCAACATGAGAATACACACTTTTAAGTACAATAATAAAGCACTTGCTTTTTTTCCAGATACATTCAGGTTTTTTGAAATTAATGAAAATACCGAAAATTTGATAACTTCATACCTTAATTCTGAGAGTATAGATGAAGTTACCAGTAAGTTTTGTATCAGCTCTGATGAATATAACAGTTTTGTAGACAATCTTAAAAAATATGCTTATACCGATATTGAAACAGAGGATAAGGCATTAATTAATAAAAACTCGAAAAATGTTCTTGATAGATTAGTTTTAAACATAAGCAATAATTGTAATCTAAGCTGTAAATATTGCTATGCTCATGGAGGAAATTATAATTCGGATAAAAGTATGATGTCAAATCAAATCGCATTGGATTCTCTGGATTTATTTTTTAATCAATTTGACAAAATTAATGGCTTGCAGGTATTCGGAGGTGAGCCATGCTTAAATATACCCGTTATAGAAGTTATCCTTGACCATTTAGACAAAATGAAAAATTCCGGTAGAATTGAATCTATGCCCAATATAGGCCTAGTCACAAATGGAACCATACTGAATGATACTATAATTGAATTAATAAAAAAATATAATATTGCTGTAACAGTAAGTCTGGATGGACCGGCAGCCGTAAATAATTCTCAAAGAGTCTTCAAAGATGGAAAAGGAACAAGTGAAATAATTGAAAAAAATATTTTAAGAATGAAAGCTGAAACGGGACAGCCGTCAACCATAGAAGTTACATATAACAATTATCATGTTGAAAACAGTATATCAATTATTGATATTATTAAATATTTTGACACCAAATTTAAAGGCATCGGGTTACATATTGCTCCTGTAAGCGGATTAAAGGACGAGCCGTTTTTATTAAAAGACAGAAATGAATTCATAGATTCCGTGGAGGATGTATTTGGGACAATCAAAGATAATAAAATGCTCAATTATTCATTAGTACAACGAATTATTGATTCCATCAAGTCCAAGAGGTCCTCAAAATGCCTTTGTACTGCCGGTATAGGTACATTATCAGTTTCTGCCAAAGGTGATATATATCCATGCTTTATGTTTACAGATGAAGCAGAATACCTATTAGGCAATATTTACGATGAAAACGTATTCAGCAGCTCTACTATGAAGAAACATATGCAGAAATATTTTAGCTTTAGCAAATTAACGGAACAACCTTGTAAGGATTGTTTTATTAATCGAATTTGTAGCGGATGTCTGGGTGCAAATTATTTTGATACCGGAGAAATATTTGCTCCAAGCCAGGCGCATTGTAATATGCAGCGCAAAATGGTGGAAAAAGTGCTGTTCTCCTTGGTAAACCTGAAAAATAAGAATCAATTAAGTGTGGCTAAATGAAAACGATAGACTCCACCCATACAATAAGACCTAAAGCCGTTGACGATATATCATCCTGGACTCTATTTGAAAAAAAGGATGGAAATATATACTGTATTGGAAGCCTTAAGAAAGATTGCTATATTGAGGCCGGTAAGCAGTCATGTTCCGCAATAATGACAGCCTTACAATATTTTAATGGCATTCATACCTTGGATGAGATCAACAGACAGCTCCTTAATATCCACAATATCAGAATTGATATTATTAAGCTGTACACCTTATTATTAAAAGCATCTCTTTTGGAAAATGGAGATAAATCCTTACAGGAAAAGCAGGAACTTGATATATTTTCAATTAAACTGTTTGAGGCTGACATATCAAGGTTTGGTAAAATATTATCTGTTTTATTAAAAGTAGTTTTTCCTTTTAAATTGATATCCTTACCCTTGCTCCTATTTGGTACTATAGCTATTATAAAATCAATTTCCATATTTATAACACCACATAGTTATCAGATTGCAAAATCATATGTACTTGGGGTCGTAGTATCTGCATTCATATTTTCTTTTAGTTTAGGACTGCATGAACTTGGTCATATGGCAGCAGCATATAAGTATGGCCTTATTCCCTCTAAATTGGTATGTGCTCTTTATATGGGGATAATACCAATGATTTATCTGAGAATTCCGGGAATATATACGGTTGAACCCAAAAAAAGAATAAAAATTTGGGCTGCAGGATGTTTTGTCAATCTTAATTTAGCCTGTGCAATAATGCTCATATTGCCATTTGTTAATAATAATCTCAGCAATTTAGCTATCATGATGACTATTGTTAATACAAGTATGGTAATAACAAATCTTTCTCCGTTTATGCCGCTTGATGGTTATTTTATAATATCTACCATCTTAAAAAAGCCCAACCTAAGAAGAGGAGCTTTCAAGGAGTTTAAAAAATTCGCACTTAGGGAAAAAAATGATTTTAAAGGAGTTCTTATATTATATTTTGTTATATCCGCTATTTTTATGGCTTCCATTTTATTGTCCCAGTTAGTGTGGATAACAAAATTAACAATTGACACTTATTCAAACAGCCATAGTATTTTTCAGACACTCAAGGAAATAAAGTTTGTTGGGATCCTTATTTTAATTATAATCAGTAAACAAATCCTTAATCGGATAATAAAAAATAGAAATCTAAATAATTATTCATAAATTGGTACCGGGAGGATTATATGAACAAAAAAATCATCATCGAAACAAAGGATTTATGCAAATCCTTTGGAAAAAGGAAGGCAATAGATAATCTTAACCTTATTGTGGAAGAAGGAGATATTTACGGCTTTTTAGGCCCAAATGGGGCAGGTAAAACCACTACTATAAGAATGTTGCTTGGGCTGATCTTACCGACCATGGGAAAAGCTTTTGTGAATGGATATGATATTTCTACTCAGCTTGAGAAGGCGTTGAGCAAGGTTGGTGCAATTGTTGAAAACCCAAGTTCTTATACATATCTTTCGGGCTATGAAAACCTAAAGTTAAGGGCTAACCTTTTTCCCGATACTCCAAAAAGCAGAATTGAAGAAGTACTGGAAATTGTCAATCTGAAAGAGAGATCTAAGGATAAGGTAAAAACATATTCCTTAGGAATGAAACAGCGTTTGGGAATAGCTATGGCCCTTATAAGCAATCCCGGTCTTATAATATTGGATGAACCTACAAATGGTTTAGATCCCCAGGGAATGAAAGAAGTAAAAGAATTAATTACCCAATTGGCAAAGCAAAACAAAGTAACGTTTTTCATTTCCACCCACTTACTCAATGAAGTTGAACAGATATGTTCAAAAGTCGGCATCTTAAAGGACGGGAAATTACTAGCACAGGGAGATACAGATTTATTAACGGACTCCAAAGATGAAATTATACATATAGATACTATAGATGTTGCTAAAGCACTTTCGGTTCTGGACAATATAAATTTTATAAAAACAGTAAAGCCGTTAACCAATAAGGTCATCGTGGAAATTGAGCAAGGAAATTCATCCAAGCTTAATCAACTTCTTATCTCCAATGGAGTTGACGTAAGTTTCATCTCTAAAGAATCCAACGCATTAGAGAAATTCTTTTTTGAACTTACAGGGGAGGTTAGTAAATAATGAATAACTTAATTAAGAACGAAGTATATAAAATTTTTAGACAAAAGAAATTATATGTTTTTGCTGGAGTTATGTTGTTATCAATGATATTTGACTATATACTGTTTCTTTTAACTAAAAATATCACTTTTACCAATGCCAATAATTCTAATTCATTTCAAAATATGAATGGACAATTGTTTCCTATTCACACATTAAATGGAGTAAATACAGTTATAGTTATATTTATTATAATTTTATTAGCGGATATAATTACAGATGAGTATAAGAATGGTACCTTAAAGCTTTCGCTTCTGGGGCCCATTACCAGAGCGCAGCTGCTTATTTCAAAAGTAATAGGACTCTACATCAGTATATTTGCACTACATATTTTTACTATGATAATTAGCTACATCTTTGGAACAATTTTTTGGGGTTGGGGTGATACGCTGATATTAAATGGTTTCAATACTTCCTGTTCGTTAACCCCACTAAATGGTATTTTCTATACAATAGGATCTTATCTTTTTTCAACTATCCCTTTTCTTGTATTTGGAATAATTGTAATTTTAATTGCTCTGTTGTATTCGAATATAGGGGCAACAATTGGAACATGCCTGGGTATTTATTTTGCATTGGGCCTGGTAGGACAGCTTATTGAGAAAAGCAAACCATATCTTATTAATACCTACTTCACCTTTTATACGGAATTCGCTACAGCCAGCAATATAAAACACATAATTTCAGGAATACTATGTATTCTTATATACGGTATTGTATTCTTTTCATCCAGTTTACTGATTTTTAAAAGAAAGGATATATTATTATAAGATAAAAACACCTATCCAAGATTTTGGAATAGATGTTAATTTAAAGTCAAAACTATTATCTTTTTAATTAAAAGCGTATCCAGGAATTTATAAATCCGACGAATTGGACGGTTTTTTCCTGGATTTACGGATTTTATAGATAATAAAACCTATTATTGCGATAACGGCTATAACGGCTACTGAAGCCATATTGAACACCGACAGGAAACGTTTGACCTGCTGGATATTTTTACCTATCACACGTCCGATCAAAAGATAAATGACCTGCTGTAAAATAATTGAAAATAAAATGTAGGTAAAATATATTCTTTTTTTTACCTTAAATACTCCTGAAAATAAAACCATAATTGAACTGGTACCCGGAATAAACTTACTCAGAATCAAACCATACTTGCCATACTTATGAAATACCTTTTCAGATCGTTTAATATGCTTTTCGTCGATATATTTCAATACAAGCTTGTATTTGAGTACTTCATCCCCCTTTTTATATCCGAACCAGTACACCAGGATCGAACCTATAAGACTTCCCATTACAGATACAAATAAAACCATAAAAAAGTGGAAATTGGGCCCAATTGTCGTCAGATATCCCTCAAAAACTATAATAACATCTGATGGATATGGAGGAAAAACCAATTGGAGTATACCTGAAATTAAGAAGAAAATATATGTAACTACAGGATTTCCGTTAATAATGCCGTGTATAGAGTTAAGAATAAAATCCTCCATTAAAAAAAGCTTCCTCCCTTGTTTAATTACAACCAATATATTTAATTAATTATACCCTTCTTTTTATCATATGTCTGAAAATGAATAAAAACAGCCCATAAATAAAACAAATTTATAAATGAGCTGCGAATAATTTATCTATAAAAATAGGATAACCGGTTTCCAATTTTATATTTAATGTTGCTTTGTTATTTTGCCTGTACGGGTGATTCTGCTGCATATGCCTCTTCAAAGTCAAATATTTTTTTGGAGAGTGCGGCTATGTTGCTGCAGGCAGTTCCGAAATCCACATCTTCGGTCATTACAGAAAGAACATACGGATGCTTTCCAAATACTATACCCACATCATTGGCTGTTTTGGTCTGATTTCCGATTTTATGCGCAACCTTTACACCTGTCAGCTTTGCACTGATTCTGTCATTCCAGTCGGTGTTTTCAAGATTGTTTATCAACTCCCCGTAAACTGCTTCATTGTCCAGGTAATGCCTGTACAGATCCTGTGCTACAAGAGCCATGTCATAGGGACAGGAGCGGTGGGTCTTGCCGTAATAAACCTTTCCTCCAAGGTCAGCCAGATACTTGCGGACGTTTTCTATGCCTACCTGACGGATAATCATGTTGACGCCGCAGTTGTCACTCTTGCGGATAGCGAGCTTTGAAGTCTCACGGACAGTGTACTGGGTCCCGTATGGTGAATTTTGTATGATTCCGGTACCGTACTCCAGATCCTCCTCTTTATACACCAGCTTGTCCTCAAGGGATACCTTGCCTGCCTCAATGTCCTTGAACAGAACCACATTGATGGGCAGTTTGGAGGTACTTGCCGCAATATACTCAACCTGGTCGTTGACATTAACCATTTCACCCGTAGCCAGATCAATATAGGTTACGCCGTACCTGCCTGGAAGTTTTGAGGTATAGTCGGTAATGATTTTCTTCATTTCCTCCATCTTTCCGCTTTTTGCCACCGTCCCGACTTTTGGCAGATACCCGTGTGCCTGGGTAGTAACACCATTGGCCGTACTATCTGAAGTCTGTCCGGTCGAGTCTGCAGAACCGGAATTTGTTGCGTCAGAGTTTGCGGCGGCACCCGGCCCGGTTTGGGTCACAGCAGTTTGACTGCTGCCTGTCTGGGTTGTATCTCCGGATCTTGATGCGCCTGTTACATTATCCCTGTTTAAAAACAGATATACTGCCATAACAATTGCAACTATAGATAAAACCGTTGCAGCAACAACGAGTGCTCTTCTTTTTTTATATTTTCTTCCGTTTTTCATATGATACCTGCTCATCTTTCCTCCTGTTATGCTGAGTACAAAGTTGATTGAATTTTAATAATAAAAACATTTTTGCCAAATCAACAGCTTTTAATTTTACACTATTGGTACGTTGGATTCAAATACATTTTAATTAATATTTTCTTAAATACAGTTTTATTATTGACATTTCCATCACATTCTGTCAATTTTACTGTTTGCTGTTTTCGAACATCAATCTGCAATTATCGGCCCTGTACTTGGAAATTATATACTCCACTGCCTGTCCGCTCTTTGAAAACAGAGTATTCTGAAGCTTTATAAGAGGCTGGCCGGGTTGGACCCTCAGCAAAGGCGAATCGTTGTTATCGGCAAATACTATTTCCAGAATACTCTTGCTTTTTTCAGGAATGAGAGGATATTTTCCTCTCAGAATGTCAATTGAGGATTTCCCGTCTTTAAGCTGGTTGACAATATCGGGGAACAGATTCACGGGGATATAGGACTTATTCAGCAAATAAACTTCATTGGCCTGATTGTTTATAAATGACAGATAAGTGATTACGGTTACCGGCATACTGCTGTTATAATTAAATATGCTGTTCAGTATGCCAACTGATGAACTTTCTATTACAGATATGTCTATTATATTCTTCCCGGCAGGAGCCTGGCAGTCAAGAATGGAATCCGTGAATCCTGTATAGTTTTTGATATCAATAACATTTTTGCGGCCATAAACAAAAGTTCCTTTTCCCTTTTCCTTATAAAGATAACCGCTGTTTGTCAGCTCGGTTATTGCCTGCCTCACGGTAGGCCTGCTGATATCATACAGCTGGCAAAGATCCTGCTCGGAAGGAATCTGGGTGTTGGGGGCATATTCATTGTTTTCTATCTTTCTTATTATCATATCCTTAAGCTGCAGGTACAGGGGGATGCTGCTGAACTTGTTTATCATATGTACTCTCCAATCCGGTTTAATCAAAGTTAAACCCAGTTATACTTTTCTCTTGTGTATTAAATCCTAACAAAAAAAATAAAAGATAGGATGATGTGTTGACATCCTATCTTTTATTATATCAAACTTGAATTTAACATCAATAGGTCTCCGACTCTATACCTTCAATTCAACCTTTATGTCGGCTAGTTCACTTCCGGCAAGTACCGGCTTGACTTCATTTTCTATGAATTCCACAACCTGCTCGGAGCTTCTGCCGATGTAATTCCTGGGCTCGAGTACAGCTTTAAGCGCTTCCAGAGACATTCCGAACAGCGGGTCGGCAGCAATTCTTTCAATCAGGTCATTGGTCTCCCCATCCACTTTAACACGCTTGCCGGCCTCCATTGAGTGCATTCTGATCTGTTCGTGGAGCTCCTGTCTGTCGCCTCCGTGTTTTACAGCCTCCATCATTATGTTTTCGGTGGCCATGAAGGGCAGCTCATCCATAACATGTTTCAGAATGACCTTCGGGTAAACTACCAGGCCGCTTGCCACATTTATATATATGTTAAGGACGGCATCAATGGCAAGGAAGGCCTCCGGTACTGAAATCCTCTTGTTTGCGGAATCATCCAGGGTTCTTTCAAACCATTGAGTGGAAGCGGTTATTGCAGGATTCAATGCATCCACAATAACATATCTTGCCAGGGAGGAAATTCTCTCGCATCTCATGGGGTTCCTTTTATAAGCCATGGCAGATGAACCTATCTGCTTTTCTTCAAAGGGTTCCTCCATTTCCTTCATACTCTGGAGAAGTCTCATATCGTTGCTGAATTTATAGGCGCTCTGGGCGATACCGCTGAGAACATTTAGAACCCTGCTGTCCAGCTTTCTGGGGTAGGTTTGACCCGACACTGCAAAAACAGCCTTAAAGCCCATTTTGTCAGCAATAAGCTCTTCAAGCCTTTTAACTTTTTCATGGTCTCCGTCAAACAAATTCAAAAAGCTTGCCTGCGTTCCGGTTGTTCCCTTTGAACCCAGCAGCTTCATATTCTCAATTACATGCTCCAGGTCCTCCATATCCATCAGGAGCTCCTGGATCCAGAGTGTAGCTCTCTTGCCCACCGTCACAAGCTGGGCCGGCTGGTAATGGGTAAAACCCAGTGTGGGCATATCCTTGTATTCCAGGGCAAAATCCGAAAGTTTCTTTATAAGGATGAGCATTTTGCTTTTAACAAGCTTCAATGCCTCGGTCATGACTATAATATCGGTATTGTCCCCGACATAGCAGGAGGTCGCTCCCAGATGAATGATTGCCCTGGCATCGGGGCACTGCTCACCGTAGGCATGTACGTGGGACATAACATCGTGCCTGAATTGTTTTTCATATTGTTCGGCTGCTTGGTAATTGATATCGTCTTTCATTTTCTTCAGCTGTTCAATCTGAGCCTCCGTAATATTCAAGCCCAGCTCTTTTTCAGCCTCAGCCAGTGCTATCCAGAGCTTTCTCCAGGTCTTGAATTTCATATCAGGTGAAAATATCTGCTGCATTTCACTGCTTGCATATCTTGCATTAAAAGGACTTTCATAAACGTTTTTCATCATTATAATCTCCCTTCGTCACCGGAATTTATTATACAACAAAAACCGAATATTTGCATCAAAAATAATAAAAATGTTCGGATTATTTCTTTTCAAAAAAAGTGCGGGATACAAATCCCGCTTTAGACATTTATGAATATTAGAACGTATACGGAATACTTTCTAAACTCATGTAAAATTATATGCTTAATCCCTTATCCGTTCAAGCCATTTCTAAAAATTTCTTTGCAGAAACCAGCTGTATACTGATACAGAATATCTCTATAGCCTTCTTAAGCTCTTCTACGGGCGGCAGCGTGGGAGCTATTCTTATATTTCTGTCCCCCGGATCTTTTCCGTAAGGATAGGTCGCTCCGGCTTTTGTAAGGACCACCCCGGCTTCAAGGGAAAGTTTTTCAACCTCCCTGGCACAGTTGTCGAGAGTATTGAGGCTGATGAAATATCCTCCGTTGGGTTTGCTCCAGGAGGCAATTTCCTTTCCTCCCAGTTCTTTTTCAAGGATCTCATTAACTATATCGAATTTGGGCTTCAAAATACCTGCATGCTTTTTCATGTGGTGGTTGATGCCGTCAAGATTTTTAAAATATTTAACATGTCTCAGCTGGTTTATTTTATCATGGCCTATGGTCTGGATGGACATGCTTTTCCTGATATCCTTGAGATTTTCAACACTTGCGGCCATCGCCGCTATTCCGGCTCCCGGAAAACTGATTTTTGAGGTGGAGCTGAAAATATATACCATGTTTTCATTTCCGGTGGCTTTACAGGCAGTCAGTATGTTTTTCAATTCATCAGGCTTATGGGACAAATGATGTACGCAATAGGCATTATCCCAGAATATTCTGAAATCCTTTGCTTTCGGTTTTAAAGCCGCAATTCTGTCGACCACCCTGTCGGAATATGTAATTCCATCCGGATTGCTGTATTTTGGAACACACCACATGCCCTTGATACTGTCGTCTTCTGAAACAAGCTTTTCCACTGTATCCATGTCGGGACCGTCCTGCTTCATATCAATGGTTATCATTTCAATTCCAAAGAGCTCACAGATTGCAAAATGGCGGTCATATCCGGGGCTTGGGCACAAAAACCTGACCCTGTCCAGCTTTGACCAGGGAGTGCTCCCGAGTATACCGAGCGACAAGGCTCTTGCAACCGCATCATACATCAGGTTCAGACTTGAGTTTCCGCCGATGATAATTTCACTTTTATCTACTTCAAGCATTTCAGCAAAAAGTGCCTTTGCTTCAGGGAGACCGTCAAGAACACCGTAATTGAAGGTATCGGTGCCGTCAGCCGCCTTGCGGAGTTCCCTTGAAGGAATATCAAGAATTTCCATGCTTATGTCGAGCTGTTCCGAGCATGGTTTGCCCCTTGTCATATCAAGCTTCAATTTTTGCTCTTTAAATGCATTATATCTTTTTTCAAGTTTTTCTATTTCGTTTTGAAGTTCATTTTTGGATAATTTACTGTAGCTTTTCATTATCTTCTCCTCTCAAAAACAGTATAACCAATAATAATTTTAATACATATTATTTTTGTTTGCAAGTTTATTGATCTTCTAATTCAAAAAATTATTTATCGGCAAACAAAACAAAATTTAAAAGAATAATTATGCAAGTACAGTCTGGTTAAGCTGCAGTTATTTGGAGAAACTAAAAAAGTCATTTGTCAAAGCACGCTTTTTATAACTCTGATAAAGTTTTCCCCGGCAATTTTTTTAACCAGGGCTTCACTATAGTTCAGCTTGAGAAGTTCATTCAGGAGATTTGAATAGCATTGTACGCCTTCCAGCCCTTCAGGTGTGTATTCAATTCCGTCAAAATCAGAGCCCAAACCAAGAGTCTCCTCACCGGTAAGAGCCACAATGTATTCAATATGAGCAAGTGCATCCTTTATTGAGGCCTTCCCCCCGTCGTTGAGGAACACCGGATAGAGGTTCAGTCCCGCAACACCGCCGTTTTTCTTCAGGGCAAGCAATTGCTCATCGGTGAGATTTCTGGGATGACCGCACAATTTTTTTGAATTTGAATGTGATGCAATAACCGGGGAAGCTGTCAGGTTTATCACGTCCCAGAAACCCGGCTCAGATATATGCGAAACATCTACCAGCATTCCAAGCCTGTTCATTTCTGATATTACTTCACGTCCAAAAGGTGTCAGCCCCCCTCCCGATATCCCGTCAATAACTCCGTCGGCTATCTGGTTTCTGTAATTCCAGGTAAGTGTCATACCTCTCACACCTATTTTATAAAGCATCCTTAAAGAGGCCAGACTTCCCTCCAGTGCTTCACCGCCCTCAATTGTGAGAACGGCTGCAATCTTGCGGTGTGCAAATGCGTCTTCCATATCGCTGTAATTACAACATAACATAATGTCCTGTTTATTGCTTTCTATCTCCTGATACAGCCTGTCAACAATGCACAAAGTTCTTTTTAACGCTCCCATTTTAGCGTGATCAGGGGAAATAAACGCCGCAAAAAACTGGACATAGCTGTCGTATTTCTTTAGCCTGTTTATATCAATGTGGCAGTTGTTTTTGCGGAGTTCTTCCCCGCATTTCATTATGGTGGTTATGGTATCGCAATGAGCATCAACAATAAGCATATCAGTCTCCTTTTAATTAAGATTAGAATGCATTCTTTATATGGTTTATACTTTTGATAACAGAATTGAAATTGGTATCTTTTGTGAGTATGATTTCAATAACATCAAAACGTACACATTTATATGTACTTTTTGTATTTGAAAGATAGATGGCGGCTATCTGACGTATTTTCCTCTGCTTTGCCGCTGTTACCGCCTCTCCCGGAGAACCATGTGTGTCGGAACGTCTGGTCTTAACCTCTATAAAACAAATATATTCGGCATCTCTTGCAATTATATCTATTTCACCCAAACGACCGACCCTGTAATTGGTTTTTAAAATCGTACAATTTTTCTCTAGAAGGTACTGAACTGCTTTTTCCTCACCATCAGCACCCAGCTTTCTGGTGTTTATGCCGGCCATACGACTCACCTTCTTTTAATGTTATCACAGCCTTACCCTTTGACCCAGGTCTGATTGCTGTACAAACCTTTTTCTAAAAGTTCAATCAAGGTCCTGACCGTAGCTTTTGTCCACACTTCCTATGAATATAAGGATTTCGGCAACAACGTCATAAACCTCCGGCGGTATCTGGTCGCCGATTCCAAGCGCCGAAAGAGTTTTAGCCAGATCTGTGTTCTGATATACAGGTATATCGGACTCTTTAGCCTTTTCGATCATTTTTTCGGCTACAATTCCCTTGCCTGTGGCAACCACTCTCGGGGCGGCATCGGTCTCGGGAGAATACTGCAGTGCTGCTGCATGCTTTATGCCTTTCCTGTTTTTATCCTTGTCCTGCAAAATTCCACCGCCTATAATAAGTATAAATTAAATGGAAATATCAATGTTATTGGGGCTTTTAATAAATTCCTTCTTTGCCTCGGCTTCAAAATTGACTATATTAATGGGTTCATCCATCAGTCTGTAGGTAAAGTCCACAAGCCTGAAGCCTTTTTCCAGCAGACCGTTGTAAAGCTGTTTATGGTGTTCTTTTAATACAGGAAATACCTCACTGTCTTCAAGTCTGAAATTTGTGCTTATATTTCTCCCGTCAACACTGAGCAAGGTATCTATCCTTCCGATATTATTGCTGTCCAGCGATATGAGCACAGTCATATTGGAGGGGTCCAGTTTTTTTGATCTGGAGCCCTTTTTCAGCATATACAGCTCACCGGTGGTATTTTGATTGAATATGCTCAAAGGAAGCTGCACATATGAACTGTAATTGTTGAGCTGATTGATAAAATTCACATTGCTTTCCAGATTGTTCACTATTGTGCCGGCAGCTTCCCTCATTCCCTGGGGCAGCAGCTGCAAAGTGCTTTTGAGAGTCTGCAGGGCACCGTCCATTTCTTTATACAGCCTGACAGGATCAATATTTTCGCTGGTTTCATCAATCCTGACAAACAGACTTTTAAGAGTTTTTACAGCAGCTGCGAAGACTCTCTCCTCCCCGGAAAGCTGCTTTGCTGCCGCCAGTTCTTCACCCGACAGCTTTCCTGAGTTCATAAGCGCAGTCAGTTCCTTATTAAATGCGTTCAGCAAGGTCAGTTCGGATTTGCCCTGGGGTGTTTCACCCTTTAACATGTTAAGGAGCTTTTCAGCAGTTGAACTTAGCTCTGAATTTTCCGTTTGGGCGGAGTCTCGGGCAATACCTGTTTTATCAGAGGTTCCTGTAAATAAATTGCCGGCCTTAAGATCTGTGTTAACCTCTGTGGTATTTGCTTTAACAGATGCGCTTACCTCGCCGTCAGCCACTATGCCAGGCCGTTCCGCACCGGCGGAATCGGCCGGCTTGACCGTTTGACCGCTGTTTGCATTATTAACCGCTTTCCCGGCTGCTTCCTTACCGGCCGGATCAATAGCTGGCCGTGCATTTTCTGAAATATCCGGCGCCCTGCCGTTTGCAGCGGCACTGACTGAAGCCTTGGCCTGATCTTGGCCAGCGGCAGCCGAAGTGCCGTTATTTTGAACCGCCTGATTTTTAATTTCTTCCCCACCTCTTGCAGTCAGTTCACCTTTTTCGGCCAGTGAAGCCGCTATTTTCTGCACCAGCCTGTTTACGGCAGAAGCGTCTGCCGGCAGACCGGCACTGCCTTTCATCCGTGAATCCACCAATTTTGCAAGTTCCGAAATATCATCGCTGAGCTTCAGCCTTCCGGCCAAAAGACTCTGCAGCTTGTCTATATTGTTTGTATCTTCCGACAGCCTTGAAGCTGTCAGAAATGCTGCTTCATTTGGCTTTAAACCGGCGTTTGCTCTCAGCAGCCCGGTCATTTTAGCCATATTCTCTCCGGTAACGGGTAAATTTTGCTCGGTCAATGCCCGGGCAATTTGCAGGTTCTGCTCGGTAAGAGGCAGTTTAAGTGCGGTCAGTACATTCTTGATATTCTCAAAAGCCCTATCAGTTTGAGGCTGAATTGCTTTTTCAGCAACCTCAAAGGCCGGTCGGCCGTCAACAAAACCTTTGAAGGTCAGGTTCACAAATTCGCCTTCTGCTGCTTCGACCGGTGCTGCCGCGGCACCTGAAACCACCGTGCCGTCAGAAAATTTCAAAGTCAGCTCACTTCCGGAATTCTCAAGGATCTGAACCCTGACATTATCGCCCGGCTTTAATTTGCCCATTATATCAGAACCATTATAAGTCGTGTTTGCTGCGGCAGAAGTAAAGCTATCTATTCTCAAACCATATCACCCCACAATATATCAATCGGTAAAGTTTTTTACAAAGCTTAATCTATGTATCGGACAAAGTCCGAATTTTTTAATAGCTGAAATATGCTGGGGTGTTGCATAACCTT
>JAFABO010000184.1 GCA_023426005.1 Bacillota bacterium | reverse complement strand
CAGGTTCCCAAGTGATATTTGCAGCTTTGCAGTCGGATCATTTATCTCAACCTTTATATAGCCCGTCGGATTGCCCAGATTGTTATCCATGTTCTGAAATATATAAAACTGTCTCTGATAATTATTGCCCATGACAAGGATTCTCCTTTGCTTTAATATTATAAGGCCGTGATATGCCTTAACATTAAAGTATATGAGGGGCATAAAAAAATAAGACTATTTTTTTCAATAGCCTTATTTCATGAAGTTGTACTCGCGTACCGGTATAATCCGTACAAGCTGTTTAACTACAAAGTTGAGATACAGTTATATCCGCATGACGGTTAATTTAATTATACAATATTACTATTCTTCAAAAATTGCGTCAGTTCTTCGGCTCCCTGGAACAGATGGGCACTGAGTCCGGCACTTTGAGCACCGTCGATATTGGCCTGCAGATCATCAATAAACAGGCATTCTCCGGCGGCTAAGCCGAATCTGGAACAAATACATTCAAAGATTTTTCTGTCAGGTTTGACCAGCTTCTCCTTGGCCGATATTATAAAACCGTCGAAGTGTTTGAACATTTCAACTTTATCCATATAACTGAAAAACTTCATACTTGTATTGGAAAGCAGATATATATTATAGTTTTCACCTTTTAACTTTTCCACCAGTTCTGCCATGCCTTCTATGGGAGTCAGATCGGAATGCCAGCTGCCCATGGCCCTTCTGACCAGCCCGGCATATTGCGGAATTCTCAGGCTGATGCTCTCAACCGCACTTTCTTCGGTTATACTTCCGGCATCCAGCTCCAGCCACTCACTGCTGCAGAACACCTCCCGGAGCACTGCCTCCGCAGCTTCCGCATCTTCTGTCAGGGTTGTGATATATTTATCCGGCGTGTATGCCAAAAGTACATTTCCCAAATCGAAAATAATATTTTTTATCATCAATTAACCTCCATGTGCCCAAAGTGCAAAAGGAATTGCCCAAAGCAGCAAAGCTTACCTGTTCAATTTATCACGAAATTCATCAGGTGTCACACCCACCGGCTTTTTAAATGTTATGCTGTAATTCAGGCTTATATATTTGACAGAACCCTGAATGGCACCTGCACAAGGAAGTATATTTTTTTGGACATTATTTTCTGTATACAGCCGGCATAACACACCTGTACTTTGAATCTTCTCTGTTTAGGGATTCGGAGTGGCCTATAAAAAGGTAACCGCCTTCCTCAGTGCTCTCGTAAAACTTATTCACCAGTTCACGCTTTGTCTCATTATCAAAATATATCATCACATTCCTGCAAAATATTACATGAAACTTTCTCTTAAACGGAAAATAGCCGGTCATCAAATTAAATCTTCTGAAAATGATTTCCTTTCTTATTTTGTCACAAATTTTAAAAGACTCCTCCCTTTGAGCGGTAAAATATTTTTTTCTCCAGGCCTCCGGCAGCTTGGATAGGGTTTCCCTGTTATAGACACCGGTAACAGCCCTGTCCAGAACTTTTGTTGATATGTCTGTGGCAAGAATACTGGTATCCCAATTACTTTTTGAAGCTCCAAAGTAATCATGGATTATCATGGCCAGGGTATAGGGTTCCTCTCCCGTAGAGCAGCCGGCACTCCATATACACATATCCTTCTTTTTGTCACAGTTCCTCTCAAGCTGAGGCAGTACATGATCTCTGAAGAAATCAAAATGTTGATTTTCACGCATAAAATACGTATGGTTTGTTGTAAGCCTGTCAATCATTGCAGCAGCAGACCTGCCGGTCCTGTCCGCTTTTATGTGATTTATGTAATCGGTAAAACTGGAAAAGTTATTTTCTGCAAGATAATTTATTAACCTTCCCGAAACCAGTGATTTTTTATGTATTAGATTTACCCCATAGTTTTGCTTTACATAATCAACTAAATCAATGAATTCTTCCTCTGTCATCTGCCTCATATTGACTCCTAATTTGAACAGGAGACTGTTGTAAAGTTGAAACAAGTAAATTTTACAGCCCCTGTTTATGCAGCTTTAATACCTAGTACTTGCCGTAGTCATTGTCATCGAGAGATATTTTGGGTTTTGCGGCGGCTGCTTCCTCCTCAGGTGTATTGGAGTTTTCCTTACTCTTTTTCCGTTCAAGCATTCCCTCTATTGTACGGAGCATATCAGGTGTAAGCACATCATTAGCTGTAAATGCGGCGGCTTTAGCTTTTTTCAACTTGAATCTGGATACCGATTCTTTAAGCATGTCGGCCTGGCCCGAAAGCTCTTCACTGGCAGCCGCACACTCTTCGGCAGTAGCTGAATTTGTCTGGACAACCTGGGCAACCTGTTCGATGGCCGAATTGATCTGGGATATACCTGTGGCCTGTTCATTCGATGCCACTGCGATATCACCCACAAGCGCCGCTGCCTTTGCCACACCTCCCACAATTTCGTCCAATGCCGCCGCCGTCTCATTGGCAATCTTTGTGCCTATTTCAACCTTCTTGATGGAACCCTCTATCATTTCGGTGGTTTCTTTTGCTGCATTGGCACTTCTTGCGGCAAGATTCCTCACCTCTTCGGCGACTACTGCAAAGCCCTTCCCGTGCTGTCCGGCTCTTGCGGCTTCCACGGCTGCATTCAGCGCAAGTATATTGGTCTGGAAAGCTATTTCGTCAATGACTTTTATTATTTTTGATATATTTGCCGAAGACTCATTGATTTCGGCCATTGCCTTTACCATCTCCTGCATCTGGGAGTTGCCCCTGGCTGCATTATCCTTGGCTGATACGGCAAGTTCATTTGCAAGGCCGGCATTCTGGGCATTTTGTCTCGTCTGGGCTGCCACCTGGGTTATTGATGAAGTAATCTCTTCAACCGAGCTCGCCTGTTCAGTAGAGCCCTGTGACAGCATCTGGCTTGATGAGGACACCTGTCTGGCCCCCAGCGCCACCTGTTCCGAAGCAAAATTAATATTGCCCAACACCTCATTATTTGTTTCTATCATCTCACTGAGCTTTTTGCCAAGCAGATCCTTATCTGATCTTACCTTTACATCGATGGTCAGATCGCCTGCTGCCATACGCTCCACAATCAATGCCTGATTCCGTATATTTTCCACCATTTTGGAGAAGGAGAGCATAAGATTGCCTATTTCATCTTTTGTATCGGCCTGTACGCTTACTTCAACATCTCCCAGGGAGAGCCTGTCTGCCGCAACAACCATATTTTTTATAGGATTGCTGATAATTCTTGATATAATCAGTCCCAGGCCTATGGCTAAAAACATTCCGACAGCAATAAATATTATCATCATCACAATAGCTGTTTGTGCCGCGCCGTCGTTGCTCTGGGATTTTTTACTGGCATCGTCCACCTTCATGTTGAACAGGTTGTCATAGTTGGCCTGAATAGCCTTATTCAAGCTATCTCCCTTTGTCTTGGTGAGCTGATGCGCTTCATCGTTTTTATCTGCCAAAGCCAGATCGGTAACTTGTTTGCTATATGGAAGAAATTCTTCATCTATAGTTTTTACAAGAGAGTCGTACTCCGCTCTCACCTGGCTGTCCACAATGGTTTTTCCGAAACTGTCCAGCGCAGTCTGCATTTCCTCCTGAAACTGACTGATCTTGGTAATGTTTTCATTCATTGATTGAGCATCTTTATTTATTATAACATTCAGCATATTGAGTCTGATTCTCTGGTACTTCTCATTTGCGGTAGCCAGCTCTGTTATGGGTACCGTATTTACTTCATACAGCTCTGTATCGGCATTATTTATCTGAACAATATTAATGACACCCACAATGCCTACGATTCCTGCTATCAATGCCACAATAACAAAGCCTGTAATAAGCTTTGCCGCTATTTTCATATTTTTGAACCAATTCATATAAAGCCTCCCTTTATGATATGTGTATTTTAATTTAAATAAACCAGGTGGATCTGCTGTTAATAATTAAGCCTGCACTATATTTTCCAGCAGTTCAGTCTCATCCTCACTTAATATCTTTCCGCAGTCCAAAAGCAGTTTTACTTCATTCCCGAGTTTTCCTATCCCTTTGACATATTTGTTATTAAAGCCAGTTTTGGAATTGGGAGGCGGCATAATATCCTCATCATCAATGGAAGCCACCTCAGATACCGTGTCGACGATGAGTCCTATGGAAGTTTCATTTATATCTATTACTATTATGCAGGTCCGGTCGGTGTAATCCAGAGGTTCTTTTTTAAATCTGAGTCTTACATCCATCACCGGAATTATTTTGCCTCTGAGGTTAATAATGCCTTTCAAATAATCCGGCAATTCCGGCACCTGTGTTATGGGCTGTATTCCAATTATCTCGGTTACATATTTTATTTCTATCCCGTAATCCTCCTTTCCCAATGTAAATGTCAGGAATCTTCCTTTTTGAGTGTCTTCATTTTCAATCTGCAAATTATCTTCCAATATCGAAGCCATGTTGTTCTCCTTTCATCGTTTACTGTTGATAAGACTTGCTATATCAATTATCAGGCTGATACTTCCGTCACCCAATAATGTACATCCTGAAATTCCCTGAACTTGTTTGATATATTGCGGTAATGCTTTGACCACCACTTGCTGCTCGCCTATAAGATTATCAACGAAGACACAGACACTTTCATTTTCGCTTTCCACCAATATCAAAATGCCCTCCTCAAGTTTACCTGTACCGGCTTTGACATTAAAAATCTTATGTAACCTTAATATTGGATAACATTGACCCCGGATCATAATCATTTCATTTTTGTCAGGATCACTTATCACATCGTTTTGGCGGATTTTAAGAGATTCCCGTATGGAAACCGTGGGAATGGTATAGGTGGCCAATCCGACTCTTACCGTCATCCCATCCATAATGGCCAGAGTCAACGGAATTTTTATGGAAAATGTGGTGCCCGTTCCGGGATTACTGTCAATCTGAACTGTACCGCCGATCTTATCTATATTTTTTTTGACAACATCCATTCCAACACCGCGGCCTGAAAACTCAGTCACTTCCTCTTTGGTCGAAAATCCCGGCAGCAGTATGATTGAATATATCTCCTTGTCGGTCATATCGCTTGCGGGCTGATAAAGAATATTATTTTCAATGGCCTTCCGGATAATTCTATCCTTGTCCAGGCCCCTTCCGTCATCCTTCAAAATAATCCAAACGTCCCCGCCGGAGTTTTTTGCTTCAAGAGTGATCTTCCCCATCTCACCCTTGCCAACCGATATTCTTTCCTCCCTGGTTTCAATCCCATGATCAATTGCATTTCGGATCAGGTGAATCAATGGATCGGATATGTGCTCGATAATATTTTTATCCACCTCTGTTTCTTCTCCGGTTATTTCGAAAACAATATCTTTTTCCAGCTTTTTGCTCATATCCCTGACGATCCTGTTCATTTTCTGAAATGTAGTGGAGAGGGGGACCATCCTCATAGACATGACTATATCCTGCAGCTCTCCGGTTATCTTTCTCAAATGTCTGGCCGCTTTTTTGAAGCTTTCCAGTTCCAGCCCCTTCAGATCGGGATTTTGGGTAACCATGGATTCGGATATGACCAGTTCTCCTACCACATCCATTAATTTATTCATTTTGTGGATATTGACACTTATGAAATTTTGCTTTGACAAGTTTGCCAGCCCGGAATTCTTCCCGCTGCTATCCGCCTCAATGTCAGGCAGACAAATCTCAGCTTCTTCTGAGTTTTCATAATCTCCATATACGGGTTCGCACTCAATTGTAAGCTCTCTTAGAAACATGGTTTCTTCCAGAAGCTGCCTTATTTCGCTTTCGGGCAGCCGGCAGTGGAACTGTACTGTCAGCCCCTTGGCGCGGATTTCCTTATTGCAGCTGTCCTCATCGGAAATTTCTTCGGGACAGTGGGTGATCCCGTACGCCACCTGCTGAAGTGCATGAATAACCGCAAATGCTCTCATACTCTCCATTTCACAGTCCTCTTCAAAGGTTATGACAGCTTTGTAGGCATAATTGCGTACGCCGGGGGTGCTATGGAATTTGCCGGCTTCAGGTGCAGAGCGGTTTATCTCTTCTCCCGGCCGGACTGTTTTTAAATTAGATAGAAAATTGGTAAGCAAGTGGATTATATTTGACGGATCTTCATAGGACTCTTCCTTATTTTTGATTTTTGCTACCTCGCTCCCAATAAAGTCAATAACCTTCAGCACCATGTCGGTGAGGTACATATAATCAACCTTAGGAGGCTTGTTCTCCCTTAAATAAAAGAACACATCTTCGACAGAATGTGCCAGCAGGGATATATTATTAAAACACATCATTGCAGAAGAGCCCTTGATAGTGTGCATAATCCGAAATATTTCATTTATTTGGCTTTCAAGCCCGTTTTTCTTTTCACTGTAAAGAATTATCTGTTCAAGTTGTTCAATAAGCTGGGCAGTTTCAAATACAAACATTTCCTGCATTGGTTCAGTATTTATATAGTCCGACAAAATAGCCACCCCGTGTTATAAATTTTGTTTCGAATAATGAATAGATCTATTTTTATGTGCTGCTGTGAAATTTACTGAGAGCTTTTATTATGCTTTCCTCTTTGAAAGGTTTTACAATAAATCCGGTAGCTCCTACCATAACAGCTTCCTTGATGTGACTTTCCTGTCCCAGCGCCGATATCATAACTATTTTGCTGGCCGGACTGATTGCTTTTATTGCTTTAACAGCTTCAATCCCGTCCATTTCAGGCATTGTTATATCCATTGTTACAAGGTCCGGTGACAATTCCTTATATTTCTGAACTGCTATCCTGCCATTTTCGGCTTCACCGACTACTGTAAAACCATTTCTTTCAAGTATCAGCCTTAAGGCCTGTCTCATAAAAACCGCATCATCAACTACCAACACTTTTAGCATCCAATCACACCCTTGTTTGTAAATATTAATTATATATAAAATTTTTTGTAAAATTTATTGACATAATACTTTTGCCAGCCATGTAACAATATTATTATTATGTTACATTCTTTTAGAGTACATAAGGCATACTATGACTGTAATTACGTTGATAATCAAATACAAAACATATTAAACCAGTAAAAAATTAATGTATCAATTTATATATAATATGCTATAATAGTTACATTATTTATTGACTCATATCTATAATTCACGACATTTATCTATCACACTAATCTGACCTCGGAGGAATCACCATGACAGTAGAACCTATACGGGATAAAACAAAAATTAAGCAAATTTATTATTTTTTAAATGGAAAGGACCCCAAATATGGCCTTTTATTTAAATTCGGATTAAATACCGGATTGAGGATCAGTGATATTCTTGCCGTAAAAGTCAAAGATATACTGAATGAAAAGGGTGAATACAGAGATTACCTGATATTAAAAGAAATGAAAACAGGAAAAGAGAAGAAGATAAAGTTAAATGATTCCTTGCGTAAAAATATTAATTCATATCTTAAAAATTCCAATATGAAGCACGACTTCTATTTATTCCCGAGCCAAAAAGGCGGATATATCGGACGGGTTCAGGCTTATAGGGTTTTAAAGGAAGCGGCCAGGTTCTGCAATGTTGAAAATTTCGGTACTCACAGCTTGAGAAAAACCTGGGGGTACTGGACATATAATATGTCAAAATATAATGTTGGCTTAATAATGGATACTTTCAACCATAGCTCCCAGAGTATCACCTTGCGTTATATCGGAATAAATCAGGATCAGAAGGATGAGCTCTATTCATTAGTGCAGTTCTGAAATGTTCTGTCAGATTTAAATTTAAATTTAATGTAGAAATTGGAAATATTATAGTGTATAATGACACATAAGGCCAAATGTAACATAATAATAAAATTGTTACGTTAATATTTTCCTGTGAAAAAAAATAATGCCAATTATGATTTTTTAAGCATAATTGGCATTTTATATTTTCTTTTTGTTTAGTTTAACTGTTTAACGTCCCAACAGGTTTGACAGCTCACCGAACTGCTGTACTGTGAGAACTTCACCTCTTATGTTGTCTTTTAAACCCATGCTCTCGATTATTTGCTTTATTTGCTCCTTATCCTTTCTAAGGAAACCTGCATTGGCAAGCCCGTTTACAAGAGTCTTTCTTCTCTGCCCGAAGGAGGCCTTAACCAATCTGAAATACAGCTCCTTGTCATCAACCCTGACAGAAGGCTTTTTCAATATGTCCAGCCTGATAATTGTAGAATGTACCTCGGGCTGCGGAATAAAACAATGGGGCGGTACATCGAATATAATTGCAGGCTTGCAGTAAAACTGCACCGCAACCGACAGTGCCCCATAGTCCTTTGTACCCGGTCCTGAAACCATCCTCTGCGCAACCTCCTTTTGCACCATAAATACCATTCCGTCTATTCCCTTGACCTCTTCCAGAAATCTCATGATTATAGGAGTGGTAATATAATATGGAAGATTTGCAACTACCTTTACAGCTTTTGAATTATATTTATTCTTGTATTCAGATATTATGGAGTCAATATTGGCTTTCATAACATCATTGTTAATTATGTCTATGTTTGAAAACTCACTTAAGTTGTCATTGAGAGCAGGTATCAGATGCTTATCAATTTCTATGGCCACAACTCCAGCCGCTCTCCCGGCAAGCTCTTTTGTCATGCTGCCGATTCCCGGACCAATCTCGAGAGCAAGAGTATCCTTATTGAGATCAGCGGCATCCACTATTTTCCTTACGACGTTATCATCATTCAAAAAGTTTTGACCGAGGGACTTGGTCAACCTCAGATTATGTTTTTTGATAACGTCCAGTGTATTGTTTTTAACCATTACTTCTCCTTCAAAAATAAATTTTAATATTATTATATCCTATAAAATTGTTATTTGAAGGCTATTTTCTTATTTTTGTCCCTTCTTGTATATACGGTCCAGGGGATGCAATATATCCAGTGTAAAATCAATTACTTTAAATACAACAATATAGGCTATTAGCGAATATATTGTATTTTCCCACCCAAATATAAATCCGGCCGCAATTACTATAAAAAGATTAATTAATATAAACAACTTATTTGGTGAATAATTGTTATTAATCTTAAATAATATTCTTCTATGTTCAATCCCGTCTAAAAAACCTCCGTATTTTAGAATCAATCCCGAACCTGTGCCAAGGCAAATTCCGCCTAATATGGTGGAATTCAGTATATCGTATGTTTCCCAGTTATCGGCATTTATTGCGGATATCCAGTAAATAAGGGATACCAATGCAAATAATATTGTAACCAATTTTTGTTTTCCCCGTTGTATATATTCAATAAGAATAAAGGGGAAATTTAAAATGAAAATTATTACTCCCAAAGGCATTTCACTGAGATAGCTCAATACCACTGAAATTCCTATAATTCCGCCTCCGATAAGATTATGGGCTTTGAAAAAGACCTCAAGACCCAGAGCAGTCATTATTGAACCCACAAGAATAAAAATGTATTTCATAACAATTATTGGAAGCATACGTTTTACATTCATTTATCAACCTCCATAAATTCAGTTTTGAAACCATCATTTCCTCAAGAAGTAATATTTTTTTGTCTGCCCGATATCTTCTGATAAATATGATTGCAGAAATTATATATTTTCCTTGACTCTTTTGTTAGCAACGGAGCGGTAATGGCCAGAATCAGTACATATATTACAACAAAGGACTGGAGTACCGGCATTAACCCGCCTGCCTTACCTATATTGGCCATAATTATTGAAAATTCACCCCTGGCCGAAAGAGTAAAACCAATATTGGCCGAAGCCTGATTGGATATCTTTGACAAACGCCCCGAAAATATTCCGGCTATTATATTTCCCAGAATGGTAAGAACAGCTGCTATAACCGCCATAATTGCACCGCCGCCCAGTGACAGCGGGTCTATTGAAAGTCCGAAGCTAAAGAAAAATATTGCGCCGAAGAAGTCCCTGAAAGGCAGTATATTATGTTCAATCTTCTTTGCATGCACCGATTCGGCCATAATAAGACCGACAAGCAAGGCACCTATTGCTTCGGCCACATGCAGTTTTTCGGAAAATCCGGCAACCAGGAACAGTACACCTATAACCACCAGTAAGAAAAGCTCTGTCGACTGTATGTTAAGCAGTTTGTCAATATACTTTACCACCCTTTTGCCGCCTATAAGTATAGCCAATATAAAGAAAAGGGCTACAAGTGATGTGGATAGGATTCCCCAGACCGAACTTGATCCGCTGAGAAGCAGTCCGGATAATATTGATATGTGAATAGCTATGAACAGATCGTCAAACATTATCATTCCCATGATAATTTCTGTTTCAGGATTTGCGGTACGTTTCAGGTCAATAAGTACTTTAGCCACTATTACAGTTGAAGAACTGGTCATTATACCGCATACTACTATGGTTTCCTTGATAGGAAGGCCCATGATCCAGCCAAGCAGCAATCCTGAAGAAAAGTTTAACAGGACGTAAAACGTACCTCCAATAAGAATTGACCTGCCCGACTTGATGAGACGTGTTACCGAGAACTCCAGACCCAAGTAAAACAATAAGAACAACACGCCTAACCGGCCCATAAAATTTATAAACACAGAACTTTCAATAAACCTTAAATCAATAATGCCAATGTGTGGGGCATGAGGCCCTACAGCCATACCTATCAATATATAAAACGGAATTACCGAAAAGTTAAGCTTATTTGATAAAAACCCCACTATGGCTATCAGTGTAATTGCCAATCCAATTTCAAAAACTATTGTATCCATTCTACCTCCCTATGATGTTTTTACTTTCATATTTCTCCTCCGAATAAATAATTTTTAAGCGCTTTTAAGTGCTTTCTTTCCCCGATTACAACTATGGTGGACTCAGCCGAAAATACATAGTCAACTCCAGGATTTATATGCTTATTCTGCGCCTTTTCCATAACAGCGATAATTGATGCTCCCGTCGTCTTCCTCACCTGCATCTCACCAATGGATTTACCGATACATTTTGAACCGGCTTGAATTTTATACCACTCAATTATCAGGTCTCCCAAAGCCATATCAACCGTTTCAAGGGCCTTTGGCTTGTATGCCAGTCCTCCTATAATTGCAGCAACATTCCGTGCCTCATTGTCATCCAGGGTTACCGTTGAAGCACAGTTTTCAGGGTCATTGTGGTAAAAGTGATAAAGCTCCCGTCGTCCGTCATCGTGTACCACAATAACAAGTTTATTTCCTTCCTGGACCTCTACTTCAAATTTTCTTCCGATATTCGGCAAATCAGATTCTCTAATGGTCATGACTAAGTACCTCCATTTTGTGTACTAACATTGAAGTATACCAGCGGTCAAAAAATTAAGTACTAAAAATATACTTCACTTCTGACCGCTCTTTTATTCAGTTTTTATTTTATGCTGCCTTAGCATTTTGACAAACATATGTTCACCCCCTTCCAGATATGGCATTATGAATGTCTTTTCTGTACGTGTGTGGACACTATTTAATAATTTTGATTTAAATAGATTTTTATTTTTTTAAAGACAAGATTTTAAAATTATTATAATTTCAGAAGTATCTCAAGCACATTCTAACACGATTTTATGCAGAATTTCAAGAATTAATTTTAAATTTTATCAATTTAATTATATATCTTCAACTTTCATCCATTATCTCATGCTATCTTTCATTCTCTTTGTCCAGATTAAAAACCAATTTACTTAACACTAAAAAAGCCATACCTATAGATAGACTATCCGGTCTTATTTACAGGCAGGCTTTTTATTATGTTCACTCTGTTTACTATTTGACAAACCCTTTGACAAGCCCGATTTTTAATGCTTCAGGCCTGGAGCACTCTGTTTTTAGCTCAATGAAACTTCTTCTTTCAGAACTCTCACGGAATGCCTGCATTATCTCAAGGACATGGGCTGCCAGTTCACCGTTTGCTATATTTTTTCTGCCGCTGCAGATTGCATCAGCCATATCTGCCACACCCAGGCCTCTGCTGTTCTCGGAATATATGTGTGTCAGCGGAAGCTCCTTGAATCCGTCCTGGAAATAGGTCTGAATTTTTACATCCCCTCCGAAGGTATTGGGGTCAGGAACCAGAAGTGTGCCTCTTGAACCGTATATTTCTATTCTTGGAAGTGTGCTTCCCCATACATCAAAGCTGGTTATTACCGTGGCAATTGCTCCATTTTTAAATTCCACTGTTCCGGCCACATGGGTGGGAACCTTCACATCAATAACCTTTCCGAATTTCTTCTCACTTGTGATGGTTCTCTGCTTGAAGGTTATTGAGTCCATTCCGGCAACTGTTTTGGCCGGGCCAATGAGAGAAACGAGGGCTGTCATATAGTACGGGCCCATATCCAGCATGGGACCGCCGCCAAAATCGTAATAAAACTCAGGGTCGGGATGCCAGCTCTCGTGTCCATGGCAGACCATGAAGGCCGTGGCGCCTATGACGTCCCCGATCAGGCCGTCATCTATTGCCTTCCGGCAGGTTTGAAGGCCTGCACCGAGAAAAGTGTCAGGCGCACAGCCCAGCAGCAGATTTTTTTCCTTTGCGATTTTCACAAGCTCCAGACCCTGCTCAACCTTAAGTGATAAAGGCTTTTCAACATAAGTATGCTTGCCGGCCTCCAGCGAACGCCTGCATATTTCAAAATGATCCTTTGGAGTTGAAAGATTGATAATTATTTGAATTTCATCACTGTTCAGCATTTCCTCAAGCGTATATATCCTGTTGATTTTATATTTTTCCTGAACCGCCTTAGTCCTTTCTTCCACCAGGTCACAAACCGCCCATACCTGAGTGTTGACAAAAGCTGAAGTCAGATTCTGCAAATAAATATCACTGATATTTCCGCATCCTATTATTCCAATTTTAACTTTCTCCATACCGGCCTCCTTTTCGTCATTGGCTGTACCGTCCTATGCCAATGCCATTGAATTTTTTATACTTGCGTTTTAATTATTCATACTTTTCATATGAGCTTGTTAGCCCACAAAAATCCCCGCTTCATCAGTTCAGCGGCCTCAGGAGCATCAAATACATCGGCATGATGTCCCAGAGAAGTATAAAATACTCTGCCTTCACCCCATTTTTTCGTATAGGCAACAGGCATGAGTACGGGGCCGTTGGTGCTGTGTGGTCCCGGAACAAGTGGAAAGCTCGTGGTTGCCAGAACATTCACAACCGGATCTATGTGGAGGTAATAATGTTCGGTTTTCACTTTAAAATCCTTAATCCCCTCAACTATAGGACTGGAACTTGCCCCGATGATGTTGACCTCATACTCTATACCGTCATTTCCCGGGTGTTCCACCCATTGTGAACCGGTCAAGAATTGCCATTTAGTGCTGTTCCGAAAGGAGTCGCACATCCCGCCATGACAGCCGGCAATTCCGATACCGCTTTCTACAGCCTTACAAATGTTCTCGACATATTCCTCCTTGATTTCGCTCATTGTATATACGGGTACAATCAAAGAGTATCCCATGATCCTGTCCAGGCTTTCAAAAACGTTCAGCTCCTCAAAGATGTCAACTTCAAAGCCCTCACCCTTCAATAGCTTTTCAAATACCAGAGATACTTCCACAGGCTGATGTCCATCCCATCCGCCCCGTACAATCATAGCCCTTTTCTTCATAAAATCTCTCCCGTCTCCCGGTCAATTAACCGCAGTTTATTGCCCGGATTAAATTCTAAATATCTGTTAGAAACATATTATGCTTTTACAGCTTCTAAAAAAAGTAAAAAGACTGCAAAAAGTAGACAATTATTGCAGTAAGATATAATATATTAATATGACGTAAAGTTTATATCAAAATGTCTATGAACTAAATTTAAATCAGGGTGTGAATTGGAGGATTAAATGATTTTCTATGAGAATAAATCCAGTCATTTATATTGCTGGCAGGGAGATAATATAACTTTTCCCCCGCACATTCACAAGGAGTTGGAAATACTATATTTATTGGAGGGTGAAATAGAACTCACCGTTAATTCCAAACAGCAGGTGCTGCATGGGGGAGACATAAGTTTCGCTTTTCCCAATACCATTCATGGGTATAAGACCATATCCCAAAGCCAGTATTATATTATAATATTCAACGGGAATTTACTTCCCCTGTATAAAAATATATTCTCAACATACAAGGCAGCCGAATGCCTGCTCACGGGGGCAAGTATTCCCGGGGAAGTCTATTCCTGCCTCAGCAACATATTCAAGGAGACACAGTCGGGCAATAATCCTGGGATCACTACCGGGTATCTTTATATTGCGGTAGCCAGATTGCTGGAACTCTTAAATCTGCAGAAAGTAAATGAGGAGGTATCGGGAAACCTTGTGGAGAAGGTGCTGAACTATATACAGCAGAATTACCTCAATGCCATCAATCTTAATTCCATTGCAAACGAGCTCAATATAAGCCCATTTTATCTGTCGAGGGTCTTTTCAAATAATGTGGGCCTCAGGCTTGACACTTATATAAATGAATTGCGGATAAATTACGCAAATCATCTCCTTTTATCCACGGACAAGCAGATAACCGAGATTGCCCTGGACAGTGGCTTTGAAACCTTAAGAACCTTCAACAGGGCGTACAGGAATATTACCTCCATCACTCCCAGGGAGTACAGGAAGCAGCATCTGCGCTAACTTATCGTTGTGCCGGTTATTCCATATTTGCTTTACCCGTGTAATTTTTTATATCAACTGGTAACTTCCACACTAACTTCATGAAATAGACGCACCAAAAACAATTACGAAAATTGTATCGCCTCATTATAAAGCGGTTTTTGCCGTCGCTCAAACTCGGCATCCTGTCTCGATTTGAAGCTCAAAGCAGCGTCCTGCTGCTTTGCCGGCAAAACCGTTTTACCTTCGTCGACAATTTATCGCAATTGTTTTTAACCGTGCATCTATTCCATGAAGTTGTCCTCGGGCTACCAGTTGATTCCAATTAAATCTATCTGTAAAGCAAAAGACAATTTCAATTAACACAACACATTAACTTAGCCCGGATGTACTTGGGCAAACCTGCACGTTTCAAGCAAATTCTTCTACTCGGGCACAGGCCTGGCAGTTGAACTGGTCATGATAATCATACCGGTACGCGAGTACAACTTCTGCTGCCTACACCTTAAACTTGGAGACCGCTTTGATCAAAATCTCCGATTTCCCTTTTGCCGACTGTGCCATCTTTATGACATCATGTGACATCAGGGCTATAACCGATGCGGCCTCTGCAATATTTGTTGCCCCCTGCGCTTCTTCATTGGAGGCATTGGCTATTTCGTCTATTCCTTTCACCATGCTCTGCATGGAGGCAAGAAGCTCCTGTGAAGTGGCACTGAAGTCGGTTACCATATCATTTATGCTCATTGAAGCCTTACCGTATTGTCCGCTGGAGGCAACCAGATAATCGTAGTCGTTCAGAACCTTCCTGTCAATAAACTCCATGATCTCTCCCGAGCTGGCCGAAAGTTCCTTGACCGCTTCGAATATTACTCCGGAAATCGCCTGTATCCTTGCTATGGTGTTCTTGGAGCCTTCGGCCAGTTTTCTTATTTCATCGGCAACAACTGCAAAGCCTTTTCCGGCTTCCCCTGCCCTTGCAGCTTCAATAGCCGCATTTAAGGCAAGCAGGTTTGTCTGCGAGGTTATTTCAAGAATAGCTTCCGACAGTTCATTTATCTGGTCGACAGCTTCAGCCTGTTCAATTGCACCCTGCAAATCCTTTTTGGTCTTTTCATATATCAATATGGCATCGGACTTTGAGGAAACAGCATTTCGTTCCATATCTTCAGTCATTTTATTCAGGTCATTTATAGTAAGTGCGCCCTCATGTGCTTTCGTGGCAATAGATTCAATAGCTGTTTCAATTTCAAGAGAGGTTGCATTCATTTCCTCCGTGGACGATGCAGTCTCCTCGGTACCCGCTGAAAGCTCTTCCGTTGTCGCAGAAATTTCCTCTATATTTTTGTTGAGTTTATCCATTTCAGAATGTATAGTAACCAGCAGCTTACTGACCTCGGAAGACTCATTAACAACTTCGGTGATAATATTTTTTACAGCTTGCTGCATGGTATTGATGGAGTTTGCAAGAATACCAGTTTCGTCTGTCATTTTCAGCAGGTCCCCAGGCATATTTCCTGTAAAGTCACCCCCGGCTACAACCTTCAAATAGTCTGAAGCTGTTTTTATGGGTCTTGATATATTTCTTGCAATCAACAATGTAATTGCTACACTTGCCAATATAAATATAATTGAAAGAGCAACTATAATTACAGCTAATTTATTTATTTCAGCCATGGTTTCCGATTCCGGAGCTGTTATGGACAATGACCAGTCGGTGCCCTGTACCGGGGAAAACCCCATGTATTTTGTAATACCTTTAAAATGATATTCCCCAACCCCTGATTTTCTCTCAGCCATTTGCTTTGTTAATTCAGCCAATCCGTTTAATTGCGGATCCTTTTTTGCCTCTTCAAAAACGTTATACATTTCAAAGACAAGATTTTTATCATGGTGAGCTATCATAGTTCCTGAACTATTGACCATGAAAGCTTCCGCGCTTTTTCCATATTGTATGTCTCCGACAAGTGAACTTAATTCATTCCCGTCCCTGACTGCAATCAATACCCCCTTTACGGTATTCCCGTCTTTAATCGGGACTGCATAACACACTACCAGACTATTATTTGTTTTGCTCACAATAGGATCTGATATGGCTCCTTCTCCCGCTTTTGCCTTTATGAAATATTCTCTGTCCGCAATTGTGGAACTTTTACCGTCGGTATATCTTGCGTTACCATCCATATCCGCAATCATCATATATAAGTGACCGCTTCTCTTTACTTCGTTTTCCAATAACTTCAGCTTTTCATCATATGTTATGGTATCATTTTTTATGTAATCTGTTTCGGCCACTGCTCCCAAAACGCTTAGCTGAACATCCACCCGTGTCTGTACAACCTTTGCGGCCTCCTTTGACATTTGGGCCAGCGATTCATTTATAGTGGATGACAATGCTCCGGTCGAAACGATATCTGCCGCTATACCAAGTCCTACACAGATAAACAGCAATAACCCTCCAAAAAATAAAACCAGCTTTGTTTTAATACTTTTTAGCTTCAACATAAATACCTCCATATAATGTGCCACAAATCACTATCTCAATATATGTTTTTTTGGCGACTTATCTCTTATGATATATTAGTAAGGCTTCATTTGTAATATAATATCAAAATTTGTCAAAACCGTGGTTATGACAAATTTTTGCAGATAGAGAACAATCGTTTTAATTGATATATAGTAAATACACTACTGATTTAAGGAGAAAAGCCATGGCAACCAACATTAAATTCGGTGAATGCCTGAAATTACTTCTATCGGCTTTGGACATAAGTATAAATAGACTGGCCAAGGCAATCAATGTTGACAACTCACTTGTTAACCGCTGGATTCATGGAAAAAGAGTTCCTTCTTATAATACACTCTATATTGAAAGAATTTCGGAATACCTATCCAAAAATATTCATAACTCCATCCAATTGGAACAATTGAATAATATTCTCTTAGAAGTATGCCGGGATACCGAAGCAGCAGCCGGCCTTCAGGAGAAAATCAGGATAACGCTGAAAGAATCACAGGGCTATTCCTTTGAGTGTAAAAAAACCGAAAGAAAGGAAAGTAAAACCCATAGAATAAATATAGAAGAGAGCCTTAGCAACGCAGTAGCTTTATCCAGCAAGGATAAAATTATTTTTGGAATCAGTAATATACTTTCGGCGGCCATCTCCCTGCTTGAGACTGCTATAAGCCAAACACTGCTGGAAGATAAAGCCGTCTTCCTGACTTTTAATAGTGATTTGGAGTTACATAATCTGCCCAATAATAAACTGGCATATTTTAAGGAGCTTTTATTGAAAATCATAAATCATGGTTGGAATGTAGTGTTCTTATTGAGATTAACCAATAATACCTCAAGAACTTTAAAGTTCATCAACTTCATACTGCCATTTATGAAAACAGGCAGGCTTAATCTGTATTACTTTAAAAAGTACGGTGTTTTTGCAGCAGAAAGAGAGCTGTGCACTGTTTCGGGCCTTGGAGCACTCTCATGTTTTTCTACAAATCCGACTTCCGAAATAAGTTGTGCCTTTTATTTGGAAAGTAAAGCTGCCGTCAATATTTTAAAGGGTTACTTTAATCTGCTTCTGTCCAACCATGCCAAACCACTCATCAAGTACTATCCGAACGATATGAATACCCACTATTACCGTCTTTTGACCGAGAGCGAAGAAAATATGGGAACTCGCTATGTTTACAATTATGGACTAAGTAAGTTTTTTCTGCCTAAGAAGCTATATAAAAAACTCATGGGAAGGAAAAATATGTCTTGTGAGGAAATACAGGTTTCCTTGGCGGATCACAAGAGGCAGCTTAATGCAATTATTTCAAATATGCAGAATTACGAACATCGGGATATATACTCTATGGATTCAATAAAAAAATTGATCTGCCGCAGGCAGCTTTATCTTTACACTTATTCAGGAGTTGAAATTCTGGAGCTGAAGGTTAGGGATATTATTGAAATCTTACAGAATATAATAAACCTCCTTCAAAAGTACGGCAACTATAATATTGCATTTTTATCCCCGGATAGTGACAGTACCCTGATAATTAATGATTTATACTGCACAGTCAAGGAAAGACACTCGGTACAATTTGAGGCTTTCAAGCCTTTAAGCGGTCAGCCTCAGGTCCGGCTGTCCATAGAGGAACCTATGCTTGTGAGAGCCTTTGAAGAATACTTTTGTGACCTCTGGGATCATATAGCCCCTCTGAATAAAGATAAAAGTGATGTTATTTCCTGGCTGCAAAATCAGATAGACCTGCTCGCCGCAGAGCAGTGACTGTCAGAGAAACCTTGTGAAAGCCAGGCAAGTTTTCCGTAAAAACTTATCCACGGATTATTGTACAGGCTATTTCCTTAAAAAGATAGAAAATGAGCTGATCCCACAAATCAGATCAGCTCAAACAGTCCCTTTAATACTTTTATTTGTTTACACACAAAAATCAAACTGTCATTTTAGTATATAAACTTTTACTTTTTTTACCCCCCATATATCCACCGCATAGCTGGAATCAAGATAAACATCTATCTTGTTTCCTTTTATTGCTCCTCCTACATCGGCAGCAACTGCATATCCATAGTCAGCTGCAACTCCCGGAACCTCGACATACACCCGGGTGCCCAGTGGAATAACTTTTGGGTCTACTGCTATAATCCCTCTTCGGACCTTTGCGCCGGTGGCGGTAATGCCAAAGCCCGGTTCTCCGGGGTGCTTACCGGTATCGGCGAAAGAAGCCGTATATGAGGTCGCCTTCATATTCATAACCTTTGAATATCTTAGGGTATCACCTCTTGATGTCTTGTAGTTTAAAACCGTACCGACTTCCACAATCTTATCCAGCGGATTTGTTGCAACAATATCCTCGACCAATTGTTTGGCGGTCTGCTTTCCATTCTCGTAAACTACAGTATATGTCTTTTCTCTGACGCCTTCTTTTCCTTCTCTAACTGTATTTTTTAATCCTTTGTCCAGTCTGTTATTTTCTTTTGTAATAGTTTTAAATGGTATTGGAGAAGTCTCTTTTTCTGTCTTTTCATCTACCCGAATTATTGAAATATCCATATTAGGTACAATTTTGTCCCCCAATTGAGACTTGATGAACTTATCGTTTTCATCCACGCTTATAGCGTTATCGTTTAGTACCTCTTTGACAGAGTCCTTATAAGTTTTTACGCTTAATTCCTTCCCATCCACCATAATTGAAACAGGTACAGCTCTTTTTATCTCAATCCTGTTCTCCTGGATTCTCGCAAGCTTTGAGTCAAACGGCATGTTTACATAATCATCCTTTGCAACTGTTACGCCTGTTTGCTCCAATACCTCTCTCACTGTTGCTTTCATTGTCTTTATTGCAATCTCATGTCCATTGTCGTTGATTACTACGTGTCTTTTCAACCCATTAAATACAAAGACACCGGCAGTAACGGATATAACAA
>JAFABO010000159.1 GCA_023426005.1 Bacillota bacterium | reverse complement strand
CCACATTCCTTGCAAACCAAGGTTTTGTCATTATACATTGTATCGCCCCTCACTTAACAGGTATTTTAATATTTTACATTATATTACATACTTTACCATTATTCAATAACAAATTTTTTTGAGGGGCGCAAAACAGCCAATTTAATGGGCATTCAAGCTGAAAAAAGTTTACGGCTGTTCCCGGCCTTTTATTTGCAAACTCAAATTCCGCTTCATCAGGCATTTTTCAAATCCTTCCAGAGATTTTTGGGATACTTGCCGGATTGCACCATATCTCCTATTGATTTCTTAACAACAGGCTTATCTTCCTGATAGGTCACTCCGTACCACTTATCCGGAGTAGAAAGTACTTTGACATCAGCTTTTCCCGATTTAATGAGGTTGTCTACGATTGTAGGGAGGAAATACTCGGCTTTTAAAATATTCCCCCCGTTGTTTTTCAGGAATATGGGGAATTGTTCTTCAAGCTCATTGAAAAAGCTCGGATTAAATCCCCAGGTATTCATTGAAACCAAGCTTCCCTCAGGTATCAATATCCAATTCCGGTCATCTTCGGTGTATTTCGTCTCACTTGCGAATTTCATTATCTTGGTTCTTTCATGAATATCGACAAGATTTCCGGAGGCATCCGCATTGCAAACCCCTCTGGCCACATGTCCATGCTCGGTCAATGTGTTTTCGAGTATGAAACCCACCATGCAGTATTTATATTTGTCTTTTCCATCGTCATTATTTGATAGAAAATCATTCAGAAGCCTGTAAGTGTCAGCTCCGTAAAAATCATCGGCATTTATTACGGCAAACGGTGTTTTAACCGCTGATTTGGCACTCAGAACCGCATGTCCTGTCCCCCATGGCTTCACCCGGCCTTCCGGCACTGCAAAGCCGGAGGGAATATCGTCAATATTCTGATAGACATATTCAACATCAATGAGTCCTTCAATTTTTTTACCGATAACTGCACGGAAGGTTTCTTCGATTTCCTCTTTTATTATGAATACTACCTTGCTGAAACCGGCCTTTATTGCATCATATATTGAATATTCCATTATAATTTCACCGTTGGGACCCACCGGATCTATCTGCTTCAATCCGCCATATCTGCTCCCCATGCCGGCAGCCATTATTACTAAAGTTGTTTTATTGTTCAAGTACAAATCCTCCTTTGAACTGTGCAGTTGTTTTGGGTAAACAATATGTTCATACTGAAATCCCGTATGTGTTTATTTGTACCCTTCAGGATTTTGCGACTGCCACCTCCAGGAATCGGCGCACATCTCATCAATCCCCTTTTCAGCAACCCAATTCAATTCAGCTCTTGCCCTGTCGGTGCATGCATAACAGGCTGCTATATCACCGGGCCTTCTCCCCACTATTTTATAGCGGATATCCTTTCCGCAGGCTTTTGAAAACGCCCGGATCATCTGAAGTACACTATACCCGGCTCCGGTGCCCAAATTGTATGGTCTGATTCCTATATGATCTCTCGCAAGCTTTTCAATTGCCTTTACATGACCTTTTGCAAGATCGACTACATGTATATAGTCTCTGACTCCGGTACCGTCCACAGTATCATAGTCATTCCCGAACACCCGCACTTCTTTATGCTTTCCGACTGCAACCTGCGTTATATACGGAACCAGGTTGTTCGGTATTCCGTTGGGATCCTCACCAATGATACCGCTTATATGGGCGCCGATGGGATTAAAATATCTCAAAAGGGCAATATTCCAGGAATTATCGGCAAAATGGAGATCTTTTAATATGTCTTCAATCATAAGTTTTGTTTTACCATAGGGATTGGTTGCCGACAGTGAAAAATCCTCAGATATGGGCACGCTGACCGGATCACCGTAAACTGTAGCCGATGAACTGAACACCAGATTCTTCACTCCGTACTTCTGCATCAATTCACATAATATAAAGGTTCCTGTCAGATTGTTATGATAGTATTTCAAAGGTATTGAAACCGATTCCCCAACCGCCTTTAAACCGGCAAAGTGTATAACGCAATCAATATTTTCATCAATAAACACTTTTTCAAAGGAATCCCTGTCAAGCAAATCCAGTTTATAAAATTTAACGCTCTTACCAGTTATTTTTTTTACCCTTTCAACTGCGGTCTCTTTGCTGTTGCATAAATTATCCGCAATAATGACCTCATAACCGGCCATAAGCAGTTCAACACATGTATGAGTGCCTATATATCCGGCTCCGCCGGTAACTAATACTCTCATGATAACCTCCTCGGTGCTGCAAATTTTTATTCTATAGAGAGTGCCCGATATTGTTTAGTGCATAGCACAATAAATATTTTATACAATATGGTTGAATATTACAACCTCACGGTAATAAATCAAACAGGGCATATAATTAATCTAAAAGAAATATAAATTACACAAGCGTAAAAGGTTAACTTGAAAGATTTTGCAAACGCAATATGAAAGTACTGCTCCAGAAAAGCATATTTGAAAAGAAGATAATTCCGCCGGAATATGCCGGATTCATCAAGAAATAATTATTTTTTCAGCTGCTTGAGTATTTCGTCGAGCTGATTTTTGTTGTCGCACCGCAGCATGGGCTCGAACAGATCGCCTTTCTGTTCCACCCGGGCTGCAATATTCTTGAGCGTAAACATTTCAGGCCGTATTCTTCCCAGCTCGCTCCATTCAATCGGGGTCGATACTGCAGCGCTCTTCACCGCTCTGGCCGAATATGCCGTGATCATACTCTTCCCATGCCACATCTGCAGCCAGTCAAAATATAGCTTTCCTTCCCGCTTTTTCTTCATTCTCTCAATTGTGACCTTACTGCTGAGTTTATGGGTAAAGTACTCGGCAAAGAACTCATTGAGCATTCTGGCAGTATCATAATCATACCTTTCCCCTGCAGGGATAAATATCTGAAGGCCGGTGGCGCCGGAAGTCTTTATAAACGCTGTTATACCAAGGGCCATCAGGGTCTCATGTATACTCCCTGCTATCTCGGTCACATCGTCAAAGGTATTGCCCTCATCCGGGTCCAGGTCAAAAACCAGACTTGACGGATGATCAGGTTTTTCATGGACATTAAAGCTGGTATGCAGTTCCAATGCAGCCTGGGTGCAGAGCCATACCAGAGTTGCCGCCGAATTTAATGCGATATAGTTCTTATCGTTGAATTTGACGATTTTAACCCATTCCGGCGTATTTACAGGTTTCTCCTTCTGAAAAAAACTTTTATCACCAATCCCGTGGGGATACCGTATGGAGGTCAGCATCCTGTTCTTGGCATGCCTTACTACATATGGTGCCAGCTTTGTCATAGTCTCAATGAATTCAAGCTTTGTAACATTGGCCTCCGGCCAATACAGCTTGTCCGGACTCTTAACCTTTATTATTTTGCCTTCAATTTCCACTTTAATTTCGGTAATTGTCTCCATCAGTCAGTCAACACCTTTCCATCCGCCTCGTCCAGAGGCAAATTAGTAAATCCAAGTATTTTGGGGTGCCTGAAATGCCCGTCATTTGACAGTTCCAGAAAACCCACCCAGCAGGTTATTGCCGCTACAGTCCAGGTCAGTTCGGTTCCCGTCATATCAATATCTGCAATTCCATCCGGTTCAAAAGGGCATTCCCTCTGTACCAGTTCATTCTTATACTGCCTGAGCAGCTGCAAATCCTGTCCTTTCAAACCGAGTGAAGCCTTCCCCATGTAGAAGAGTTTTGGGCCATCCCCAATCCTGATACCCATCAGAAGTGAATTGGGCAGTTTACCCTTCCATTGTATCCCTCCGATGATACACAGCATTTTTTTTGTAAATTTTGTCTTAAACCATTCTTCATGCTTTTTCCCCGGCAGATAATAACTGTTTAGTTTTTTTGAAACTATACCCTCCATGTTTTCAAGCTTCATATTTTCATAGAGCTCATTCCCATTTTCAAAAACCCGGGATAAAAACACGGTGCTGCTGTTCTTTACAACAGGAGCCGCTGCCTCTTCCAGGATATTCTTCCTTTCCTGCAAGGCTGTCCGGGTAAGCTGCCGGCCATTGTACATCAATATATCGAAGAGCATATATTTTATGGGATAATTTCTTAAGTAATACTCAAGGTTGCGTTTGTTTTTTACAGTCTCTCGGACAAGAATGTTGTGAAAGCTGGGGTGCCCCCGGTTATCCTGAACAACTATTTCTCCGTCCAGCACCATGTCTTTTTCTCCCAGTGCGGCTTCAAGTATATTGAGTTCAGGGTAGAAGCCGGTTCTCTCATTTCCTTTCTTTGTATAAACCTTCATGCTCCCGGATTGAAGGTAGACCATTCCGCGTATGCCATCCCATTTTATTTCATGAATGTACTCACGCCCCTGTCTGACTCCGGGAATGGCAACAGGTTCCATGGGAATTATCCAATTCATGACTTGACAGTTTCCTTTGCTTTTCTTGTCCCTTTCTTTGGCTTTTCTTCACCGGTGCCGTCCGATGCCATTTTCGCCTCGGACAGGTCCGTATTTTCTTTGGCTTCGTCCTCCATAGGCGCTGCCTTTTTTCTGCCCCTGGCAGCGGTTTTTTTACCGGTCCCGTCAACAGCTCCGGTATTGTCCTTATTGTCCTTTGACATCTGTATGCTTTGTTTCAAAGCCTCCATCAGGCTGACAATGTTTTCTTTATCAGTTTCCTTCTTAACAACGAAATCCTTGCCTTCAACCTTTGCGTTAATTTTTTCCAGAAGCCTTTCCCTGTAAGTGTCGTGGTACTTATCCGGATCAAAAGCCGTGGTCAGATTGTCGATCAGCTGGGTGGCCATATCCAGTTCGGCCTCTGTCGTCTGGAGATTTTCAGGCACTCCCGGCACCTGTTTTGAATCCCTTACCTCATCAGGGTAAAATATGGTTTCCAGAATCAGAACATTGTTGTATACCCTGATTACTGCAAGTGATTCACGGTCTCTGATGGTTATTTTTGCAACCGCGATCCTCTTTTTGCCATTGAGTGCCTCTCGTAAAAGTGTATAGGCTTTTCCGCCTGTTTCCTGGGGGCCTAAAAAATAGGTCTTGTCAAAATATATGGGATCAATCTCCTCAAGTTTAACGAAATCCAGTATTTCTACGCTTTTTTCACTTTTCACCTCTATGGATTCAAAATCCTCCTCAGTCAGAATGACAAATTTGCCCGGCTCGTATTCGTAGCCTCTGACAATATCTTCAGGCTGAACATCCTTGTTGCATGCAGGGCAGGTTTTTTTGTACTTTACCGGTGTATGGCATTCCTTATGAATATATTTAAACCTTATATCCTTGTCCTCGGTGGCTGTAAACATTTTAACAGGTATATTTACCAGGCCGAAGCTTATTGAACCCTTCCATACTGTGTGCATATTAACCTCCATGAGTCGCATAGCGACCTCAAAATGTAATGAAATCCTTCACTCCCTCATCCGCTATAAGACGAATAAAGGAGGTTAATTGGCCATGTGCGCTTTCAAAGTATTGGTAAATACTTTGAATATTTCGCACGACCATAAAACAGTTATGAAATTTGTATTCCCTGTTCACCAACTGCTGTCTGCCTCAGTAAGATACCCGTCCAGAATATTGACGACTCTTCTGGCACGCTGTGCTATGCCGGTATCGTGAGTGATCATTATTATTGTCTTACCGTCCCTGTTTATTTCTTCAAACAACTCCATAACCTGGGCAC
>JAFABO010000151.1 GCA_023426005.1 Bacillota bacterium | reverse complement strand
TATCTATATAGTTAATGTATATTTTGTTAGATTATCAAATTGTTTCAAGGGAGTTGTTATATTTGGGTTTTGGACAGGACATAGGAATTGATTTGGGAACTGCTTCAGTACTGGTTTATATTAAGGGTAAGGGGATTGTATTAAGAGAGCCTTCCGTTGTTGCCATAGATAAAAATACCAATAAATTATTAGCGGTCGGAGAAGAAGCCAGAAGGATGCTGGGAAGAACACCGGGCAATATAGTGGCTATCAGACCGTTGAGAGAAGGCGTTATTTCAGATTATGACATTACAGAGCGCATGCTCAAATATTTTATAAATAAGGTAACAGGCGGCAGAAAGTTTTTCAAGCCCCGAATTATGGTTTGTGTGCCCAGCGGTGTTACTGAAGTGGAAAAGCGTGCGGTCATAGATGCTTCGACGCAGGCCGGTGCCAGAAAGACATATTTGATTGAAGAGCCTATTGCAGCTGCAATAGGTGCGGGGATCGATATAGCCAAGGCTTGCGGAAGCATGGTTGTGGACATGGGCGGAGGTACCACCGACATAGCTGTCATTTCGCTGGGTGGGACTGTTGTCAGCACCTCCATAAAGGTTGCAGGCGACAAATTTGACGAGGCAATTATCAGATACATGCGGAAAAAGCATAACATCATGATCGGTGAAAGAACCTCGGAAGAGTTGAAAATTAATATTGGTACGGTTTTCCCGAGAGTTCAGGAAGTAACCATGGATATAAGAGGAAGAAATCTTATTTCGGGACTTCCAAAAACTATAACAATATCCTCCACCGAAATGATGGAAGCTCTTGAAGAGCCGATATCAAGCATTATAGAGGCCGTTCATTCAGTACTGGAGCGTACACCGCCCGAACTGGCCGCCGATATAAGTGACCGGGGAATAGTGATGACCGGTGGGGGAAGCCTCATATACGGACTGGATAAACTGCTTCAGGAAAAGACCGGAATTAATGTCATCATCGCGGATGATTCCATATCCTGCGTAGCACTGGGTACCGGCAAGGCCCTGGATAATATTGAAGCAATTGAGGCCGCAGCTATGTCGGAGCGCGGGGGATACTATAGAAAGTATTAATATTAAGAGTTAGCTTTAGTAATAAAAGCTAACTCTTTTTAGTTAATTTTGTATTAAGTAAACTAAAAATAATACCGATATACAATTGATGACTTTTAAACGAGGAGAATTCTCATGATTAGAGGGTTATACACTTCAGCCTGGAGCATGCTTGCAAATGACAGAAAGATGGACGTTATCACCAACAACCTGGCAAACGTCAATACCGCAGGCTATAAAAAGGATACGGTAGTATTTGAAAGTTTTCCGGAGCTGTTGACCAAGAGGATCAATGATACAAAGAACTCATCCAACATGGGTTCAATGGAGTTAAGCAGTGATGTAGGCGAAATATTTACATATTTTACTCAAGGCCAGTTAAATCAAACCAATAACATGCTGGATCTGGCAATAGATGACAACGGCGGAGCCAATGCGGCAAGCCCGGCGTTTTTCGCTGTCGGGGTAGTAGATCCCGCCGATAACAGCAACTTAAAAGAGTATTATACAAAGGATGGTACTTTTGTATTAAATTCAGATAATCAGCTTGTGACTAAAGACGGTAACTATGTTCTGGGGCAGAGTGGTCCCATAACCCTGGAGCCCGGTCAATTCTCCATTGACGACAGGGGAAATATCGTTCAGGACGGCACGGTGGTGGATACTCTCAGAATAACCCAGTTCAGCGATCCCGCCATGCTCCGGAAATTCGGAGACAACATGCTGGAAAACACCGGAAGCGAAACCTCCGATTTCACCGGCAGTGTTTTACAGGGCTTCAGCGAAGGCTCAAATGTAAATGTCATAAGTGAAATGGTTGACATGATTACTGTAATGAGGGCATATGAAGCAAATCAGAAAGTACTTCAGTCCCATGATTCCCTGCTTGAAAAAGCAGTTAATGAAGTTGGAGTAGTCAGATAAAAATTTAACATATATTTTTTGAAAGTTTTATACTTACATTCCTTTAGGAGGATTAAAACTATGATGAGAGCTTTATGGACAGCGGGTTCCGGAATGAAGGCCCAGCAGTTCAATGTGGATGTTATTTCAAATAATCTGGCAAATGTTAATACAACCGGTTACAAAAAAGAAAGAGCCGAATTTAAGGATCTTTTATATGAAACAATGAACAGGGCCTATGTGCTTGAAGACAGCGGAAAACCGGTCAATCTGCAGGTGGGACATGGAACGGCGGTCAGCTCAACTGTCCGCAGTTTTGAAGCCGGTAATGTCGATAAAACCGATTCTTCATTGGATTTTGCAATTGAGGGCGAAGGTTTCTTTACAATTTTTTGTCCTGATGAGGAAATAAGATATAGCAGGGATGGCTCTTTTAAAATCAGTGTTACTGAGGATGGCATGAGAAGGCTAACAACCTCGGACGGTTACTCGGTTCTGGATGATGCCGAACAGGAAATAGTCTTTGATACCGATGTGGACATATCAACTCTGACCGTTACTCCCCAGGGAGCATTAAGCTATAAAAATGCCGACGGTGAAACTGTCGCTCTGGATCAGACTCTGGGAGTCGTTCATTTCCCCAATAAATATGCCCTGGAAGCAGTGGGTAAAAACCTGTTTGAAAGAAATTCGGCAACCGGCGAACCGGTACAGGCAAGTGAGGATACGTCAGGTAAGAGCACTATTTCTCAATTCTATCTCGAGTCCTCAAATGTTTCCATAGTTGACGAGATGGTCAAGCTTATTGTTGCACAGAGAGCTTATGAAATTAATTCCAAAGCCATACAGCAGTCGGATGACATGCTTCAGATAGCAAATAACCTGAAGAGATAATTTATAAAAAAATATAAGCTATTTGGTATACACTATGTTATAATGGTATATGACTTACATGGAGGTTAATGTATGGGCATTGACAGTATCAATTCGAATACCAAAAGTTCTGTTGACAGTGCTCAAACCTATAGAGCTGCATCGAATGACGGTGATTTTGAGAAAAGATTGAAAGCTGCCGCCGAAAAAGGCGATGACGCACAGCTTAAACAGGTTTGTAAGGAATTTGAAGGTATCTTTCTAAATATGATGTACAAGCAGATGAAGGCTACAGTACCGAAATCAGGCTATCTGGAGAGTGATTACGGTACTGAAATGTACAATTCCATGATGGATGAGGCCCTGGTTGAAACTATGTCCCAGAAGGGAATAGGCCTGGGAGATTACATGTACAGGCAGCTATCAAAACAGTATTTGAAAACTGGCAGTTCTGAAACAGCTGCCGGAGGAGTTGTAGATGAAAAAAAATAATCTGAAAATGATTATAACGTTGTTAGCATTGTCCTGCATTATCTTTTATGTAGGGCATTTTTTATTTTTAAAAAAAGATATACCTGAGGCAGCGGTAACTACCGGCCCGGCGGAAGCTTCACAGACAGGAAAGCTCCCTGCTGCCGACACCAGGCCGTTCCCCATAGAGTACAGACATATATCCACTGAAATAAACGGCTATAAGCAGGAGATATTCACGCTGGAATTTGACCCTATGGATGAGCGTGTGGAATTCAAACCGGTTTTATCCTTCGATAATGTATTCGGCTTTGAAAAGCTTTCTGAAATAGCGGCAAGGACAGGTGCATATGCGGCCGTAAACGGGGGCTTCTTCTACGAATACGGCGATCCTGTGGGAATGGCGGCCATAGACGGAAAGCTTTATATGGCTGCCACCGGTTATGACCCGGTTTTTATAATGGATGAAAAGGGCCCGCGCTTTGAAAAAATCATATCCGAGATATTTTTTACATATAGAGATAAAAGAATAGATATAAACAGTCTCAACCGTACCGGAAAAACCGGAAATATTATACTGTACACCAACGGATACGGCTCCTCCAACAGGGCCGAAGTTAAGAATACATCAATCAGGATAGAAAACAATGTTGTGACGGCAGTGTATAAAAATGTCACTCAGGTACCAATTAAAAAAGACAGTCAGCTAATCAGCTTTTATGGAAAAACAGCCTCTCTCCCGGATGAATTGGGAATAAAAGAGGGGGATACCGTAAATATTGAGGTCAGGCCGCAATTCGGTGACTCATATCAGGCTTACAGCTGCGGAAGCATGCTGGTCAGCGGTGGAAAAGCTGTTGCTCCCGACCGGGACAGGTGGGTTGGTACGCTGCTGAACCGGGATCCGAGGACCGCAATAGGGGTAAAGGCCGGCGGGAAAGTGGTACTAATTGTAGTTGACGGACGGCAGCCGGGGTACAGCACTGGAATGACGGGCAAAGAGCTTGCGGATTATCTCATACAGCTGGGTGTAGAGGAGGCCGCCATGCTGGACGGAGGGGCAACCTCGCAGATATTTGTTGAGGGCGGTTTGAAAAACAGGCCCTCCGACAGGGGAATGGAGCGTCCGGTTGCCGGCGCATTCATAGTAAAGCTTAAAGGTGCATAAAATAACTTATAGCAAAAAAAGGAGTTTCTTTTATTGCCGTAGAATATATTACCTGGTCATAATTAATGATTATGTAGAAATATGACTTCAATATGTCAGACAAAAAAATTTACGAGGTGTTGAAATGCTTACTATCAAAGAAATAAAAGAAATCCTTCCCCACAGATATCCATTTTTGCTGGTAGATAAAATCATTGAATTGGAACCCGGAAAAAAAGCAGTGGGAATAAAAAATGTGACAGTCAATGAGCCTTTTTTCCAGGGGCACTTTCCTGAGTATCCCATAATGCCGGGAGTGCTTATTGTAGAGGCACTTGCCCAGACAGCCGGAATAGCTGTTGCCGTACTGGAGGAAAACAAGGGTAAGCTTGGAGTCCTTGCCAGCATAGAATCCATAAAGTTCAAGTATCAGATACAGCCCGGAGATGTGCTGAGACTGGAAACTGAAATACTGATGACCAAGCTGGGCGTTACAAAGGCAAAGGTGAAGGCAATGGTGGACGGTAAGGTTGCTGCCGAGGGTGAAATCAAACTTGCTATGACCAGGGCTTGAGTAAAATTTGATATAAAAAAATTACAAAGGTAAAGCAAAAATTAAATTAACCGGGAATTTACTTATTGGCCCTGATGTTAAGGAACATTTCTCCGCACCTTACGATGTCTCCCGCGCCCATTGTCAATATCAGGTCGCCGGGCTGCGCATTTTTATCAAGATACTGTGCGATTTCCTGAAAATCATACATATAGATCGCCTTGCCGCCCTGCTGGGAAATTTTTTCAGCCAGCATACTGGCGTGGATGTCACCCGGGTCTTTCTCACGGGCGGCGTAAATATCGGTAACAATGATGTTGTCGGCATTTGCGAAGGACTGTGAAAATTGATCTATAAAGGCTTTTGTCCTTGTATAGGTATGGGGCTGGAAAACACACCAGATTTTCTTGTGAACGGTATTGGCGGCAGCATTCAGAGTTGCTTTAACCTCCGAGGGATGATGCGCGTAGTCGTCTATAACCTTTATACCGTCAACAAGGCCCTTCAATTCAAACCTTTTATGGCTGCCGCCGAACTTCATCAGACCGGTAATTATGCTCTCCATGCTGCAGCCACAGGTATGACAGGCCGCAAAGGCGGCAAGAGCGTTACTGACATTATGGGGTCCGGGTACCGAAAGTGCTACCGAGCCCAGCTTCTCCCCATGCGTGTATACCTCGAAGGAGGCACAGCCCAGATCATTGTATGATATATTTTTTGCAGTCCACATAGCTTCAGGATTTTTTAAGCCATAGGTTATCATATTACATTTTTTGCCGTTGATTATCGAAAGAACATTTTCATCATCTGCGCAAGCGATAATATAACCGTTTGCCGGAACCAGGGAAATAAATTGCCGGAAGGTATCCTTTATATGCTGCAAATCCCTGAAGTAATCTACATGATCGACCTCAACGTTGAGAATGACAGCCATAAACGGAAAAAACTTGAGGAAGCTGCCGTAATATTCGCAGGCTTCGGTAATAAAGTAATCGGAATTCCCGATTTTTGTGTTGCCGCCAATGGAGTCCAGTTCCCCTCCTATATGTGCGGTAAGATCAGTACCGGCCTCAAGCATCACGGTGGTGATCATTGAAGTTGTGGTGGTCTTGCCATGGGTTCCGGAGACCGCTATGCCAAAAGGATATCTTTTCATAATCAGTCCAAGAAGTTCTGCCCTGTCAATAACCGGCACATTTAATTGCCTCGAACGAACCATTTCCGGATTATCTTCCTTTACGGCAACCGTGTAAACCACCAGATCGGGGTCTGTGACGTTCTCAGCACTGTGTCCGATAAAGACCCGGGCACCCAGGTTTTCCAGCTTCTGAGTTGCTTTTGAGGATTTTATATCAGAGCCCGACACTTTGTAGCCCTGGCTTAAAAGTATTTCGGCCAGACCGCTCATGCTGGAGCCGCCGATGCCTATAAAATGAACATATTTGATTTTTTCCGAATCTAAAAGGTTTGAATTATTAATCAAAAGAAAACACTCCTTTATGATAATACTATATATTATTAAACTCAATTCACGAGAGTTCACTGCTTCAAAAAAATAATACAGTTGAAATTCCGAACATAAAAATAATACATTATTTTCACTCAAATGTAAAAGGAATAAAAAAATGCGTTACAGGAAAAATATTTACGTACATTAACTTATTATATGATACCTTTGACACAATTATTTTTCTTAATACTTTACAATATGATTTTTCCGAATTATAATAGCAAATTGAGTTTTATTATTCAATAATTTATTGTATAATAATTATTAATGCAAACAATATTGTGGGGAGATAATATGGATAAAATCCAAAGAAATGAAAGACTTGCCGTAATTATTAAAACCTTGTGCGATCATCCGAATAAGGTTTTTACTCTCGGGTATTTTTCTGAAATGTTCGGTTCAGCTAAATCCACTATCAGTGAAGATCTTGATCTGCTGCAAAAAACATTCGAAAAAAATAATATGGGAAATATATGTACTATTTCAGGCGCTTCAGGTGGGGTAAAGTATGTGCCTTATATGAGTGAAGCTGAAATCCAGGTAACCCTTGAAGAATTGTCAAAGGAGTTATCAAATCCAGAAAGAGTCCTGCCCGGCGGATACCTGTATATGCTGGATATCATATATAATCCGGAGTGGGTGAATAAGATTGCCATGATGTTTGCCGGCAAGTTTTCAAAACTGGGACTGGATTGCGTTATAACTGTTGAAACAAAAGGTATTCCTCTGGCATTTGCCACCGCGCAATATCTGGATGTCCCCCTGGTAATCGTTCGTCATTACAATGAAGCAACCGACGGGGCTTCAGTCAATATTAATTATGTTTCGGCATCGGCAAGAAAAATCCAGACAATGGTTCTGCCCATGAGGTCATTAAAGAGGAACTCCAGACTTTTATTTATTGATGACTTTATGAAGGGCGGCGGAACTTCAAAGGGTATAATCGAGATGGCCCATCAATTTGGCAGTGAAGTGGTAGGGATCGGTGTTATGATTGAGACCAACCAGCCTAACAAGAAGCTGGTGGAAAATTATTATTCATTGGTGACCCTAGACGCTGATCAGATAGAAAATACCATTATTGATATAAAGCCAAACATATAAGTTTTTTTCCCAATTGAAGCACCTCATTATATGGATAATGGGGTTTTATTACGAGATGTTTTACATGTATTTTATAGAATATTTAGTATAAAATAATTTATTTATTATAAAAAGTCGAATACACTTGTAAAATAACCAAAAAAAATGTAAAAATATACGCGAAAAAGAAGGAATATTCACCATGGTGGCGAATAGTTATAATAACTTAAATTAATTTCTTGGAGGGTTCGTCATGATGGAAATTACAGATATAAGGATCAGAAAGATTGATACTGAGGGAAAAATGAAGGCAGTGGTGTCGGTTACCTTTGACAATGAATTTGTGGTACACGATATCAAAATAATTGAAAGTCAGAATGGGTTGTTTATTGCAATGCCCAGCAGAAAAACACCGGATGGTGAATTCAGAGACATAGCTCATCCAATAAATGCAACGGCCAGAGAAAAGCTCCAAACTGCAATCCTTGCCAGCTTTGAGAGTTCATTACAGGAATAATCCAAGAAGTAATAAAAGGATACTTTCAGGAGTATCTTTTTTTATTGTCCGGGAAAGCATAAATTTTATCTTAAAAGTTATAAAAATAATATACAAGATAAATAAATAATACGAGAGGTATTTTATTATTCTTAATGGTTGAAATTATTCATTAAAAATGAGAGAATATAACCTGTAAAATACAGTGGGGGCTTTGACAATGAAAAAAATTTTGGGATTAACTATTTCCGACAACAATAATAGTGCTTTTAAATCCAAAAGT